>PLLV01000121.1 GCA_003142295.1 Syntrophaceae bacterium
AAGTTAACAAAGCTGTAGAACCTGCGGGCGAAGCTAAGCCAGACTGGGAAGTCATCTCCTTGCTGGCAGATAAACTGGGCAAGAAGCTTGGCGCTTCGCTAGGCGAGATTTCGGCTCGCGCAACCCAGGAACTCAAGTGAAAGGAGAATGGACGATGGCAAGAGTTAAAGTCGCCACTGACTGGTTGGCTGGATGTGCTGGATGTCATATGTCTTTTTTAGACATTGATGAACGCATTGTCAAATTGTTGGAACTGGTGGAATTTACGTCGAGTCCTGTGACGGACCTGAAACATCCACCCAAAGAGGGTGTAACTGTTGGTATACTTGAAGGGGCCATCTGCAACACTCACAACATCGAAGTCGCTAAGCAAATGCGCGAGCGTTGTCAGATACTTATCGCAGTTGGTGATTGTGCTACTTTTGGAGGTGTCCCTGCTATGCGCAACTTGTGCGGCACAGATGAGGCACTGAAGCGCGCGTATCTGGATACGGAAAGCGTCGTGGACGGACTCATCCCTGACTCTCCGGAGCTTGGGAAGCCCCTTGAAATGGTTACAGGCGTTGGTGAAGTAGTAAAGGTTGATCTCTTTATTCCCGGCTGCCCACCGAGGGCTGATGCATTTTGGTACGCATTGACAGAACTACTCGCCGGGCGAGTGCCTATTGTTTTGCCACGTGAACTTTTTACATATGATTAGAGGAGAATATCCATGGAAGCTCGAAAGATAACCATTGAACCTATAACACGCATCGAAGGTCATGGGCGGATCACGATCCATCTGAATGAAGAAGGCAAGGTAGATCGCTCCTTCTTCCATGTCGATGAATTCCGTGGTTTAGAGAAATTTACTGAAGGTCGCCCATACTTTGAGATGCCGCAAATTACTCAGCGCATCTGCGGTATCTGTCCGGTAAGCCATCACCTGGCCTCAGCGAAGGCCTGCGATGGCGTCGCCCGTGTGGAACCGCCGCGGCCTGCCAAGCTGCTGCGCGAGTTGCTGCATATGGGGCAATTTGTGCAGTCCCACGGGATGCATTTTTTCCACCTGGCAGCGCCTGACCTGGTCCTGGGTTTTGATGCTGACCCGGCCATTCGGAATGTTTTCGGGATCATCGGAGCGAACCCCGAACTGGCATTGAAGGCCGTGAACCTGCGCCGATGGGGTCAGCAGATCATTCAAAGATTGGGTGGGAAGCGTGTACATCCCAATTTTGCTGTTCCTGGTGGGGTTAACGCACCTCTTTCCCCCAAGGATCGCGATGAAATACTCGCCGAGTTCGATACCATGGTCGGTATCGCCAAGGTGGCGGTGGGCATCGGCAAGGACTGGCTGGGGTCCAACAAAGAACTGGCTTCCATGTTTGCATCCTTCCCTTCCAACTATATGGGTCTGGTAGACATGGAAGGCGGCCTTCAGCTTTACGATGGTGAGATCCGGGTAAAGGATGCTGAGGGCAACTTTGTGGCACAGTTCAAGACGGATCATTACCTGTCATATGTAGCTGAGCATGTGGAGTCCTGGTCTTTCCTCAAGTATCCTTACTTGCGCAAGCTCGGTTGGCCGGGGGGAACCTATCGGGTAGGCCCGTTAGGGCGTTTGAACGTTGCGGATAAGATCGGCACACCCTTGGCAAACGAGGAACTCAAACTCTTCAAGCAGATCAATGGCGGCAAGCCTGTGGAAGGCTCTCTCTATTATCACTATGCACGGTTGATCGAGCTCGTCTATGCGTTAGAGCGCGTTGCTCAGTTGCTGGACGATCCGGATATCATGTCCAACGATATCCGCACTTATCCGACACATACGCAGCTCCCGAGCCAGGGGGTTGGCGTGATTGAGGCCCCTCGAGGGACACTTTTCCACGATTACGGTACGGACGAGAATGGCCAGTTGACCAGGGTGAACCTCATCGTGGCCACAGGCAACAATAATTGGGCCATGCAAACAGCCTCGGACCTGGTCGCAAAAGCCTTCGTTGATGGCACGAAGCTCACCGAAGGTATGTTGAACCGGGTAGAAGCCGCTATCCGTTGCTATGATCCATGCTTGTCGTGCGCGACACATGCCATAGGGAAAATGCCCCTGGAAGTCACTCTTATGGCGGCGGACGGCACAGTGCTGGATCGAATTTCCCGGTAATATGAAAATCTGATCTCAACGGGTTTAACACAAGCGGGTGAACGCAGTTAGTTCACCCGCTTTTAACTTTTTTGCGCTTATAGGCATGATGACTCGGACTCTGGTTATTGGTTTTGGCAATATAGACCGCGCCGATGACGGCGTTGCATATCATGTGGTCAATGATCTCAGGCGGCGCCTGGGTCAGGGGATGTTACACGAAGACGAGACCGGGTTAGAGGGACTTGGCGCACAAATAGATTCCATATTTCTGGTTCAACTGGCGCCAGAGTTAATGGACGTGATAGCTGTTTACGACAAGGTCATCTTTGTGGATGCGCACGTTTATGATAACGTGGATAGTCTCTATTGCGCCCCAGTATCTCCGGACTTTACTCCTGCCACCTTCACTCACCATCTTACACCTGCAATGCTTTTTGCACTTCTCAAGTCACTGTACCATCGAGAACCTGCAGGGCATATCGTTTCTATCCGCGGTTATGACTTTGATTTTCATCGCAACCTTTCTGCCGATGCCGAGGCCCTCGTGGAGAAGGCAGTGGATCATATCCTGCAATTGCATGGATCCATCCATGATGAATCCCGCCCTTAATTGAATTTATAATTCCCCATACCGATAGATCCTCTCCAACCTTTGAAAACCCCGGCTAAACCTGCTCTTTCGAAATCTATCTTTGATGGATTTTTTTGAATTAATATGTTAATTTGAAAAACAAGTTTGAGGGAACACCCTCGCAAAGAAAACTTTTGTAAAAGTTTATCCGTAATCAAATCTTTTGAGGACTGCATTCATTGTCATTGAATATAAGAAAATCTGCTTCGTGCCTGTGTTTGCTTGTTGTCGCGTCTTTTTTCTTTTTTGAGGGAGACCTCTCAGCCGCGCCCCGCATTAAACTGAAAGCTAAGTCTGCTATTCTAATCAACGACAGCACCGGTAGTATCCTCTATACAAAAAATCCGGACAGGCCCATGCAACCTGCTTCACTGACCAAAATCCTTTCCCTGTACCTTGTACACGAGGCAATCACGCAAGGGAAAATTCATCCTTCAGACAGGGTAAGAATAAGTATGGCCGCCCAGCTTACCGGGGGATCGAGTATGTACCTTGTCGATGAGAACGAAGCTGTGCTGGACGATCTTATAAAGGGCATGGCCGTTGTCTCTGCAAATGACGCCAGTGTTGTCATAGCTGAACATCTTGGTGGCAGCATCAATGGTTTTGTGAAGATGATGAATGCCAAGGCAAAGGTCCTCGATATGAAACGCAGTCATTTTGTGAATCCGAATGGTCTTCCGGCGAGGGGGCAGGTTACTACCGCCCGGGACATTCTCAAGCTATCGCGCGCTTACATAAGGGATTTCCCGGAGGCTTTGCAAATCCATTCCATGCAGGAATATACATTCGCCAACATTACCCAGCGTAACAGCAACACCCTGCTCAGGCAATGTGAGGATGTGGATGGATTGAAAACGGGTTTTGTCCGCGCTGCCGGATTTCACCTGGTTGCTACGGCAAAGAGGGGGGACACAAGACTCATTGCTGTTGTAATGGGTGAGAAAAATCCCAGAATCAGGGCACGAGATACTACAAAACTCCTGGAACAGGGCTTCCGTATGGTGGCCGGAAAAGGAAAGACCGCCGTATCGCTGAAAAGTCGCTCGTGACACCATCACCGCCTCAGTTCACAAGTCTTTTTTTGAGAGAAAGCCGACAGGCAGGTTTCAATCGGTCTATTGATTTCATTTGACGAATTCCATTCAATAAGGTTAGATTCACTCAATCAATTCGCTATGGAATTATTTTCACTTGAGAAATTATCAGCAGGTTTTTCTATAATTTAAGGAGGTGGGAATATGAAAAAAAAGGAGACGGACTACTTCTCTGCCTTATACGAAGTAGCCAGGGTTATCAACGCCTCTTTGGACCCATCCACTGTTCTGGATAAGATTGTCCAGTGCGTAACACGTGCTATGCACGTTAAGGCGTGCAGTATCAGACTCCTGGATTTACGGAAGAAAAAGCTTGTCCTTGGTGCTGCCCACGGGCTCTCTAAATATTACCTTCATAAAGGGCCTATCTTGATAAAGGAAAGTGGACTGGATCAGAAGGTCCTTGCAGGTGAGACCGTGTGGTTGAAGAATGTCCAGACCGACAAGGATTTCCAGTACGGAGCAAAGGCAAAAGCAGAAGGCATTAAATCGGTATTTGTTGTTCCACTGTTGCTCCGCAAAAATGCCATCGGTGTTCTTAGGGTATACTCGGAAAGCATCCATAAATTTAATGATCAGGAAATTAAGTATTTGGAGGCAGTTGCCAATCTAAGCGCCATCGCCCTGGATAATGCCAGACATCACAAGACATTGCAGATACAATGTGATCTGATGGCTGCGCACAAGTATCGCATTGACGACAATTGAAAGGAGAACCCAATGATTCGCCTTGGCATAAATGGGTTTGGACGAATAGGCCGGCAGGTGCTGAAAGCCGTCATCGAAAGGTATCCCAGGGCTCTCTCCGTTGCTGCAATCAACGACCTCTTTGACGTGGAAACCAACGCCCACCTTTTCAAATATGATACAAATTACGGACGCTATCCTGGCGAAGTAAAGGTCAAAAAGGACAGCTTCGTTATTGATGGTCATGTAATCAAGAATCTGGCATTTCGCGACCCATCATCCATTCCGTGGGATGATGAAGGCGTCGATATAGTTATTGAGAGCACAGGCCTGTTTCTGACCGGTCCCAAAGCGTCAGCCCACATCGACGCTGGGGCAAAGAAGGTCATCATCACTGCCCCGGCAAAGGAAGAAGACATTACGGTGGTCATGGGCGTCAACCACAAAGACTACAGACCCGGGAAACATCACATAGTATCTAATGCCTCCTGTACGACTAACTGCCTGGCACCGCCCGTGTTTGTCGTTCACAAGACCTTCGGCATCAAGAAAGGCATGATGACAACCGTTCACTCATACACCAATGACCAGCGTATCCTGGATCTTGCTCACAGAGATCTGCGGCGGGCCCGCGCAGCAGGGCAAAATATCATACCGACCACGACCGGTGCAGCAAGGGCGCTGTCTCTGGTGATTCCCGATCTCGCCGGTCTCTTTGACGGTTACTCACTTCGCGTGCCCACGCCGACTGTTTCGATCGTCGATTTCGTTGCGGAACTCGGCAGCAAGACAACAACGGAAGAGCTAAAAAAAGTCCTCGAAACCGCAAGCAGGAAGCAGTTCAGGGGTATCATGGCATGTGAAAAATCAGGTTTAGTCTCCACGGACTTCAAGGGAAACCCGCATTCCTCGATAGTAGATATGGAGTTTACGCAGGTCCTTCGGGGCAATATGGCCAAAGTCGTTGCATGGTACGACAATGAATGGGGATATTCCTGCCGCGTGGCAGATCTGGCAAATTACATTGCGCAAAAAGGGTTCTGAGCAATAATGAAACACGCCCGTATTCTGGTAATTGACGATGATGCTGTTGCCTGTGAATTCTTACAGGAGGCACTGTCGCGTGAAGGCCACAGGGTGGATACTTTTACATCCGGGAAAGAGGCCCTGAAAAGAGAGCTGTCTCAATACGATCTCCTCATGTCAGATATCAGAATGCCTGAAATTGACGGGCTTCAGTTTCTCCGTCATGTGCGTGAGAAATGGCCGGACCTGCCCGTTATCCTGATGACCGCTTACGGATCACTGGAAACCACCATGGAGGCACTCAGACTGGGTGCATGGGATTATATCAGCAAACCCTTTTCCCCTGAAGCCATTCGTGCCATGGTGCAAAAAGTTCTCGAAGTGCGGGAACTGCGACAGCGCCGCATGCAAGGGCAGCCGAAAATATCAGGTGAACCGCAATTTATCGGTTCTTCTGCTACCATGGTCGAATTTTATAAGCAGATCGCTCGCATAGCGGATGCGGATGCAAGTGTATTAATCGAAGGCGAAAGCGGCACAGGAAAAGAACTCGCAACAAGAGCCCTTCATCAGTTGAGCTCGAGGCGAGACAAGCCCTTTGTCGTGGTTCATTGCGGCGCTATTCCTGATACCCTTCTGGATTCAGAATTGTTCGGCTACGAAAAAGGGGCGTATACAGGAGCGGACCATAAACACGAAGGACTGCTTGCTTCATCTAACAGCGGAACCATATTTCTTGATGAAATTACGGAAATGTCGCCATCTCTCCAGGGAAAACTCTTGCGCTTCATGCAGGGTGGAGAAGTCCGGCGGCTCGGCGGTCACGAAGTACGGCACTTCAGCGTCCGGGTAGTGGCGGCTACGAACAGAAATATCGATGAGGAGGTAAAAAAGAGCACGTTCCGCTCGGACCTTCTCTATCGATTCGTTGTGCGTCTGCATATGCCCCCTTTACGGGAACATAAGGAAGATCTGCCGCAGTTAATCGAATCCCTCCTGAAAAAGATTGGATACCCTTCCGTCCGCATTTCCGATGAGGCTATGGAGCTTCTTATAGCCTATGACTGGCCCGGCAATGTCCGTGAGCTGCAAAATGTTTTGGAGCAGACACTGCTCTTCTCACCCTTTATGGTGGTCCTCCCCGAACACCTTCCGGAAAGATTCCGTCCGGGGCGTGATGAGACACTTCCTCTTTTACCACCTCTGGAAGAAGCAGAACGAAAGCAGATCATCCAGGCGCTGCAAACCACGTCATGGAACCAGAGCCAGGCGGCTCAACTTTTAGGAATTGACCGAAAGACGCTGAGGACAAAAATTCAGCGCTATGGCTTATTGAGAGATGGCGCATCATGAGAGACTTCTATGGACGTCACATTCTCAACAATCGGGAAGAATAGAACGATTTGAGTGCCCTCATAGGGACTGCTCTTCATCTCGATCTTGCCGCCATGGATCTTGACGATATCCTGTACAATAGCAAGCCCCAGACCGCGCAGACCTTCATCCGTATGGGTGCTGAAGAAAGGCTCACAGACCCTTGCCAATAATTCAGGCGGAATGCCTGGACCGTTGTCCTGAACCGTAATAGCCACAGCATTATTTTGCGGTACAGCTCTAGCTGTAACGGAAATCTTCCCTCCTCCCGACATGGCCTCCAGGGCATTCTGAATGAGATTAAATAGAGCTGTCTGAACACGATATCTGTCAACGAAGAGAACAGGGATTTTTTCATCCACATCCACAATGAGTTGAATGCCTGATTTCTGCATCAGCGGTTCGACGAGGGGGAGCGTCTCGTTCAAAAGTTCAGGTACGCTTACGGCCTCAAAATGCGGCTCCGGAAGACGCGTGGCATGACGCACATTCTGAATGACCGTATTGAGCCTTTGCGTCTGCTGAACTATGAGTTCCAGTTTTCTGCCTACGTCCGGCGGCCATGCGTCATGCTCCAGGAGCAGTTTGGCCAAGCCCGCAATCGAGTGCAGGGGGGTGCCCAAGTCATGCGCCAACGTCGCCGTCAAATGACCTAGGGCTGTGAGCTGTTGGAGCTGGTTCACCTGCTGCTGAAGTTGAACCACATTGTGTGTCGCTTCCTGCACCCTCTCTTCCAGGTGCCTTTGGAGCTCCTGATTCCGCGCCAGCACCCGTTCAATCTCGTCGGCCATTACATTAAAATGATCTGCCAGGTGGCCCCATTCATCCAGCCTGGCAATGGGAATCCTCTTGACGTATTTGCCTGCACGGAAGTCATCAATGGTGTCAATAATGACACCCAGCGGCCTGCCGATAAGCCATCTGTAACTTAAGGCCAGGACAAACAGGATGGCGAATAAAAGGCCCATCGTGCTGAACAGTAGCAGGCGTTTCGCACGGGCCAATATTTCAAATCTGGTTTGTGAAAACACAATCACACCGACAAAAACCTGCGTGTCTCTTTCTGATAGAAACGGATACAACAGGCCCAGGGCCGGCCCTCCATCAGTATTCAATTCAACACGCTGGGTTTTTGATTTTTCAATGGCTGCGCTTATAACGTTTTCAGGCCATTCATAGGGAACCCGCCCGGCGCCCACAATATATTCCACTTCGCCATTCACAATGGAAAAAAGATCAATGCGCGCCAGCCTGTCATCTGATTTTATGTGGTCTTCCAATGCATCATCGAGGGCAGATAAACCTTTACCGGTCGGAAAGTGCTGGTAGTACGTACTGACCGTTTCCGCAAGGTCATAAAGCCGTTTGACCTGCTGTTCAATGAGAATTACATCCAACACCCTTAACTGGATCCAGCCCCAGATAGTCATGGTCAAAGCCAGGCCCAAAACGGTCAATACAATCAGGCGCGTCCTGACGGTCATATTCGACACGCGGTATTTAGCCTTCTTGATTACATCCCGTAGTGTTGACAAAACGCGCACCCTGCAAGAGTGATTACGAACTCCTGATCCTCATACCAGAAAAAAATGGAAAACTCAATTATTCCATTAAACGTAAAAAGGCACAGAGATTATATCTCCATGCCATTAAGTTATAGACAATAGACAATATTAATTATGGATCTTATTTGGGGGAAGACGGAGTTTCAGCGGGCGATGGTCTTGTTTCCTTTAAGGGAGACGTCTTTCTTATTATCTTTCTTACAACAACGGGAGTTACCCTGGTAGCAACATTCTTTCCGTCCTTCTTTAAGTAGTTTACTTTCACCTTATCGCCGGCATTGATTTTTTCAACGGGTTTATCCAACGCAAATTCCACTGTTTCCGTTTTGCCTCTAACGGTACGCTCAACTAATATCATTGTATCGGAGATCTCCTTAACAATTCCCGTTATGCTCACCTTCGTTTCCTTAGGCGGTTTCACAGTAACTGCCTTAGACGGATCGGCCTTGGCAGGAGCTTGGGAAGGTCCATCAACAGCGACAGCGAAGACGGAAGCACTGAAAACAAAAACTGCTACCAATACCATCAGACGTCTCATTCCAGGCAACCTCCTTCTTATATTCTTTAGAATATGAATTTCCCGCTGTCTTTAACTGATTCTTATATTAAATGAATTTATTAGTGCAATCTATATACCACATGGATGCCCATTCCGAGATATTAAACTAACTATATACAATTACGGGAGATTAAATTAATGCCCCCAATGCGTACAGGAAGCACGTGATAAAAGAATGGAGAATTAAACCCCAGTTGTTGAGTAATTTTTCATCAATTGCGCAACGAATATCACACAGAGAGGCTTAAAGCTATGATTTTTTTGCAATCATTCTCAAAGCGGCAGGCATGATGTTAATAACTATCGGTAAACTGCCCGGCTGTTCTCCATCGCAATCAAGCAGGACGCGATCATCAGAGAATGCGTTGACTGTTTTCCCAGTCAGGATCGTTACATCTTTGATATCTTTGATTCGGCCATTATACAACTTGGGCAGATGCCAAAAGACCTCAGCGAGACTCAGATTTCCGATTACCGTTATATGAAATAGACCGTCATCAATGAGAGCATCAGGGGCCACTCGCATGCCCCCGCCGTGATACTGACCGTTAGCCACAGCTATGTTCCAGGCAATGACTTTCTTGTCATACGAGTTGTCAATCTGAATGCGTATACTTTTTTTATCGTAGAGCAAGACTGAAACAATGGTTTCCCAGATAAAAGAAATAAAGGGACCGAATGCCTTGCTCTTTTTTTTGTTGATGCGGTCATCAACCTCGCCACCAAGGCCAAAACTGACGATATTATGGAAATAACGGGTCACCGGAAGTCCATGATCATTGCGGTGCTGAAGCCGCCCGATGTCAATTACTCTTACATTTCTTTCTCTAATCGCGTCGAGAGATTGTTCGATCTTTGCGGGGATGGGCAAGGTCTTTATAAGATCACACCCTGTCCCAGTTGGCACAAACCCCAACAAAGCATCAGTCCGAATCGGTCCAGCCTCGTCCATAAATCCATTCACTACCTCATTAAGGGTGCCATCCCCGCCCACACAAATAATCAATTCAGCTCCTTCAATGAAACTCATCATGGTCATCCTCGTGGCATCTCCCGGTTTCGTGGTCAGATATGACGTAAAATAACCCAACCGATCACGCGCCATAGCCTGAATGCGGGGCCACTGCCTGCCTGTCGAGTCATTACCAGCATGAGGATTTACAATGAAGACAATTCTCTTGGAAGCCAAAACTGTAACCTACTGTCTCAGATATTACTGTCAGCACAGCAACGGTGAGGAGATTCTATAAAATATCTTTCTGCAATTTTTTCATTACTTTCTTATTCGTCTATATATCCAGCAGTGCAAAAAGAAAAAAATGGTAACCAGGCCGCCCTGACGGATCATCTTTCTTGCAACCTTCCTCACATCTTTCTGCTGATCCACTTTTTTATCGGCGAGATACATGCCGAGTAAGCCGCGATTAATCATGTGATGGAAGCGTGCGTTGGGCAGGCGGGAGATGCTCCGGTCCGCCTGCTTATAAAAATGCATTAGCCTTGCCGTCATTTCGTTGCCGTCAGGATAGTATGAACAGAAATTCAAATCCCCGCCGGCACGATCCTCCTCCTGATCGATCAGATAATCAAGCAGTATATGTAATCCCTGCACCCACGGGAAATATGCATCTTTGATACGCTCCACCAGCTCTACCGAACAATCTTTGCGAAAAGCATGGGCAACAAGGCAGAAGATACCAAGAGTGGAGCCGGCGCACGCGGCAAATTCATACCAGCTCATCTCAGGCAAATGATCCTTGTAGGTATCAAACCATGCCGCCAGGCGCGGCACACGCTCCTCGATCCTCACATGCTTGTGGACTTGGAGTTCACAATAATAGCCGGCAAGTTCGTGAAGGGCCGGTGCGATTACATGATATGTCGGCAACTTTTTGAGAATTTCCTGACAGGTCGTAACAAGAGACAGCAAGTAGCCGCCATCATCCTGTTCATTTCGGAGCCGGTAATACGGCTCACCGGACACATCGGGGGTCAGGGCATGAGGCATTGATTCGTGGAGGGCACGAAAATCGTCGGGATCAAGGGATGTGCTGCGATCGCATAAGTTGTCAAGATAATCACTGATGGTCTGATAAGCGACGATGAATCGTACCGCTTCATGGTAGCGATCCCCTGCTAATAAGGCGTAAATTGACCCGCCTTCACAATGGAATGTCTTTGTCTCGATACTCATGAGGGCCTGTTTACGGAGCTCCGGATTAGGAATTTCCTCGGCCCGTTTTTTCCATTCTCCCAGATGACGATGAACATCAGGACGAACCCGGAGAATAATTTTTGTTGTCATCGTCCACAGGAAGGACAAATTATTCAGCAAATGACGCTCCTTGATTTTGACCGATTGCTCTTATAGAAACAACTGCGCAAAGAGTCTCCCCATCGCTTTCTAACACGGAAGCAAGCTTCGGAAAATACACTTGCTTGCGCTTCATAACACAAGGTATTTCTTAATACAAGCGCCATGGTGCAACATTATAGGAATTACCTTGACCCTTTATTTCTTTTCATGTTACCGCTGGCAAAGCATAATTCCGTACAAGATACCCGATCTCCAAAAGAGGCGCGGCATCAGGACCGGCGCGACATGATAAAACGTAAAGAGCAGTCATTGGAACTGCATTAATTCTATGCGTCATGAAGAAAGTGTAATAGTTATTGGCGGCGGAGCAAGCGGCATTATGGCCGCAGGGAGAGCTGCGGAAATGGGCGCTCATGTCATCCTCCTGGAAAGAACCGGGGAACTCGGCCAGAAGATCCTCCTCAGCGGCAAGACGCGCTGTAATCTGACAAATGCCAGGGATCTGGATCACTTCATCTCTATGTATGGGCCAAACGGCCGTTTTTTGTACGGGGCCTTTCATCACTTCTTTCGTGAAAATCTGGTCCCCTTCTTGAGCCGCTATGGTGTGGAAACAAAGATTGAGAGAGGCGGGAGGATCTTTCCGGTTTCTGACAGGGCTGAAGATGTTGTCAGTGCCTTCAAGAAATATCTGATGGATTACGGTGTGGAGATATGCTGGCACAGCAGGGTCACGGGCGTTCAAACCCGTAACAAACAGGTAACAGGTGTGATGATGGCGGACGGCAAATGCCGGGCAGGTGCTGTCATCCTGGCTGCGGGCGGTTCGACCTACCCTGCAACCGGTTCTACCGGGGATGGCTATACAATGGCCGCTGCCCTCGGCCATACCATAATTAAACTTCGCCCCGCATTAGTGCCCCTTGTTGTCGAGGAGATCCCTATCGCAAAGTCCATGCAGGGGGTGAGCCTCAGGAATGTCCGTCTCACGGCATTCCAGTGCCGGGCGGCTGAAATTGATCCGTCTCTTGTGCCCAACGGTGACACAGGGCGCGGCACAGGGAATAGGCGGCCACTCCCGCCGGTTGTCGAAAGTCGCATAGGCGAGATGATGATCACCCATTTCGGCATCGGGGGGCCAGTTACACTGCTTATGAGCCTGGCCATTGTTGATGCCCTGGAGCGGGGACCGGTAAGTGTCTCCATAGATCTCAAAGCGGCCCTTGACAGGAAACAGCTCAGCAAGCGCCTTCAGCGGGATTTCGACCGCTTCAGCAAAAAAAAGTACCGCAGTATCGTAAGAGGTCTTGTTCCTGCCAAGATGGTCGATCCCATAGTCTTGATGACAGGTATCCCCCCGGATAAGCCCGGATACCAGATCAACGCTGTGGAGCGTGAGAGACTCCTCGATCATCTGAAGTCTCTTCGCTTCAATATCAAAGATTCTCTTCCCATGTCATCTGCCATTGTGACAGCCGGAGGCATATCCCTAAAAGAAATTGATCCGCGGACGATGGCATCGCGCAAGATAAAGGGCCTATACTTCTGCGGAGAAGTAATAGACATTGACGCCGATACAGGAGGCTACAATCTTCAGGCTGCCTTTTCAACTGGCTACCTCGCCGGTGAAAACGCCGCAGCTTATGTTAATTCCAAGCAGCCCTCCATCGATTGTCATATGGACCTTTAGAATTGCCATTCCTGACCAGGGGTTTGGCATTGCGAGAGGGCAGGAAAATATCATCCCTCCTGCTCTTGCTTTTTTTCCTTTTTCTTTTCCTTTTTCTTCTCCTGCTTCTTCTCCTCTTCCGGCTTCTGTTCCTTCTCCTGCCCTGGCTTCTTTTCCTGATCCTGCCCTTTTTCCTTCTCCTTCTTTCTCTTTTTCTCCTTCCCCTCTTCAGGGGCTTCCTTTGATTTCTTGCCTTTGCCTTCTTCTTGATCTTTCGGCGGGGGCGGGAGAGCCGTCTTTTCCGCCTTCATCTTTGCCAGCTCTTCCGTCCTTTTTTCATTGTCGGCGATCGCTTTCAGTCTGTCATTTATGGCCCTAATATTCGCCCGCAGTTTTTTAACGAGCGTATCTTTATCGATCCCAGGAGATTCGATCCCCTTTTTAGACAGGAAAGACAGGCGTTCCTCCAGCCGTCGTTCGAAATACGCCTTTTGTCGCTCTTGCGCCTCTTTCTTTCTCGATCCCATATCTTCTCCTCCCTTTCCGATTCACTTGTTTTTCACCGGCAGCCAACAGACCGTACAGTATTTTCTCCTTCCTGCCGTCAGATGATTGCTCTCCATATATGTATCAGGAAATAAGACTAAAAACCATCATATTTCTCAATATGGTTACTGCAATGAGGGATGTCTTCTTTTGGATTCGCCGCGAATTGATCAAGGACAGAGCGGGGAAAAGGGAGTATCGAAAAGTCACATATTTTATGCCTGTCAGAGAAAGAAGTTAGCCATGACTTGCCCAAATTTATCGGATCATGATTCACACAAGACTATATTATCGGATATTCTCGTTAACAGAAATTCACTCTATTACATTTTCTTATATTCAGAGTGTTTTTGAATAATCAACCTTTCAAGTTCATCGAAAAAGGTCAATTGATGGTCACTTCTTTCAGACGAATTCTCTTCAGTCATTTTTGACGGTTCATATTTTGACCAATCCAATTCAGTTTGTATATGTTTATCGCTATCAGCGACTGGCAACAATAGATAGACAAAACAATTTTCTCTTGTCCAGCCCATGCAATCCTCGCCATGACACCTTCTATTGACAAAAATGCACCATTTCATGCCGATTTCCTTTCATATCTTTCTAATCGTTACCAATCCCCCACAGGTCTTACATTCGCACGTATTATTCATACTCATTTTTGCAGGGTTTCCGGATCAAGCGGGTCACATCTTCGAAATATCAGTATAAGAATTACAACATATGGTTTTATTAATGCAATACTGGAATATCTAAGCAAAAATACCAGGTATTTTTAAGGGGCGCGCCTGAGATAGATATCACTTTCGCGCTAATGATAAAGGACGACAAGAAATCAGGCCGAACTCGACATGACATTTTACACGATCATCGTAATCAAACTCGGTACTGAGAGAGAAGATTTAGAGCACATGCAATATTTCACTGAGACTCGGGTGGGGGATAATCCAGTTTTTCAGTTCCTTCTTCCCCATGCGGTTTGCCACGGCCAGGCTCATGGAAGCGATCAGTTCACCCGCGTCGTCTCCGACGATCGTTACTCCAATTAAGATATCGCCGCAAAAGACCGCCTTCAGGAACCCGTTCCCTTTGAGTTCTGTCCTGGCCATGATATTTGCCCCATATTCGACCCTCTTTGTTTCCACCTTTAAACCCAGCTCTCCTGCCTGCTTTTCCGTGAGTCCGACGCGGGCCACGTTCGGGTGCGTATATACCACGGAAGGTACTGCGCTATCCCTGTATGTAATCGAGCGATCGCCATAGAGGTAACTTGCAACTGATCTGCCCTGCTGAATAGCCCTGTGCGCGAGCATGATACCTCCGGTCACATCACCGACGGCATAGATACCCCGCACGTTTGTCATCTGGCGGTCATCGACAGATATACCCTTCTGATCATGCAAAATACTGCATCGATTCAATTCCTCCGCATGCAAAAGGGGTTTCCTGCCTGTACACATAAGGACGCAATCGGCGGTCAATTCAAGTTGCTTTGCATTTTGATTCGCTTTCAGCGAAACCCCGTTTGAGGTCTCCTGGAGTGCCTCCATCCGTGTTGACGTGTGAATGGCGACACCCAGGCGGATGAGATCATTCCTTAGCAAATCGTCGGCTTCTCTATCCTCATGGGGGAGGAGTCCATCCAAGAGTTCAACGATGGTCACATTGACTCCAAGCTCAGCCAGGAATGTGGCAATTTCAATCCCAATGAAGCCACCCCCAACAATGATGACAGCTTCCGGCAGAGTCTCAAGCGCGAGAAAGCCGTCGGATGTCAAAATTCTATGAGACGTCTGGAAACCATGCGGCAGGAGCGGTTCTGAACCCCAGGCGATAATGATATTATCAGCAGTCAGGTGATGCCTCTGACCCTGGAGTGACATCCATTCCACCTCCCGGGGAGAAACAACATGCCCCTCTCCGGCCTTCAGCTCCACACCTGCATCCTCAAGAGATTGCTGGACACCCTTGGCGGAAAGGGTAACCATCTGCCTCTGATGGCGTTTTATCGCGGCGAAATCCACCCTGGCCTCACCTGCGGAAATGCCGAGACGCTTCAATTTCTTCAGGTTCATGTACTGCCTGCTGCAAGCCAAGAGTGCCTTTGTCGGAATGCAGCCCCGGTGGGTACATGTGCCGCCCCATTGATTTTTCTCAATGACGGCAACCCTGGCTCCCCATCTGGCAGCGTGTTCAGCCGCCGCATGGCCTCCGGGACCGGCTCCGATAATGATAAGATCGTATGTATCAGACACTATAAGGCCTTCCTCGACTCAGTCTGAGAGATTTTTGCTGCATGGTAGGAACTGCGCACCAGGGGACCCGATTCAACGTGTTTCACCCCCAGCTCCTGTGCCATCCCTTTCATCACTTCAAATTCATCCGGATGGTAATATTTCATTACGGGCCAGTGATCGCTTGTCGGCTGTTGGTACTGGCCAATAGTCACCCTTTCGCAGTGAACCGCAGCCAGATCATGAAGCAATACCATAATGTCACTCCAGCTCTCTCCGAAGCCCACCATGAATCCCGACTTGACGACAATTTCCTTCTCACCGTATTGGCTTATCCGATGAAGCAATTCCAGAGACAGATGATAATTCCCCTGCGGTCTGATATGGCTGAAAAAAGCGGGAACGACTTCCATATTGTGGTTTATCACATAGGGTCGGCTCTTGACTATGCATTCCAGGGCATCCCAATTACCACGCAGGTCCGGAATAAGCACTTCCACCCTGCATCCCGGCACTTCCTGATATAGCCTTTCCACGCAACGGGCAAATATCCCTGCCCCTCCATCGGAGAGGTCATCCCTCGTGACCGATGTGATAACGATATACCGGAGTCCCAGCTCTTTGACCGCCTGGGTGAGACGTTCCGGTTCCATCTCATCCAATCCTTCGGGCGTCCCGTGCTGGACATTGCAGTAGAGGCAGTTTCTCGTGCAGATATTCCCGAGAATTAAAAAAGTGGCCGTTCCGGAATGAAAACATTCGGTGACATTGGGGCAATGCGCCTCCTGACAGATGGAGTGGAGATTAAATTGCGACAGAATCCCTTTCACATGTTGGAATTCATGCGAAGCAGGGAGTTTTACCTTTAACCATTCAGGCTTCCTTTTTATCTGCATTCACACCCTGAACCCTTTTTTTGGCCTTGGCGATACTGAAAAAACCGAACAGGAAGAACATGATCCCCATGATGAGCTGCGGAAAGGCAGCTTCAATCAGCCCTGTTTGGATAAAATGCAGTATTGCCTGCACGAGATTTACAATACCGAAAAAGAGGAAAATGGCAGGAACGAAATAGTTGATCAGTTTGCGGGTATCTATGGGAAGTTTGGGGAGTCCTGCGATCTGTTCCGGAACACGAGTCGAGTCAGTCTTACTCGACTGCACCGAAGGCGGCTTATCGTCCGATACGTCTTTTTCCTTACCTGCAAGAACCCAAATAATTTTGTCTCTTTCTCTGGGATTCTTGACTGTCTTAAGTTTTCTGATGAGTTTATCCCTGTCCATTTCTTTCTTCCTTCCCTTATTACATCAACCTATGTCTCGTCCCTCGCTTAAGCTTTTCCCCAGCATACATCAGGCTCCCTGGCAGCTTTGACGTCATCCAGGCGCCTCACGGCGGTGGTAAGGGGCGCTGATTTGACCAGATCAGGATTTTCCTTCGCCTCCCTGGCAATGGCAATCATAGTATCGCAGAAGGCATCAAGGGTCTCCTTGCTCTCCGTCTCGTTGGGTTCGATCATAATGGCTTCGGGTACGATGAGGGGGAAGTATATCGTCGGCGGATGATAGCCATAATCGAGGAGACGCTTGGCAATATCCGAGGTGTGGACACCGCTCTCCTTGACCTGCCGCTTTCCGGAGAAGACGCACTCGTGCATGCAGATCCGGTCATAGGGAAGATCATAATAGGCTCTTAATCGCTCCTTAACGTAATTGGCGTTCAGCACAGCGGTTTTACTTGCCTTCTTCAAGCCATCCGGCCCGAGAGACCGAATATACGTGTAAGCTTTTACCATCACATTAAAATTTCCATAAAATGCCCTTACCCGTCCGATACTGTCCGGAAAGTCATACTTCCAGTCATACCTTCTCCCTTTCTTTATGACACGAGGCACGGGAAGATACCGAACCAGATCTTTTCTAACTCCCACGGGCCCGCTTCCGGGGCCGCCACAGCCGTGCGGTGTCGAGAACGTCTTGTGGAGATTGAGCTGAATGACATCAATGCCCAGGTCGCCCGGTTTTGTAACTCCCATAAAGGCATTGGCATTGGCGCCGTCGCAGTACAATATCCCTCCCCTTCTGTGAACAATTTCAGAAACCTGTTCAATATTCCTCTCAAAAAGGCCCAGGGTGTTGGGGTTCGTAATCATTAGCCCCGCCACATCCTTCGTCATCAGTTCCCGAAGATGGCCGATATCGACGCCTCCCTCGGCATTTGACCGCACGGTAACAACATGATAGCCGCACAATGCGCTCGAAGCAGGGTTTGTCCCATGGGCCGTATCGGGGATCAGCATCTTTGAGCGCTTCTGTCCTTTTCTCTCGAAATATTTTTTGATGACCATAACGCCGGTGAGTTCGCCATGCGCCCCTGCGGCGGGCTGGAGGGCAAAATCGGCCATACCGAATATTTCGCTCAAATACTGTCTGAGTTCGTACATGATCTGTAATGATCCCTGGGAAAATTTAACCGGGGAATAAGGATGGAGGCTTGTAAATCCGGGCAGGCGAGAAACCTCCTCGTTGATCTTGGGATTGTACTTCATGGTGCACGAGCCGAGAGGATAGAAGCCCACATCAACACCGAAATTCCGTTTCGATAATTGTGTATAATGGCGGATGAGATCTACCTCCGCCACCTCCGGCAGGTCCACATCATCCCTGAGCAGACTCTTGTTGATAATATCTGTAACTGCCACCTCGGGCACATCCAATTTCGGAATTCCCGTGGCTATTCTTCCCGGCCTGCTCTTTTCAAATATGAGTTCCATGAATTCCCTCCGGCTTATATGTTATTGAGCAACAATCGAAAGCACCCTGTCAATATCTTTTTTCGTAAGCATTTCTGTGGCGCAGAAGAGAAGGGTGTTTCTCAGCTCAGGATAATCTTTTTCAAGCTCATATCCGCCTATGACACCTGCGGCTTCGAGTTTCTGATTGACCGTCTTTGGATCAGGACAGCGAATTACGAATTCATTGTAAACAGGAGCAGGGAAGACCACTTCCCACCCTTCGAGTTCCGAGAGCCTCTGCTTCAGATAATTAGCTTTCTGGATATTGAGCTCCGCTAATTTTTTGAGGTTTTTCCCGAGACTGACGAGATAGACGGCAGCAGCCAGGGCGCAGAGGGCTTCATTGGAACAGATATTCGATGTAGCTCTTTCCCGTCTTATGTGCTGTTCCCTTGTTTGCAGTGTCAGGACAAAACCTCTTTTGCCTTCTTTGTCCACTGTGGCTCCGGCCAGCCGGCCGGGTATCTTCCTCAGAAATTTGTGCGTGCTGGCGAAAATCCCGAGATAGGGACCTCCGTAGTTCATGGGATTTCCAAAGCTCTGCCCTTCTCCAACGACGAAATCTGCTCCCATTTCACCTGCGGGCTTAAGAATACCTAAAGACGTCGCTTCCGTGAATCCTGAGACAAGAAGCGCTCCCTTTGCATGCACTGTGGACTCGATTGAGGCAATATCCTCGATGATTCCAAAAAAGTTGGGGCTCTGAACCAGGACCGCTGCTGTCCGATCGTCCACCGCATGAGATAGGGCATCCCTGTCAAGCTGACCGGATTTGCCATAAGGAATTTCAACGACCTCGTATCCATTTGCCCAGGCATATGTAGCGACAACCTGCCGGTACTCAGGATGGACGGAGCGGACAATGACGATTTTCTCCCTGTTTAAGGTCTTGGCAGCAAGTACCGCAGCCTCAGCCATGGCCGAGGAGCCGTCATACATGGAGGCATTGGCGACCTGCATGCCCGTGACCTTTGCTATCATGGTCTGGTATTCATAGATGGCCTGAAGGATTCCCTGGCTGATCTCCGCCTGGTAAGGGGTATAAGCTGTGTAGAACTCGGAGCGCGAAATGACATGGCCCACAACGGCCGGGATATAATGGTTGTAAACCCCTGCCCCCATGAGGGTAATCGGGGGAACGGCGTTTCGGGAACTAATGCCCTTCATCAGCGCGGCAACCTCTTGCTCGGAAAGGGCAGGAGGCAGGTCAAGGAGCCCCTTTAATTTATATTTTTCGGGAATATCGGCGAACAGTTCATCCACCGTTTTGATGCCGATAATCTCCGTCATCTGTCTTTGATCTTCCGGGGTGTGTGGAACATAGTCCATATCGCGATCCTTTCTCTGGTCTATACTTCGAGTAGTTTGACATCGCGGGGCTTTGATGAAACAATCCTGAGATGGGATTGCCGCGCCTGGGCCGCAATAGAATGGAAAATTAGTGCTTCTCCTCTTTGATCATCTCCGTGTAGCGGGCTGCATCCATGAGGTTATTCAATTCAGCCGGATCATCCATCTTAAGTTTAGCTATCCAGCCTTTTCCAAAGGCATCCTGATTTACAAGTTCCGGGTGCTCCTCCAGTTCTTTATTGACTTCTATGACTTCTCCGCTCACAGGCGAGAAGACATCAGAAACAGACTTTACGGATTCTACCACCGCCATCGGTTCCATTTGCTTGACTTTCTTCCCTATTGCCGGAAGCTCCACAAAGACAATATCAGTAAGCAGCTCCTGAGCATGATCGGTAATGCCCATCTTAATCGTTCCGTCCCTGTTATCCATTGCCCATTCGTGTTCCTTTGAATACCTTCTGTCTGCTGGATTCGGTTTTGACATTATTCTCCCCCTTCAATCTATTTTCCTATGCCTTCAGCCCCGTTTGCCGCATATTCCGAGAACATCATTTCTGCCTTCTGTAAAAAGGCAATTCTACAATCCGCGCTCCGGCATGGTGATCACGGATCTGAATGAAAATATCCGTGCCCGGCCTGCTGTATGATACGGGCACAAAAGCCAGTCCCACCGCCTTCTGCAAGGTAGGAGTATATGTCCCCGATGTCACGACGCCCACTTCACTTGCATCCTTGAACACCTTGTACCCGTGTCTCGCTATTCCTCTTTCTTCCATCTCGAAGCCGACCAGTTTTCTGGCCAAGCCCTTTTCTTTCAGCCGCTTCAAAGCGGAACTCCCGGCAAAGTTTTTCTCCAGATTTGTTACCCACCCGTAAACGACCTCCAAAGGGGTAATAGTTTCGTCCATATCATTTCCGTATAACATCATCCCGGCCTCCAGACGCAGGGTGTCCCGTGCGCCTAATCCAACAGGTTTAAGTCCGAAGCTCGTCCCGATCTCCAGAAGTTTATCCCAGATTTCTCCTATCCTCCGGCTTTCCGTATAGATCTCAAATCCGTCCTCTCCGGTGTAACCGCTGCGTGACACAAGAGCCGGTATTTTCATAACTTTCGTGTCTTTGGCATGGTAGTAAGTTAAAGATGCCAAATCATCTGACGTAAGATTCTGAAGAATCTCCCGCGACAGGGGTCCCTGTAGATCTATCTTGCCTGTTCGATCGCTATTATCAACAACCTCTACATCGGATAGTCCCCTTGCTTTTCTCTGTGTCTCAATCCATGAGTAATCTTTGTCCTTCGTCCCGGCATTCGTAACGACCAGATAATGCTCCTCTCCCCGGCGATACACCGTTACATCATCGATGATGCCACCGTTTTCATTCGTCATGACGCTCAGCTTGATCTGTCCGATGGCCTGTCCTTCTATATTTCTGCTCAATACCCATTGCAAGAGCTCAAAAGCCTGAGGTCCTTTGACCTCAATCTCTCCCATATGGCAGATGTCAAATAGTCCCGCTTTCATCCTGGTTGCATGGTGCTCTTCAATTACGTTGCTGTATTGAACCGGCATGGCCCAGCCGCCGAAATCAATTATTTTCCCGCCGAGCGTGACGTGACGATCATAGAGTGGAGTTTTCTTCATTGACAGTTCTCCTCCGGGATGTGGACAGGCTTGTATAGTGCAAGTCCTGTCCGTCAAGCTGGTTCGATGAAAGAGCCTTTTTATAATTTAAAACCAGTACTTGTAGTAAATGAGGGACCAGATTACGAGAATAAAAATTACGAAGAAAAATACTT
Source organism: Syntrophaceae bacterium (assembly GCA_003142295.1). Taxonomy (GTDB): domain Bacteria; phylum Desulfobacterota; class Syntrophia; order Syntrophales; family UBA2185; genus Fen-1135. Next base: position 21,780 of record PLLV01000121.1, read on the forward strand.
GTTTTCTTGAAAACCGTAGATCTTGCAACGAGATTCTTGCGATTTTTGCAGATTGTCCATTTCGATTCAATGGGATACTGTCAGCAGAGCAGAGAGCAGCTTTTCCTATATGCTGCCCGGTTCACCCAATGGCAGGATAAGTAACACAGGCCAGACTATATTTCAAGACATAAATAATTTTGCGACTGCTCCTTTTAGGTGCGGAGAAAATAAGCTATGAAACACGGATAAGAAAGGGGAATATCAGATATTTCGGGAAATTCCGTTACCGTTAACTGCTTTTATCTTTCCAAAAGTCCTTTCAAAAAACTCTTGTTTTTGTTTCGGAATGTATAGTGTGCCTTCGCAATCGATGATCAACTTACCTTCAAGGTGGTCAATTTCATGTTGTGCGACACGGGCAACGTAATCTGTATAGCGCTTGTTTATTCTGCGCCCGCTTATATCAACCGCCCTGACTTTGATCTCAGGAAATCTGCTAACTTCGACCTGGATTTCCGGACATGAGAGACATCCCTCAGTCATCGTCACCATTTCACCCCTGGCTTGAGTAATACGGGGGTTGATCAAGAGCTCGTAATCGCTTTCGTCCTTTGACCAGCCCTTCTCATTGAATCCTTTGTTTCTAAAGATAATTATTTTTTTGCTTATACCGATCTGCGGAGCCGCCAAACCTGCAGCTTCATCCATGGACAGGAAGGCGTCGACGAGGGTCCTAATCTCCTTTTTTCTTTCTTCATCGAAGGGAAGCGGAATATCATCACATAGCCTCCTCAGGACGAGGGCTTCCTCTTCATTAATCTTGTCATCCTTCCACAGTGTAAGAACTCTTACATCAGACATCACTTTCCCCGTCACAAGTTATTTAAGTTTTTATATAGCATCCCGCACCCATTATTTCAAGTTTCTTGCGATCTTCAAATACCCTTGATAATTTTACGGATGTCTGCTAATTTTTTTTGGACAGACTTGGGAACCCATTTATAATAACAGCAGAAGTAAGAGTGCAATCTTGATAAATGCAATCGTAACAAATAAGGCAAGGCAGGAGTTTGCCAGACTGATGAAATTTGAAAGCGGTGGGGCACCGATCATAGGTTCCGCCAACTTAAACAAATTGCCCCTCTTGTACATACACATCCCCTTCTGCGAAAAACTATGTCCCTACTGTTCTTTCCACCGCGTCGTCTTTGACAGCGCCCTTTGTCGCGATTACTTCAAGGCCCTTAGGAAAGAAATCATGCTCTATAAGGGCAAGGGGTATGATTTCAGCGGCATCTACGTGGGAGGAGGAACACCGACCATCCTCGTAGAAGAGCTCGAGGAGACGCTAAAGCTGGCGCGGCAATGTTTTTCCATTCGGCAAATCTCCGTAGAGACAAATCCGAACCATCTCACAGATGAAACTATCTCCGCTCTCAAGCGCGCAGGCATAAACCGGCTTTCCGTCGGAGTCCAAAGCTTTGACGATCAACTGCTTCGGGATATGGATAGATATGACAAGTACGGGAGCCGCGAGGCCATAACTCACCGGCTATCGCAGACTCTGGGGCATTTTGACACCCTTAACGCGGACATGATTTTCAATTTCCCTTCCCAGACCATGACCATGCTGGAGAGGGATCTGGACATTCTTATGGATATAGGGATAGACCAGATCACATACTACCCCCTCATGGTTTCAGATTCGACCCGTCAGGCGATCGGTGAAAAGTTCGGGTATGTCAATTACGCAAAAGAGGAACAATTCTACCACCGGATTGCAGAACGGCTGATACCGGCATACCGGCACTCGTCTGCGTGGTGCTTTTCAAAAAACGCCGCCATGATTGACGAGTATATTGTGGATTACGATGAATATGCCGGTATAGGCAGCGGATCTATCGGCTATTTAAACGGTATATGCTATGCCAATACCTTTAATATTGCGGAATACATCTCGCAGGTCAACCGCGGTGAAATGCCTATTATGGCCTCCCGATCTTTCCGGCTCAAGGATCGGTTGCGCTATGATTTCCTCATGAAACTCTTCGGCATGAATATGGATATTGGGGCATCACGAGCGAAGTATGGGGGGATTTTTTATCAGGCTCTCTGGTTTAATATTCTTGCTTTTATCCTTGCAGGTGCTTTACAGTATCGCCCATCTCATCTTCACCTGACGAAGCGAGGATGTTATCTCTGGGTGATCATGATGAGGGAGTTTTTTATTGCAGTCAATAACTTTCGTGATTTTTGCCGGTCTGGATAGTATTATAGGTACAAGACATCATATTTGTTGAGCCGCATCGTGACACATGACAAAACAAAAGCTCGATGACCACAGAATGACATTATTAAGGGGTCTCCCCAAGATTGACGAGGTAATGCTCTCTCTGGAAAAAAAGGGGGCATTTGCCAGAACCCCAAAATACATAGTCAAGTCTATCTGCCGATCGGTTGTGGAAGAACTGAGGCAGGAGATCCTGAATAAACAGATGGATGCAAAAGGAATGCGCCTGCCCACGGCGGGAGAGGTCGTTGATAAAGTTATGCGAATCATCAATGGGCTTCATCAGTACAGACTTCGCAAAGTAGTAAATGCAACAGGCGTAATTTTGCACACCAACCTGGGCAGAGCGCCCTTATGCGCCGATGCCCTGCAGAGGCTCATGGAAATAGCGGGGGGATATTCGAATCTGGAATATGACCTTGTGAAAGGGGAAAGAGGACTCCGTTATGACCACGTGCAGAAGATTCTCTGCGAGCTATCCGGTGCGGAAGATGCTCTAGTCGTCAATAACAATGCCGCTGCCGTTCTGCTTGCGCTCAACACCCTTGCGGAGGGGAAGCAGGTCATTGTATCGAGGGGAGAGCTTGTTGAAATTGGAGGTGAATTCCGCATACCGGAAGTCATGGAAAAAAGCGGGGCATGTCTTTATGAAGTGGGAACGACCAACCGAACCCGCCTTAAGGATTATGAAAAGGCCATTGGCCCGGAAACAGCGCTCATCCTGAAGGTCCACACAAGTAATTTCAGAATTATTGGCTTTACGGAAGATACGGATCTCGCCTCACTTGTCGCCCTGGGAAAAAACTACGGCATACCTGTGATGTATGATCTGGGCAGCGGTTGTTTCGCAGAGCTGGACCGTTACGGCCTGGAGAGAGAACCCACGGTCCGCGATGTGCTGGCAACGGGTGTTGGCGTCGTTACCTTCAGCGGCGATAAACTTTTAGGCGGCCCGCAGGCGGGCGTCATTCTCGGACAGAAGGACATTCTGCAGAAAATCAAGAAGAATCCCCTCAATAGGGCCCTTCGCATCGACAAGTTGACTCTGGCTGCGTTAGAGGCGACATTGATGCAATATCTGCAACCGGAAATGGCTGTAACGCGTCTCAGGGTTCTCATGGCATTGACAGAAAAGCTCGCGGATGTCACCAAGCGGGCCAAGAAACTTCTGTCTATGTTGAGAAAAGAGCATTTTGAAGGGCTGGCTATCTCCGTGACAAAAGGATTTTCCATGTCAGGAGGGGGTTCCCTTCCCGCCCAAGAGATTCCCACAATGCTCCTCAGTATCGTATCAACGCACATGTCGCCGAGCAGCCTTGAGGAACGCCTGAGGCGGCTCGATGTTCCGATAATAGCACGCATTGCAGAAGACGAGGTTCTCTTTGACATGAGAACCATAGAGGAGGGAGAATTCCCATATATAAGGGACGGGCTAAAAAAAATCACCTCATCATGAGAGATAAACCGATGGGTTCTCAGGAACGAAAAAGCGATGAATTCATCGTTGCTTCTCATGAAGCGGGGTTAAGGCTTGACATCTATCTTTCCCTTAAGGATTTAGGTTTATCCCGCTCTCAGATCAAGAAGTCCGTAGATGACAAGCTGGTCCGGGTGAACGGTGTCCATACCAAGGTCAGTTACCGGTTAAGGTCCGGAGATATTGTAGAGATCGACAAACGGGAACCAGTAGCCTGCCGTGCTTTACCGCAAGACATTCCCCTGACTATCATTTACGAAGATCAGCATATCCTGGTGGTTGACAAACCGGCTGGAATGGTTGTCCACCCGGCGGCGGGACATGTTCAGGATACCATGGTGAATGCTATCCTTCACCATTGCCAGAACCTTTCCGGAATTGGCGGCATCCTGCGACCGGGAATCGTCCATCGTCTGGACAAAGGAACTTCGGGATTGCTGGTTGTGGCCAAATCGGATGAAGCGCACCAGGGGTTGGCCGGTCAGTTCAAGCGGCACGAAGTTAAAAAAACGTACAAAGCCCTCGTCTATGGCAATCCAAAGGAAGATGAAGGCGTAATAGACGTGCCTGTGGGGAGGCATCCAGTGGATCGAAAGAAGATGTCTACTAGAAGCCGGCGGAGCAAAGAGGCGATTACACGCTGGCGGGTGCATGAACGGTTTGGCATGACAGCCATGTTAGACGTGGACATCGTAACGGGGAGAACACATCAGATCAGGGTTCACCTGAGCTCTTTGGGTCATCCTGTCGTGGGCGACAGCGTATACGGCAACCCTAAGCGGGCCGATGCTGTTCACAATACTTTTGTGAGATCAAAGCTGAAAGCAATGAAACGGCAGGCCCTCCATGCGGCAAGGATCGGGTTTGTTCATCCTGTTACCTCACAGGATATGGTATTTACGTCTCCCCTGCCGGATGACATGGCAGACCTATCGGATTTTCTCAGGAGATATGTTCAGGTATAATCCATGCATCTGAAGAACATTACCATCGATCAGTCAAAATATCCCTCTTACGACTATTACCCTTTCAATTTACCCGTCTTTCAGAAAACGAAGCGCATAACCTTTAATGCTCCAGTTACTTTTTTTGTAGGTGAAAACGGATCGGGCAAATCAACCTTATTACAGGCTCTGTCCCGCTCATGCGGCATTCACATATGGCAAGAGGCGGAAAGAACCCGCTACAATAATAATCCATATGAAAATAAATTCTGCGATAACCTGATAATTGAATGGTCAGACGGCAGCGTGCCAGGCTCCTTCTTCGGTTCCGACATTTTTCATCACTTCACGCAGATCCTGGACGAGTGGGCATCAGCGGATCCTGGCCAACTCAGGTATTTCGGCGGTAAATCCCTGATCACCCAGTCTCATGGCGAATCTCTCATGTCGTTTTTCAGATCACGTTATCAAATCAAAGGTCTCTATCTGTTAGACGAGCCGGAGACGGCGCTGTCTCCCCGCAGTCAGCTTGCACTGCTTGAATTATTGACGGAGACGAGCGCCAAGGATCATGCCCAATTCATTATTGCAACCCATTCCCCGATACTGCTTGCGTGTCCTGACGCAGTGATATACAGTTTTGATTACAGTCCTGTAAGACAAATACTATACGAAGAAACAGAGCACTATAAGATTTACAGGGACTTTCTGGAAAACAGGACCAATTACTTAAAGTAACCAGCATAGATCTCGAAGCAGGGATTGCCAAGGGACGACGAGGCATCGTATCGTTAGATTCATCAAGTGAGGATGAGGAAGTTAAATAGGGATAAAAGTACGAGCCCGCCTGCGGCATTTTGGGATATTGACTTATTCTATTGAAAATATCATCATATAATCCTCACCGAAAAAGTATAAACATGAAAGATCAGGAAAAAACAAAAGAGCAACTGATAAAAGAGACCAATGACCTGCGCGCCCGTGTTGCAGAACTGGAAGAATCGGACGCCGAGCGCAGGCAGGCAAAGGAGGCCCTCTCACAAAGTCTGGAAAAGTTGAAAAGAGCAACAGGGTTTATCATCGATGTCATAGTCATGGTCGTTGAGACAAGGGACCCATATATGGCTGGACATCAAAAAAGGGTGGCGGACCTTGCCCGCTCTATTGCGGCGGAAATGAATTTATCGGGGGAGATCATTGACGGCATCGGTATGGCCGGCTTAATCCATGATTTGGGAAAGATATCCATACCGGCGGAAATTCTTGGACAACCCCGTCAACTCACTGACGTCGAATATAGTCTTGTAAAAACTCACCCTGAGATAGGTTATCAAATATTGAAGGACATAGACTTTTACAGGCCTGTTGCCCTTATTGTCTATCAGCATCATGAGCGGATGAACGGTACCGGCTATCCACAAGGCATCAAGGGAGAAGATATCCTTCCGGAGGCGAGAATCCTGGGAGTGGCCGATGTTGTTGAAGCAATATGCAGGCATCGGCCTTACAGGCCTGCATCGAGAATAGATAAGGCTTTGAAAGAAATCTCTCAATACAGCGGTGTTCTCTACGATCCGGAAGTGGTTGATGCCTGCACAAGACTCTTCAGTGAAAAAGGGTTCAGATTTAAATCCCGTTAGAATTGATAGATAGTGGGAACATGGCGTTTGACGAAGTCTGCAAGGTCAAGTCCTCGCCGGAAACGCATCCCGCAAACGCCGCCTCATAAGTGCGTAAAGGGGCGCTGTAAAGGTTTTATCTTTGCCGGAAACATCACTCTTGCAATTAATAAGCTAATGTTTAGGTTTTCAAAAAAAGGCCCTGTAGAATATTTGGAGGCCACCGCACTTACGGCCTGCGATTTCCTGACCCATGCTTTTTGCACCCGGCGCGGCGGCATTAGTGAGGGCAATTTTGTCAACCTCAATTTCAGTTCGACAGAGGGAGACAGCAAGGACAATGTCCGGACTAACTGGAGAAATCTCGCTGAAGCTTTCAATATTGATGTGGGGCGGTTTTTTGTGGTCAATCAGGTTCATGGGGAAGAGATTCTCACTATTGATCGTCCTCTTGCAGAGCTTATTGTTCCTGAACCTTCTCAATTTGATGCTATCATAACCGATCAGCCGGGAGTTGCCATTGGCATGAAAACAGCGGATTGTGTGCCCATTTTTTTTGTAGACAAGGTCAAGCGAATCATTGCAGTCGCCCATGCGGGTTGGCGGGGAACCTCTCTCTCGATTGCAGCAAAGGTTGTGGAGACCATCATTACAGGATTCGCCTGCCGTGCAGACGACATTATCGCTGCAATCGGCCCTGCTATCGGCCCCTGCTGCTATCAGGTGGATGAGCCGGTATTTAACGCCATGAGAGGACACAAAGGTCGGGAGTCTTTTTTTTCCTCCGGCCGGGAGAAGGGAAAATGGATGCTTGATCTTTCTCTTGCCAACAAGATACAGATCATCGGCAAGGGTATCCCCGATAGAAATATATACACCGCAGGCTACTGCACTTCCTGCAATAGAGATATATTCTACTCCCACAGAGGCGAGGCAGGAAATACAGGAAGACAGCTCAACTTCATTATGCTCACGGTTTCATAAAAAATTGGATTCATTACATTCAAGAGCTTCCTAAGTATTGGTTCAGGTAAGAGACTTGAACCGACAAACTAATTCCGGCTCTTGCGGCAGTTATTTGAGAAGAGTTCAAGGTCTTTTCGCTCCGGTCTCAAAAAATGCTATTTAAAAAGTGCTTGACATGGAGGAACGGGTGATATAAATTACGCAAAAATCATAGAAAGGCTGAAATAAAGTCCTTCCTTTTGGATTGTCTCAAGAACCCAATTTAACAACTCATTACTAATCCAAGTTATTCTTTATATACTTCGTTGTATGTTAATTCTGCCATATCTTTCATATCTTTTGTTAATAAGTGTGGTTTGAACTGGGAGTCGGGAGCTTTGGTTATTATTTTTCAAAACTAATAGATAGAGGTGCGAACAAGAGAATTAATTATGAATATCGAAGAAATTAAAAGATTGCCAATCAGTGAACTTACAAGCATGGCAAAAGATTTGAGTGTCGCCGGCGCGAGCGGTATGAGAAGACAGGATCTGATCTTTGCGATATTGCAAACTCAAGCCGAGAAGAACGAGAGCATAACAGGGTCTGGGGTTCTGGAAATCCTTCCTGACAGCTTTGGCTTCCTCAGAGCAGTAGATTACAATTATCTCCCGAGCCCTGATGACATCTACATCTCGCCATCGCAAATCCGGAGATTCAGCCTCCGGACCGGTGATACAGTATCAGGTGAGGTCAGGCCGCCGAAGGATGGTGAAAAATATTTCGCCCTCCTCAAGGTAGATACGGTCAATTTTGAAAGTCCCGAAGCTGCCAGAGATAAGATACTGTTTGACAATCTCACACCCCTATACCCGGAGCAGAAGGTGAACCTTGAAGCTGATCCGGAAAATTTTTCGACAAGGATCATGGATCTTTTCACCCCCATCGGAAAAGGCCAGAGAGCGCTGATTGTTTCGCCGCCGCGGGCAGGAAAGACCGTGCTCCTTAAAGATATCGCCCACAGCATTTCAACAAACCACGAAGAAGTCATTCTAATGGTTCTTTTAATTGATGAGCGACCGGAAGAAGTTACCGACATGCAGCGCAGTGTAAATGGAGAAGTAATATCGTCAACATTTGACGAACCGGCCACACGGCATGTCCAGGTCGCAGAAATGGTGATTGAAAAGGCAAAGCGTCTCGTCGAACATAAAAAGGATGTGGTGATCCTTCTCGATAGCATCACCAGGCTCGCCAGGGCTTATAACACTGTTGTTCCGCCAAGTGGTAAGGTCTTATCCGGCGGTGTTGATTCTAACGCCCTGCATAAACCGAAACGATTCTTCGGCGCTGCCAGAAATATAGAAAATGGCGGCAGTCTGACCATCATTTCCACGGCCCTCATCGATACGGGAAGCAGAATGGATGAAGTTATTTTTGAAGAATTCAAGGGTACGGGTAATATGGAACTTCACCTGGACCGCAGGATTGCAGACAGAAGAGTATTCCCCGCCTTTGACCTCATTCGCTCCGGCACAAGAAAAGAGGAACTCCTGATACCCAAGAATAACCTTAATAAGATATGGATTTTGAGAAGGCTTCTGCAGGAAATGAACCCCGTAGAGGCAATGGAATTTATCGTCGACAAGATACGCAAGACGGAAACTAACCAGGCCTTTTTAAATTCCATGAATCAGTAAGAACCATTGATTTTAGGGGGCGTGAATTCGCGCCCGTCAGCATGCTGCAGAGGAGGATAATAGCAAACGATGAAGGAAGGTATTCACCCGGAATATGCGGAGACGACAATCACCTGTGCGTGCGGAAATGTGATTGAGACAAAGGCTACCAAGAAGGACATAAGAGTTGAGATATGTTCTCAGTGCCATCCCTTTATAACAGGTAAACAAAAAATTATGGATACGGCTGGTCGGGTGGAACGATTCAAAAAGAAATATGCCGCTGTTGAAGCGAAGAAAAAATAGTGGTAAATCTGTCTGAATTTATGCGATTATCCGTTACGGATAGAAATTTGAGAGGAAAATATTCGACGTAATTACCCTTCCCCCGATGGGACATTTCCGCTGACCAGTCCATTGTTGCCCGTCAGTCCTTTGGCAGCGCGACTTCTGTATATTTCAATGTATTAGATTCGACCGCAAAAATCTGGCCTTCTATCCCCAGCGCATTTTATTATGTGAAAAGAAATTATGTTTAAAAGACTGAAAGATATTGAAACAAGATATGAAGACCTGGAAGGGTTGCTAAGTAATCCGGATGTGGTCAGCAAGCCCAGCGTCTACCAGAAATATGCCAAGGAGCATGCTGATTTTCAAGACCTTGTCGAAGCATACAGGGAGTATGAAAAAACGAACGCCCGCATCGAAGAAGACCAGACTCTCCTTCGTGGAAATGATGATGAGTTAAAAGAAATAGTCAAGGAAGAACTGCCGCAACTCAAGGAGAAATTGGAGATCCTGGAGAGTAAACTGAAACTTCTCCTCCTTCCCAAAGACCCGAACGATGACAAGAACGTTCTTCTCGAAATCAGGGCCGGAACCGGCGGTGATGAGGCGGGGCTCTTCGTGGGAGATCTCTTCCGCATGTACGCCCAGTATGCAGAAATGCGCAGATGGAAGGTGGAGGTTATAAACAGCAATCCGGCGGGCGGCATGGGTGGATTCAAGGAAATCATCGCCCTTATAGAAGGTAAGGGTGCATACAGCGTCTTGAAATACGAAAGCGGTGTACATCGCGTGCAGAGAGTTCCCGTCACAGAATCCCAGGGACGGATTCACACCTCCGCAGTTACTGTAGCTATCCTTCCCGAGGCAGAAGAGGTGGAGGTCAACATTGATCCCAATGATCTGAGGATTGACGTCTATCGATCCACCGGCCACGGAGGACAGAGTGTCAATACGACGGATTCCGCCGTCAGGATCACCCATTTGCCCACAGGCCTTGTCGTCACCTGCCAGGATGAGAAATCGCAACACAAGAATAAGGCGAAAGCCTTAAAGGTGCTCAGGGCCAGGCTTCTGGATGCTATGGTGCAGAAGCAGAGCGCCGAAATTTCCGAATCAAGAAAAACCCAGGTGGGGAGCGGCGATCGGAGCGAACGTATCAGGACATATAATTTCCCCCAGGGGAGGGTTACGGATCACCGAATCGGCCTGACGCTCTACAACCTGGAGTCACTTCTCGACGGCAACATTCACCCGATTATTGACGCCCTGGCGACACATTTTCAGTCAAAGGCTCTGCAAGATTCCATTAGCTAATCCTGCCTCATGTTGTTAATGGATGACCTTAACGTAATCAACGACATGAATATTTTGAATGCCCTGAACGAAGCGGTACATGTTCTTAAGAGTTGCGGTTGTGCGACCCCCGGGCTCAACGCAGAAGTGCTTCTGTCCGCTTGCTTGAAAAAGGATCGGACGCATTTTCATATCGATCGTGAACAATCATTAACAGAAAATGAACTTCAAGAATTTCGGCGATGCATTGAACGGCGAAGGTCTGGAGAGCCGGTTGCTTATATCGTGGGGAAGAAGGAGTTCTGGTCGCTTCCTTTCGAAGTCAACAAACATGTGCTCGTGCCGCGGCCGGAAACAGAAATTCTTGTTGAAGAGGTGTTAAAGGTTTGTTCAGGCATGAAAACAGGAAATCTAAGAATCCTTGAAATCGGCACGGGATGCGGGGCAATAAGCGTTTCGCTGGCATACGAGCTAAAGAACGCGCAAATCATAGCCACGGACATTTCACAGGAAGCAATTAAGGTAGCTTCGAGGAATTCACAATTCAATAATGTCGCAAATCAAATTTCTTTTCTATGGGGAAATTTATTTGAACCTGTGTCAGGAAAATTTGATATTATAGTTTCCAATCCGCCTTACATATCAAGAGAGGAATATGACCGATTACCCACAGAGGTTCGAGATTTTGAGCCGGAATCGGCGCTTCTTGCAGGCGCTGATGGAACTGCATTTCACAGGGAGATCATCAAGGCAGGGGGCATCTATCTAAAGCCGGGGGGCTGGACTTTCATGGAAATAGGGGCTGGACAAAAGGACCGTGTTGAATATATGTTGAATGAATCCAACCTTTATGACAATATTGCTTTCAGGGACGACTATGCCGGCATAGAACGAGTTGCTATCGCAAGGAGAGTGACGACCGGTGGATAAGATTATTATAGTTGGCGGCGAGAAGCTCCGCGGCGATGTCCAGATCAGTGGGGCCAAGAATGCCTCTCTTCCCGTCATGGTTTCAGCGCTTTTGGCGCCGGGCTGGAGCACATTTCTCAACGTTCCCAATCTTGTTGACATCAAGACGATCAAGAAACTTCTCAGAAATTTAGGGGCCAAAATTGAGGGAGAAGGGACTGTAAGGATCAATACAGAAGGCATCAATAATTGTGAGGCCCCATATGATCTCGTCAAGACCATGAGGGCATCCGTCCTCGTCCTGGGACCGCTCGTAGCAAGATTGGGCATGGCAAGGGTCTCTCTTCCGGGGGGATGCGCCATAGGAGCAAGGCCGGTCAATCTTCATATAAAAGCCCTCCAGGATTTAGGTGCAGAAGTGGAACTGAAGGATGGCTACGTGGAGGCGAAAGCGCGAAGATTGAAGGGCGCCACTATTTACTTTGACATTCCTACTGTAACAGGAACGGAAAATATCATGATGGCCGCCTGTCTTGCTGATGGAACTACTCTTCTGAAAAATGCTGCCAGGGAGCCTGAGGTCGTCAATTTGGCCGATGTCTTGAACGGCATGGGAGCGAAGATCACCGGAGCCGGCACAGACATAATCAGGATAGACGGTGTCGAGCAAATGCACCCCGTCGAAGCCGCCGTTATTCCGGACCGGATCGAGGCAGGC
>PLLV01000131.1 GCA_003142295.1 Syntrophaceae bacterium
TAAACTGCTCGATAGTCGTTCTGGTTATAGTAATGTCCTCACTGATGGGCATCAGCACGCTTTTCCCGGACTTATTCAAATAAGCGCAGAGGAGTAAGGATATGGCAGAGATGAATCAGAAATTAAGAGTTCCAGACCTGCCCCATGGAATAGGCAGTTATCGGTTCATCTATTTCTCAGAGCTCCTGAAGAAACCTGTCTGCATCGGAAAGATCGGGAACCGCATCGGCAGACTCACTGATCTCGTTTTTGCTGTTGCTGAGCCTTACCCCGATGCTGTCGGAATTTACATCGAACACGGATGGGGCAAACCTACCACATTCATCCCGTGGAACAGAGTCCTCCGGATAGAAGATGATGCAATTTTTGTTCAACCTCCTGATGAAGGAAACGAATATCCTCCCTTCGTAGACCAGCCGGGCTGGATACTTATGGATAAGCATCTNNGCCGTCTCTACGGACAAGGTATCTCTGTCAGTTACCCGCAGACAGATTCATGAACTCCCCAGCGAGGATCTGGCAGATATGCTGGAAGAACTGGGCAAAGAGGAAAAGGATGCCCTTTTTTCAGCCCTCGATTCGGAGAAGGCCGCTGAAACCCTCGCGGAAGCCGAGCCGCGGACACAACGTCAGCTCATCGCCGCTCTCCGCAAGGAACGAGCCCGGAACATCTTTACGGAAATGACGATCCCGCAATTGGCTGGGCTGTTTTCCGTCCTTCCCCACGACCATGTCTCCGATTTAATGGCACTGCTTACCAAGGATCAGGCGGATCGCGTTAAGGCGATTCTGTCTGAACGGGAAGCGACGGCTAAAGGAATGATGTCCTCCGACTTCCTTACCATGCCGAAGGCGACAACTGTCAGCGAGGCACTGGCAAAAATCAGGCAATCAGGTATGGAGCCGGAAAGTATTTCTTATATCTATGTGGTAGGTGAGAATGGCCAACCGCTCCTCGGCGTCATAGATCTGCGTGAGCTGATTCTTGCCACCGACGACGTAAAACTTGGCGATATCATGGTAGAGCCCGTCGTAACCGCAGAGGAGGATGATGTTCAGGATGACCTGTCTGAAATGTTCGCCAAGTATCACTACAGGATGATACCTGTTGTAGACAGCCAGGACAATATTTTAGGTGTCATTCGTTACAACGATATTATGAAGGGTGTCGAAACCCGGATCAAGATTTAAGGAGGATGGAATGCCCCGCATACAGATGACCAGAACGACCAAGGTTGCGCTGTACTTTTTGAGATTTTATTTAATCTTCCTTATGATTTTGATCTTCGTGAAATTTATAAAAAGTTTTTGATGATCAGAAATCTTTATATCTCGCGCAACGGGCGACCGTAGCCGGACTTGATAGCTTAAATTCTCTCTTTTTGTACGAATTTTGTTTATCCATTTGCCTACCGCTCTTTTTTTCCAGCCATTTTGAGCAACCTGTCTCGATAGATGAAAACCAGCAGAAAAAATACAGTCACGCATGCCAGAATTAAGAGAAGCACCCAGATGCGCAAGGCTCTAAAACTATCTCCGCTTAACGAAAGCAATATGGTCCCAAATAACCTGCCCGCAGTCGAAACGGCCATAAATGTCCAGATATTCATATGGCTCAGACCTACTATGTAACAGAGTGCAGCTTTAGGAAACCCTGGAATCAGAAAAAGTATGAAGCAGACTAAGGGCCCCCGCATTTCGATGACGTGATCGTATTTCTCCATAATCGAAGGCCTTACCAGCCTTCTCACGAGCGGCAACCCGAATTTCCGAGAGAGCAGAAAAGCTAACCATGAACCAATGCTGAGACCTATTGTCGAATAGATTGCCCCTACGACGGGGCCGTAGAGATAGCCGCCGACGAATCCGGATATTTCGGCAGGTAGTGCTCCCGCGATCAATACCTGAAAGATTTGAGTAATGATGAAAACGATATCATCATAAGGATGAAATGATTCGATGAAATAAACGAGTTTCTGTTTGTAATAATCAATATACGCGTAATATTTGTAGCTGAAAGCGAACTTAATACCTACGATAAATAATATGATTAGCAGTATAATCTGGAGGATGCGGCGGTTATTCGATACGACCATCCGTTTATTTTGTTTAGCTGGAGCCAAGGCTTACGCCCTTACAATTGCTGAGATGAGTGGTTTAAGAAAATGTTTATTAAACAACAAACCCTTAGGGGAATATTGAAACCGCAAGAACATCTTTCTTTCTCAGGTAGCACTTGAGAGGTATTACAACGCATTATCCTCAAAGTCAAATCGATATCTTTCGCCCGGAGTAATCATTCCGCTGCCTTTCATCTCCCGGTGATGATGATTGACCGTTTAGGAAAAATGTTATAAGAAATAGTTAATGATACATTTTAGGAGGCAAAAACAATGAGAGGTCTTCTCCAGCCAATGCACATTCTGGTAATTTTGGTGATTGTCCTCATTATCTTTGGTCCCGGCAAACTTCCTGAATTGGGAAGCGCTATAGGCAAAGCCATAAGGGGTTTCAAACGTTCTATGGAAGACACGAAAGAGAAAATTGAGGGTGCCATAAACGCCGATAAAACAGAAAATAAGAAAGATTGATTTTCACTATAACTAGTTACCAAAGCAATATCGGGACATAAATCCATTTCATAAACAAGATGAGACTCGCTGATAACCAATCATTCTAACATCTGACTTTGAGTGATTTAATTAAGAAAACGAAAGTTAGCAAATATCCGGTTAAACGCGTAATTATTTATTATGGAGCTCCGATTTACAGGCGGCAGTTCCATAAGTATTCCTGATATGCTAAACGGCTCCGGGACTGTCCTCTTAGTGTACAGGGGAGGATGGTGACCGTTCTGTCGTCAGCAGTTAGCTGATTTTTAGTCACGCATTTCTGATTACGATGAGAGAACAATTAAAGTAATTGCGGCTTCAACGGACAGTCTCGAGAATACCCGGAAATCCGTGGAGAGAAAAAAGCTGACCTTCCCCATTGCCTATGGACTTGATGTCAGGGCGTTCGCCGCTACGACAGGGGCGTTTTTTGATGATGTGAGGGGCTAGGTACATGCAACCGGCTTTATCCTCAGACCGGACGGCAAAGTTGATGAAGCCGTATACAGTACCGGACCTATTGGCCGCTTCACGTCGGCAGACGCCCTTTTCATGATCGATTATCGCACCAAGAAGGCTTCTTAATCGGGAAATGACAGCAGATAAAATAAAAGCGCGCGTTCTCATCTTTATACAATTAATCTGTATTATTTTTATCTTCGCATCAGGCAGTCCTGTGGCATACCGACCTCTGCTGCTTCTTATCCAGATTGCGGGAATAGTAATCGGGATCTGGGCTCTCACCGTCATGGGCATTGGCAATATCAATATTTCGCCGCTCGTGAAACAAGGGGCCGTGCTGGTAACGAGAGGGCCTTACAGACTCATCAGACACCCCATGTATTTGGCTGTATTGCTAGTCATCTGGCCACTCATCATTGACCACTTTTCCCTGCTGCGCATTACCGCAGGGTTTGTTCTCACCACCGACTTAATAATAAAGATGCTATTCGAAGAGGGCCTTCTGAAAAAACAGTTTGCAGAATACAAGGCCTATATGAAAACCACCAAAAGGTTAATTCCTGTAATTTTCTGAGTACATTCCGTCAAGAAGCCACACAAGCATACCCTTCCCAAGTGACATAGTCCATTCTTCGCAGCCGCATTAGGGCGGTCATTTGTTGTTGACAGATAATCACCGTTTCTTTATTATCTTTTGGGGAATGTTTGTCGCCTGTCAAAGACGTTTCCCTATGTTCACTGAAGGGTTTACCGTATGGACATGAAAAAGTTTGAAGTTCCTGTGGAAAAGTTGCGCTGGAAGTGTGACCCTGCAATTTTTGACTTCGATTGCACGAAGGACATGGCCCCATTGCGCAAGTTCAACTGAAGCATGATTGTAACGGAGGCATTATATGCAAAAACCTTATCTCATAATAGTACTATTCGTTTTGATTTTGGTCACTGCGTGCGGAGGCCCCAGAATCAAACTCTTCAGCGATGCAGGAGAACCCCTGAAAGAATTCACTCTTGAAGGAAGAGGTTCAGATAAAATCCTGCTGATTCCGATATATGGAATAATTACAGACACCCCGAAAGAAAGATTTCTCGCCCAGTCGCAGAGCATGGTTGAGAAGGTTGTGTCGCAATTGAACAAGGCAGAAAAAGACGATCACATCAAGGCCGTTTTGTTCGAGATTAATTCACCCGGCGGCACGATTACAGCCAGTGATCTTCTTTACCACGAAATCTCCTCTTTTAAAGAACGGACAGGCAAGAAAATTGCTGTTTCTATGATGGATATTGCCACTTCCGGCGCCTACTATGTGTCTCTTCCTGCGGATATGATCACGGCACACCCGACAACAGTGACGGGCTCTGTAGGCGTTCTATTCCTTCAACCTAAGATCACGGGCTTGATGGAGAAAATCGGCCTTAGCGTGGACGTGAAAAAGTTTGGAAAGAACAAAGATATGGGGACGCCTTTCAGAGACAGCAGCGAAGAAGAGCAAAGATTTATGCAAAAATCCGTAGATGATATGGGAGAACGATTTATTCGCCTCGTACAAAAACATCGCAAACCTAACCAGCAGGCACTGGCTGAAATTTCGACTGCCCGCGTTTTTTTAGCCGACGAGGCCCTGAAACTGGGACTGGTGGATAAGGTTTGCTATTTGAGCGATGCTATCAGAGAGTCAAAACAATTGGCTGGTCTGGCCGCCGACGCCAGAGTTGTTGTATATCGACGCACGGAGTTCCCCGAGGATAACTACTATAATACGTCGAGTGCCNNCTGGCTGTTCCAAATCCCACGACTTGCCTGTACCTTCCCGGAACACCAATGCCCGTGGCATCATTCTCCTTGACATGCATGCATATTTTACCTAATAGTTAATCGCTATAACCTTTAGGATGTCACCATGCTCACCTTGGCTTTCGGCACTGATGGATGACTAATTGAAAATTTAGGAGGAAGCCTTGCTTATTGTAATGCATCGCAAAGCCAGTCGCAAGCACATTGATGCTGTCACTTTGGCTGTGAAAAAAATGGGACTAACTGCCAAGTCCATCCCCGGAAGCCAAAGAACCGCCATCGGCGTATTGGGAAATAAGGGATATATTGACGACTCGAACATCCGTTACCTTCCAGGGGTTAAGGAAGTAATACACGTAACAAAGCCATACAAGATGGTATCAAGGGATTTTCATCCCAGAGAAACCCTGATAAAAGTAGGCGATTCTGAAATCGGGAAGGGAAAGAAACCGGTCGTGATCGCCGGTCCCTGCGCCGTGGAAAGTGAGGATCAAATCGTCAAAACCGCTGTTGCTGTAAAGCGCATGGGAGCTGATCTTCTCAGGGGCGGCGCTTTCAAACCGCGAACAGGTCCACATACTTTTCAGGGTCTAAAAAAAGAGGGGCTCATACTTCTCGCGCTGGCCAAAAAAGAAACGGGCCTTCCCGTTGTTACAGAAGTAATGACCCCGGAGAATGTAGAACTCGTCGATCAATACGCCGATGTGCTCCAGGTGGGTGCCCGTAACATGCAGAATTTCGACCTGTTAAGGGAACTGGGTCGCATAAAGAAGCCCGTGCTTCTGAAACGCGGTATGAGCGCTACGATAGAGGAATTCCTCGGCGCAGCCGAATATATCTATGCGGAGGGTAACCACAAGGTCATCCTCTGCGAGCGGGGCATACGTACCTTTGAGACAGCGACACGCTATAGTCTTGACCTTTCCGTCATACCACTGGTAAATGAGCTGTCACATTTGCCGCTGATTGTCGATCCATCTCATGCCACAGGCAAAAGAAGTCTTGTCCCGCCTATGGCCAAGGCGGCCCTGGTGGCCGGTGCGCATGGCATAATGGTAGAGGTGCACCCGGAGCCGGACAAGGCCCTGTCGGATGGTCCTCAATCTTTGACGATAGAAGAATTTGGAAAACTGATGGAAGAAATCAAGAACTTAATATCATTTCTTGGCTTTTGAAGATTACGCACTGCCCCAATATTTCTATTTCAGCTATGACCCTGTTTCAAAAAAACTTTATCCATCATCAAGTCATTCCTAATGGTAAATACCCACCTACCTCGTTTAAGCATCCCCCGCAGCATGCCCAACGTCCCGGTCTCCATAAAGTTCCTACGATCAAATTGCCGACATTCCGTGCAGTCTGATAATTGCACTGAGGTTCTCATTTCAGGAGAAGTTTTATCGGCCAGACGTATCATTCATCCTTTTTTTATGGCAGATCAGATTTTTCGCAATTGAAATTGCGATTCCTTATGTCAACAAAATCGAATATATGCTAGTTAGTAATAAAAGTGGTGGGTCTTCCCTGCACGCAGATGTCCCGAAAATGAACGGCAGATGGCACTGTGCCATGACGGCCGCAAAAGATGTTGCTCATGGGAGGTACGGCAATTGAAAAAAATCTCCTTCTTTTTATGATCGCTTGTTCTTCAACTTACGCGGGCTGCGCGACAACTATTGACCTGCAAGAGACTCAGGGGAAGTTTGACACGGAAATTCGCGCCCTCAAGGAGGAAAATGCCGGCATACGTAAGGATACGGCAAAGAACGATCAGGCAATAACGGATATACGCAGGAGGATCGCCGATATTGCGGCCGATATGACCGAGATCAGAGAAGACATGGAGAGCTTGAAGGGAGATCGTGAAGTACTGGGAAAAGGTGAGTCTGACATAAGAGCGGAGTTTCTTCGTAAGGATAAGGAATTCGGCGATATAAAGAACCTGCTTGATCAACTCTCTTCCCGCATGAATGTCATAGAGAATCTCCTAGAGATTGGGAGAAGCGGGAATCAAGCGCCGAAGGGAGAAAAGGGCGTCAGCGACGATTCGAAAAAGGCCATAACCGCTAAGACGGAGAAAGAATCGGCTTATAACTCGGCCTATGAAGCCTTCAAGGAAGAAAAGTATGAGAAGGCTCGAGAAGGATTCCACGACTTTCTGAAGCAATATCAAAGCACGGAGTATTCAGATAGCGCCCAATTCTGGATTGGCGAGAGTTACTATTTCGAACGGAGCTATGAACAGGCGATCCTGGAATACGAAAAAGTTATAAAAAATTATCCGCAGGGTAACAAGGTGCCCAATGCCTTGCTCAAACAGGGGTTTTCTTTTCTGAATATCGGTGATAAGTCAAGCGCGAAACTCCTTCTCGAGCAGGTAGCAAAAAATTATCCCGGCACCAATCAGGCGCGAATGGCAAGGGCGAAGCTTGCGGAAATAAAGTAGTTGGCGAAGTCCGGAGCGGTCACAATAGAAATTGTGAAATTCGCCGCCAATGGCGATGACTTTCCCGAAAGGAAAGCGTCACCAGAATTGCCCCATCATCCCACCCCCAAGGCAGGCTTCCAGGTCATGCTTCCCGTCTACTGTCCTGCATTCTGTGATGTCCCGCACTCGTCAATTCATCAATTTTTCCTTAGATAAACTCATCAATGCTTCGCAGATAGTTCTCAAATGAAGAATAAAAATGGCAGAAGTCTGAATCAAAATGTGCTACAGTCGATCACAATGACAACGCCACAGATAGATTGAAAGCAGGATAAAGGAAATAGGCAATATGGTCCAAACCAATTCATCGCTTCCGTCCGATTTTATCAGGGATATCATCGAGGACGACTTGAAAACCAACAAATATCAGGGACCTGTGGCCACCCGATTCCCGCCGGAGCCTAACGGATACCCCCATATCGGGCATGCCAAGTCCATCTGCCTCAATTTTGGCATCGCCGCCCAATATAGAGGTACATGCAATTTGCGAATGGATGACACAGACCCTAGCGGCGAGAGCATGGAATATGTGAATGCCATCATTCGAGATGTCAAGTGGCTGGGCTTCGACTGGGAAGATCGTTTATACTATGCCTCCGATTACTATGAAAAACTCTACCAATACGCCCTGCAGCTTATAAAGATGAGCAAGGCCTATGTTTGCAGTCTGAGTGCCGATGAGATTCGCCAGTATCGGGGCACCTTCACAGAACCGGGTAAAGAAAGCCCTTACCGCAATAGATCAATCGAGGAAAATCTTGATTTGTTCGAACGCATGCGGGCCGGAGAGTTTGTAGACGGAACCCATGTCCTTCGGGCAAAAATTGATATGGCATCGCCCAATATTACCATGCGTGACCCGGTCATGTACCGCATTAAGAAAGAGACGCATTATAGAACCGGTGATGCATGGTGTATTTATCCCATGTACGACTTCGCACATTGTCTATCGGACTCCATCGAGGGAATTACTCATTCTATTTGCACTCTGGAGTTTGAAAACAATCGTCCTCTTTATGATTGGTTTCTTGACGAATTGAAAGTGGAACATCAACCGCAGCAGATCGAATTCGCCCGTCTCAACCTCAGCTATACAATAATGAGTAAACGCAAGCTTCTCGAATTAGTCGAAAGAAAGCTTATCACCGGCTGGGATGACCCCCGGATGCCCACCATATCGGGCATGCGCAGACGGGGTTACACCCCCGAAGCCATACGGAACTTCTGTGAGCGCATAGGCGTTGCCAAGAACGATAGCATCGTTGATATGGCCCTCCTTGAGCACTGTGTGAGGGAGGATTTGAATGAGAGGGCCCCGCGCGTCATGGCTGTCCTCAGACCATTGCGCGTTGTAATTGACAACTACCCGGAAGGCCAGGTTGAGGAGTTTGACTGTCCCTATCATCCCAAGAATGCCGCCATGGGCTCCCGGAAAGTCCCCTTTTCGCGCGTGCTCTACATCGAAGCTGAAGACTTTTTGGAGAATCCGCCCAAGAAGTTTTACCGGCTCGCCCCCGGCAGGGAGGTTCGTCTGCGCTACGGTTACTTTATAAAGTGTGTGAGTGTTGCTAAGAATGAACGCACGGGAGAAGTGATCGAACTGCACTGCACATACGACCCGCAGACGCGAAGCGGATTTGCCCCCGACGGACGGAAGGTGGATGCAACCATCCACTGGGTATCAGCGGCGCATGCCATTCCAGGCACAGTCCGCCTCTATGACCGTCTTTTTCGCGTCGCCGATCCCCTCGCAGAAGGGGCCGACATAACCCAGAACCTGGATCCGAAATCCTTGGAAATTCTCCGATCATGCCAGGTCGAGCCAAGCCTGACAGATGCCATACCTGGAAGTCGGTTCCAGTTTGAAAGGGTCGGCTATTTCTGTGTGGATCCAGTTCATTATTCCGGCGACAAGGCCCTGGTATTCAACCGGACGGTTACATTGCGCGATTCCTGGGCAAAAATCACGGAGAAGGGGAAATACTTGAAGTGACATAATATCCTGCACCGGCTCATGGCTTTGATTGACGCCTCATAGTCCGTGATCGTCGGCACTTAGCTGCGTGTAACATCACCCACTTGATCAATGGTAAAGGTCGAACTGCCGCCGCTATGAACTGCCTGCAATGTAAAGTTAAGTATATTTCCAGCGCCACCTAATGTTAATATTATGTTCTGGTTAGCATTATAACCGTAGACCGATAGAAGACTTACCGAAACTGTTCCTCCCGGTGAAACACTGAAGAAAGACTGTGTCGCCGTGTAAGCGTTTTTCACAGCCACATTCGTTGCCGCGGTGTAAGCCATTGTTCTGTACGCCACGAACTGCGGTATGGCAATGGCCGCCAAGAGACTCAGGATAAGAACAACGTATATCAACTCGATGATAGTGAAGCCTCTCTGGCTACTTTTCTTGTTATATCTCCGGATCATGCTATTCTTTTCTGCTCTTAGATCGGCGCATTTAAACTTTCCATTCATCCTTCTTAGTAACATGGGGAATCCACTGCCGATCTTTGAAATCGAAATAGTGCCTCCGCCGGGGCAACCTTCTTCGGATGTCCAATTCATTTCTGAATTCTATCTCAAGATCCATGGTTAAATGTTTGCCATAATTAGCCTCGGTCGTTTCACTGATCATTGCCTCTATTGTCTTGCCTTTCTTCGCAACGATGTCGGCTATTTCTAACCATCCCTGACTGATCTGCTGTGTGAATATATACCAGGTATTCTGACCATTATGATCATCGCTTATATCAACCGACTAGCCATAAAGTTGAAGATTGCACCAGACTTTTGCGCGAAGCATCAAGGTGGATGGATTACCCACAAGAAACAGGGTTCGACCTCTATCATTATCTTTCCGAGGGACAATCGTCATTGAATAGTAAGATTCTAAAATATTTCCCCGCTCCCATCTTGCACGAGCCATGGACGCAATCAAATTCGTGTCATATGCATAAATGATCAATGCAATGAGAGTCAGGGTGAGAACTATGAACGTGGCAATACTCAAAATACTCTCATCAAAAACATATGCTGAACAAAATGAGACATACGCGGCAACTACCAACATAACAATAATAATTACCCGAAGAGTATATCTCTGCACAGACAATAAACCTCCCTATCTCTTCTGTTTGATATACCCGGGGCTGTGATAACGCGCAATGGAAACCGTCATTTAACGGTCATTTCTGCGAGGGTATCCTCTTTTCGGTTATCATTTTCGTCCGCATATTTTTCCATTGGCTATTCGGTGAAATGTTCTATAGTTTCAAAATAGGCCTCAATGTGGTTATGGATATGAAAATCGCCATTTCGCCTCAAGACGCTTCTCCTTTCCGGCGAGAAGCTCGCCTGTCATATGCCTTGCCACGGAGGCTATATACCCGATTTGAATGTTCTCATCAATAAAATAATCCTAATTATAACTAAGAGACATAACGTCCAATCTGCCAGGGCATATCATGTTGACCAGTGCATTAAAGACAGGAACATTTCATGAGCCATGCAATATGGCATGTGACAACTACTTGATAATTGCAGTGCAAAGAAGGAAGCCTATTTAAAAGCTCGATTAGTCAGAGAATTGGTTAAAGTTGAATTTTTTTCGGATATCCGGGACAGGGTGAGGCTGCTAATTATTGAAATCATTTGGCTGGGAGACCAGGATTCGAACCTGGATATACGGAGTCAGAGTCCGTTGTCCTACCATTGAACGATCCCCCAGCAGTTTCTGTCAGTAGTTCAGTTCAGTCAAACCAGACAGCCCATCTTGGAGCGTATAGAGCTAAGAACTCATCGGGATCATGACACTGTTAATCGTGCCTGTGCTGGTTTAGTACCACTAAAGCCGCTCATTATCAATAAAAATGTTTCTTTGGTCATTGTCGGAAATGGGACAAGGCGGCTTTTGCGTCCTTCCGGAAAACCCCTCTGCACCGAGTCCATCTTCTTTCATAATTTATTGCATCAAAAAGTTATTGAATCCTTCAAAAACTTAATCTACACTTCACCATTAAATCTATTCGCGTGATCGGCATACTCTGCGGCGGAAGAAAATCATGCGCGAATGCAGGACATACTTCGGGGCTGCCTAAAATCAGTCGACATTCATAATCTTTGCCGACGGCAGGGAAAAGGAAATAACAAAGAGAGGATTACTGCTTACATGAAGAAAACACACCCTATTGATCTTTCCCCTATAAAAGGAATGAGAACTTCCGAGATGAGGAGCTACCTCGAGTTTCTACTCTGGCATTACCGGATCGTCGATGCTTTCTGGTTTCTCTTTGTATCGCAGGAGTTCGATCTACAGACCGCCGAAAGGCTTAATGAGAGGGTCTGGGGAAAAGTATCCGGCATGGCGGCTAAGGATCTCCTGAAGCGTTTTCAGATTAAGGAGAAAGGATTGCGCGGTTTCGTGGAGGCACAGAGACTTTTCCCGTGGGCTATGATTATCGGATATGAAATTGATGAAAAGGCAGATGAGGTCATTATTTCCGTTCCTCACTGTGTGCCTCAGGAAGCAAGGGGCGAAAAGGGGTTGCCGGAATTCTCCTGTAAAGAGATGCATCGCAGCGAGTTTGAGAATTTTGCCAGAATCGTTGATGACCGCATTCGAGTAGAATGCCTTTTTGCGCCGCCAGATCAGCATCCTGATCATACCTTCTGTAGGTGGAGATTTACGATAGCAGATAGCCATTAAAACATCCCGTAGTTTATGAAGCTGTGTCACAAATGCAAAAACGAGATTAATGTTCCCAAAGTAGTAGGACGGAAAGACATCTGCCCTCTGTGCCGGGCGGATCTACGCGGCTGCCCCAATTGCCGCCACTATGACCCGAATTATTACAATCAGTGCCGTGAGTCTCAGGCGGAAAGGGTCCTTGACAAGGATCGAAGTAACTTCTGTGATTATTTCAAGTTCAGGGATAGCGCACCCGAAGGAATAACAAAAGGCGACAACGAATCGATTCGGAAGAAGCTTGATGGTCTTTTTAAATAGCGTCAGTACCTTGTCCACTCCCCTACAATGGGATCAAAGACAGCGTTGGACTAAGAATTATCGAGGCCAATTGACATAAGTCAATGATCATTGCGCCTTGTTGTGCCATACTTAATTATATTTTGGTTCTTTCTCTGAACCGGATGACAAAAGTCTTAAAGGAGATTGATTATGTTTTGCTACCAATGTGAACAAACTGCAAAGGGCGAGGCATGTACCAAGGCCGGCGTCTGCGGCAAACAAGCAGATGTTGCCGCATTACAGGACCTATTGACATATGCCCTGACAGGGCTTTCTCTCGTCGCCGTCGAAGGGAGGAAGGTCGGCATTGTTGACCGCGATATTGATGAGTTTATGTGCGGCTCTCTTTTTGCCACGCTAACCAATGTCAACTTTGATCCCGAACGATTTACAACCCTGCTCCGGCAATGCGTTCAATACAGAGATGCCCTGCTTATCAAGGTCAAGGGAGCCGGTGGAAATGTCACTTTCGCACACGATTCCGTCCGTTTCAAGCCAGCCGGCACGACCGATAAACTGGTCGCCCAAGGCGAGAAAGTAGGATTGAAATCCTATCCTGCTGTCAACGAAGATGTTCTCTCCCTCAAGCACATAGCCCTCTTCGGCATGCGCGGAATTGCGGCTTATGCAGANNCTGGTTCTCAAGTGCGGCGAGATTAATCTCAGGGCAATGGAACTCCTTGATGCCGCACATACAGGTACCTACGGCCACCCTGTTCCGACCAAAGTGCCACTCGGCTCAAAGAAAGGAAAGGCTATCCTTGTCTCGGGGCATGACCTTAAGGATCTGGAAGAGCTCCTGAAGCAGACTGCGGGAAAAGGCATCTATGTATACACCCATGGAGAGATGCTCCCATCTCACGGCTATCCGGGACTGAAGAGGTACGAACATTTCTATGGGCACTATGGTACGGCTTGGCAGAATCAGGCAAAGGAGTTTGGCGAATTTTCCGGAGCCATTCTTATGACCACAAACTGCATCCAGAGGCCGCAGCCATCATATATGCCGAATATCTTTACTTCGGGCCAGGTAGGCTGGCCCGAAGTCAGCCATATCACAAACCGTGATTTCACAGCGGTGATCAAAAGGGCTCTGGCGCTGCCCGGCTTCGCCGTCGATACAGACAACGGATCTGTCACCGTAGGCTTTGGCAGGAATGCCATATTGAGCGTTGCCGATAAGATCATTGAAGCCGTCAAGAATAAGAATATCCGCCATTTCTTCCTTGTCGCCGGTTGCGACGGCGCAAAGCCGGGTCGCAACTATTACACAAAGTTTGTCGAGCTAATTCCGAAGGATTGCGTCGTCCTTACACTCGCCTGCGGCAAGTTCCGCTTTTTTGATAAAGACCTTGGAGACATTGGAGGGATTCCGAGATTGCTCGATGTCGGACAGTGCAACGATGCCTATTCAGCAATTCAGGTCGCCGTGGCCCTTTCCAAGGCCTTTGGCGTCGGTGTAAACGAGCTTCCGCTTTCTATGGTACTCTCATGGTACGAGCAGAAGGCTGTCGCCATTCTCCTTACACTGCTCGCCCTCGGCATAAAGAATATTCGCCTGGGTCCGTCGCTTCCGGCGTTCACCTCACCCAATGTTCTCGATTTTCTCGTAAAGAAATTCGACATCAAGCCTATCACAACGCCAGAGGCAGATTTGAAGGCCATCCTCGGTTAAGACGTTACCTTGCCTCACCTGTCGGGACAGGCGAAACACCTGTCCCGTTTCAACTATATCATTCCCAGCGATTTCTCGCGGCCGCTGCGTGCACTGTCTATACACGCACAGTATTGCGTGCGTTGCCAAAGCCCACGGCATCAAAATCGCCTGCACATCGGCAAATCCATTGAAGCATGGACTGCGATAGAGATCAGGCCAATGAACCGACCTCTTCATACCGGAAACAATCCACGAGATGATCATTGACCATTCCCACTGCCTGCATGAAAGCATAGCAGATCGTTGGACCTGCGAATTTAAACCCGTATCGCCGCAGATCCTTGCTCAGGGCCTCGGATTCGGACGTCTGCGCCGGAACATCTTCCGGCGATTGACATTTATTCTGCTTCGGCCGGCCACCAACGAATCTCCAGACATACTCGTCGAAACTGCCGAACTCCTTCTGCAGAGCAAGGAGCGATTTGGCATTCCCGATGGCAGCCTGAATCTTCAGCCGATTTCGTATGATATTCTGATTCGCAAGTAACTCCCGGACCTTGCTTTGCCTATAAACTGCAATGGCGGAGGGGTCAAAGTTATCGAAGGCAGCACGGTAGCTACTGCGCTTTCTCAAGACAGTTTCCCAGCTCAGGCCTGCCTGCATACCCTCCAGGATGAGAAACTCGAACAGGGCTCGATCATCATGGATCGGCACACCCCATTCAAGATCATGATAGTCTATCAGAGCCGCAGTGCTGGCCCACTCACAACGGTGCATTTCACAAGCATCCTCTATAATGTCCGGCCGGACTCGAATACTCCCATCAGATGAACCTTAGTGTACAAATCATTGTTAAGGAGAATATATTTGTTTGTCAATAGTAAATCAGATTAACCAGTAAAATACCGATAGCGGTTCGGATCCAAAGAGGATTTCTCATTTATAAAAATATGTTGTAGAAGAACGAGAAAGGGGGTAAATAGACGAGGGACTGGAAAGAGAAATGACAAGATTTCCCCCTTCGGTCGAAATTCCGGTAGTATCGTGAATTATTAATATTTCTCTCGGAGTCTACCTTGAACAAACCAACGGGCGCGAAACAACACGGAGCTTCTATGCCCACCTTGACCATCAAAGAATTGCTATCCCGGAAGGAAAACGACCGGCGCTTCATGGAAAATGTCCGGGCGATGAAAAGGCTGCCAGCTTTTAAGGGGGAATTCGCCCCCTTCCCCGATTGGGTTCACCCGAGCATTCAATCCATCCTCAAGGCAAGAGGGATATATCAACTTTACAGCCACCAGGCCGAGGCGGTGCATCTGGTTGGAAAAGGCCGTGATGTGGTGATCATCACCCCGACAGCGAGCGGGAAGACCCTCTGTTATAATATTCCCGTCCTGAACAAAATCATTGAAGAGCCGGAAACACGTGCCATCTATATCTTTCCTACCAAGGCCCTCGCCCAGGACCAGATGCACGAGGTGCACAGTCTGATCACCGACTTGCGGGCGGACATAAAGACATATACATACGACGGCGACACGCCCGACGATGCCCGCCAGGCCATCCGCAAGCAGGGACATGTCGTGGTCACGAATCCGGACATGCTCCATGCGGGAATACTCCCGCACCATACGAAATGGCAGAAGCTTTTTACAAATCTCAGATATATAGTGATCGACGAACTTCATGTCTACAGGGGGGTGTTCGGCTCCCATTTTACAAACGTTATCAGACGCCTTGTCAGGATTTGCCGTTTTTACGGCCAGGAACCTGTCTTCATTTGCTGTTCGGCAACGGTGGCGAACCCGAAAGAGCATGCTGAGCGTCTTCTTGAGCGGCCTGTGGAACTGATCGATAGGAGCGGCGCTCCGACGGCATCGAAGACGTTTATCCTGTACAACCCGCCCATCATCAATCGTGAACTGGGAATCCGTCAATCTGCAATGACACCGGCGAGGAAGCTAGCAGCAGAACTTATCACAAACGCAATCCAGACCATCATATTTACCACGAGCCGTTTGAATGTCGAGATACTCACAAAATACCTCAAGGATCAATTTGCCAAAGGGAAGGCCGTCGATACACACTTTGTCACGGGCTACCGGGGCGGTTACCTGCCGAATCTGCGGAGGGAGATAGAGCAGGGACTCCGCGACCGCAAGGTCATGGGCGTGGTGAGCACTAATGCTCTGGAACTGGGAATCGACATCGGCGACTTGGAATCATGCATCATGGTGGGCTACCCCGGCTCTATCGCGAGCACGTGGCAGCAGGCCGGCAGAGCCGGAAGACGGATGGGTCACAGCCTGGCTATACTCATTGCCCGGAGTAACCCGATGGATCAGTTCATCGTAGAGAACCCGGATTACTTCTTTTCCCGGTCACCGGAGCACTGCCGCGTCAATCCCGAAAATCTCCTCATACTCCTTCACCACCTGAAGAGCGCCGCCTTTGAACTTCCCTTCGAGAAAGGAGAACGCTTCGGGAGCGAAAATCTTGAGGAACTCCTTAACTACCTTGAAGAAAAAGGTGTCCTGCACAGGGTCGATGACCGCTGGCACTGGACGGCGGAAAGCTATCCCGCCGATGAAGTGAGCCTCCGGAGCATCAATCCCGAAAATGTAGTGGTCGTTGACGCCACGGAAGCAGGGGCACATAAAGTAATCGCCGAGATAGACTGGGACAGCGCCTTTTCCATGGTTCATGACGATGCCATCTACATGGTAGAATCGCAGCAATACTATGTGGACAAGCTCGATCTCGAACGAAAGACGGCATTTGTCCACAAGGTCGATGTGAATTATTACACCGATGCCATGACGTATACAAATGTCCGGGTTATCGACAGCTTTGCCCAGAAGTACCGGCACAAGATCATCGTTGAACACGGCGAGGTGCAGGTGGTGCGAAAGGTTGTGGGATATAAGAAGATTAAATTTTACACTTCGGAGAATCTCGGTTACGGGGATGTGACGCTCCCGGAAAAAGATATGCACACCACGAGCTACTGGTTCACCATTCCCAGGGATATGCTGAACGGGCTCTCCTGCACGCAGTCGGAAATCATTGACGGACTGGCAGGCCTCGCTTACAGCCTCCATCACCTTGCATCGATGCTCCTCATGTCTGACGCGCACGATATTGACCGATGCATCGGCGACAAGAGCGGTGAATGGTTTGTCCGCCATGGAGCCGGATCGCGTTTCATTACAACTTCGCCTCAAAGCGCCAGGGATGCAACGGGCGTGATGGCGGACGCCTTTGACCCAACTGTGTTTATCTTTGATGCCTATCCAGGAGGGATCGGTTTTTCGGACCTCCTGTATGCAGAGCATGACCGCCTGCTGGCCTCAGCACTGAGTCTCATTCGGAGCTGTCCTTGCAGACATGGCTGCCCCAGTTGTGTGGGACCCACCCTTGAGGTAGGTCCTGCTGCCAAAGAAACGGTCATTGCCATCCTTGATTTGATTATCGATAAGACATGAGCACAATCAAACGGCTGCAACGCCTGACAGGTGAGGATTCACCCAAGCAAAAGAAATCTCCAAGGGCTGATGAGATCAGCGAACTTCGGAGGCGCATCGAAGCTATCACGTCGCGGTGGCCCATGGGGACGCAGAAGCCCGCCTCCAAGCTTTACAAAAGCCGCATCCCGCTTCATGACGTGATAAGGGGTGAAGAGGTTGTCAGCGCCTTCGGGAAATTCTTTATCGTCCATCGGCACCATGAAGGTTCTTCGAAGCACGGTAACCGCCGCATCAGAGAAATCGCGGCCCTTGACATGAAGGCCGCAGCGATTCTCGCTAATAACGCCGATATCGCTTCCTTCGGCTGCAAGGACGCCCTATTTCTCGATACAGAGACTACCGGACTGGCAGGCGGCACAGGCACGTTCGCCTTTCTCATCGGTGTCGGCTGGTTTGAAGATGACACGTTCCGTACGCAACAGCTATTTGCCCGTGACTTTTCCGAAGAACGCGCGTGCCTTAACTTTCTTCTCGAAATGGCCCGAGAAAAAAGTTTTCTCGTAACCTACAACGGCAAGGCATTCGATGTCGGCCTCCTATCGACGCGTTTTATCCTTAACCGTCTGCCTGACGGTCTTACTGCCATGCCCAATCTCGATCTCCTTCACCCGGCTCGCCGCCTTTTCGGGCATCGCCTGGAAAATAATCGCCTGTCTACCATGGAAAAGGATATAATCGGATTTCATCGCTATGGTGACATACCGGGAAGCGAGATTCCCCAGCGCTATTTCGACTGGCTGAGATATCGCGATCCTCGCCTGCTGGACGATGTATTTGAGCACAACCGTCTCGATGTAATTTCTATGGCGGCCCTTGCGGTTTACCTTGCCGAAATCTTATCCCCTAAACCCGACATGGCAACGAGAGAACATCTTGACCTATTAGCAGCGGCGCGCCTGCTCCTTGACCGTGGGGACTTGCCCAGCGCCCGGACGATCCTGGAGGCGCTGATAAAGTCAGATGAAACTCACGTCGCCTTTGAGGCAAGGAAAAGCCTTTCACTCATCCACAAACGCCATGGTCGCTGGATTGACGCCATCAAGATCTGGGAGACAATACTTCTTAACGACCCCGGTAATTTTTTTGCCGTGGATGAGCTGGCTAAGTACCTTGAGCATAGGCAACGTAATTTTAGAAAGGCTATCGAAATAATAAGCGCGGCTCTCAGCATCCCGCATTGTAAGACAGCTTCAGAAAAGGATGCATTGGTTTATCGTCTCAAGCGTCTTAGAAGCCGAGCAGGCATTGTTAATAATGAATAGAACGATAATGGTTCAAAATTCGATATATTTCTAAGCAATTATTGTTGACAAATAAATGACAAGTGCTTAAATTACGTAAAAATTTTTGTCAGAGCTTTTTGCGGACGTGCTTTGTAACTGAAGCAATCTCAAACTATAATATGTTGCGGGGTGTAAGATTGAGTAAATTGATTAACACCTATAGGTGTAAGAAAAAGGGGCATTTAATATCAGAAGCCTGCCAGGATACGACCTGCGAATGGCGGCTTAAGAATGAAACTTTTTTAAACTGCACATGGGTTGCCTGCAATTATGGGCCCTTTACTCTTGAGGAAGTCGGTGAGATGATGGGTGTAACCCGCGAGAGGATAAGGCAAATAGAGGCCAAAGCTCTCAAGAAGCTACAGCATAAGAAAAGAAGAGAACAACTGAAAGATTTCGCGTCACCGGACAGTGACTGGGATTTTATATAAGCTCACAGTTTACCTATATCGATTTACCATGTCATTGAGGTCTTTACCGACCTTAAAGAATGGTACTTTTCTCGCGGGAAGGTTTATCACAACAGAGGTTTTCGGATTTCTACCCTGGATTTGCCTCCGGTTTCTGACAGTAAAATTTCCGAAGCCCCTGATTTCTATCCGTTCACCCCTCTTCAGGGCAGCGTTCATTGCCTCGAAAATAATATGAACCACGTAGGCTATATCTTTGGGAGGATAATCCCCAATTTTTTCCTGAACCCTTTTAATCAGCTCTCTTTTCGTCATAAAACAGCGCTTTAATTGTGATCCACAATGGGCGAGAGATACAGAATGCCGTTGAATTGCTCTGCTTTTCCCCGCATCTGAAGCTCAAGGGCTGTAAACATCTCCCGAAAAAAATAATCCCAGAATCTTGATCCTTTTTTCTTTGGGTATACAACCTCAGGCTTCCCCTTTATCCCGGAGATCTCGCCGGCAAGCGTGACGGCATACCCCATATCACCCAAATAGTCGACAAGACCCAATTTCTGAGCTTGTCTTCCCGTAAAAATCCTCCCATCAGCGATCTTTCGCAGGTTCTCTTTTGGGATTTTCCTGTCCCGGGCCACCATATCAAGAAACTGATCGTATATATCATCAACCAGTTCTTGAATTAGCGCCCTTTCTTCAGACGTCATTTCCCTTACGGGTGAGCCTATGTCCTTAAACTTTCCACTCTTAACGACTGATGCTTTAAGGCCCAACTTTTTTAAGAGCGCCTCCGCATTGGCAAAGTGCATGACGGCGGAAATACTGCCCGTCATAGTTCCCGGATTGGCTACAATTTTGTCCGTGGCACAGGCAATCATATAACCTCCGGATGCTGCAACAGACCCCATGGATGTTACAACTTTCTTCTTTTTTTTCAGGGCAATTACAGCCTCATAGATCTCCTGTGAGGAAGCAACCCCTCCTCCCGGCGAATCAATTCTCAGAACAACTGCCTTGATGGTGTCGTCTCTACCAAATTGATTCAACTGTTCAAGAACATCACGTGTATCGCCAATGAACCCTTCGACTTTTACGATGCCTACCTTATTGTCAAGGGCAAATGAACGCCTGTCATCCGTCGACGACCCTAAAACATAGACTAGCAGAAAAAATACTATTACAATCAGAAATAAAAGGAATATGCCGAATATAACGGGGTGTTTTCTCACGGCTTGACATTATCCCTTGTCATTCTCTGCCATTTTTACATCGGCCAAGACCTTGCCAAGATTCGAACCGACATTTTCTTTGTTGTTCAAATACTGCGTGACTGAAGAAGATCCCTCAGATGGCGATTCATAGTCCTTTATGCTCAGCCTGATTCTTCTGTTCTGCAAATCCACACTCTTAACGATTGCCGATACTACATCGCCCACAGCATATATCTCTGACGCGGATTTTACCCTTTTATGGCTCAATTCCGATATATGAACCAGGCCTTCGACGCCTTCTTCCAGTTCTACAAAAATACCGAAGTCGGTTACATTAGTCACCTTTCCGTTAATGACCGACCCTGTAGCATAAATGAAATTCTTTTCATCCCAGGGGTTCTTGTCCACCTGCTTTATTCCCAGAGAGAATTTTTCGTTTGCCACGTCAATATTCAGGACCATTGCCT
This sequence comes from Syntrophaceae bacterium, assembly GCA_003142295.1. Taxonomy (GTDB): domain Bacteria; phylum Desulfobacterota; class Syntrophia; order Syntrophales; family UBA2185; genus Fen-1135. The sequence goes on from PLLV01000131.1 coordinate 20,946, forward strand.
CGACTTCCTGGCCTTTCTTATACAATTCCGAAGGATGTTTTATATTTTGTTTCCAGGAAATATCAGATACATGGACAAGGCCATCTATGCCTTCCTCAATACCGACGAAAAAACCGAAGTTTGTGATATTCCGTATAACACCTTTGACGATACTCCCCTCGGGGTATTTCTGTTTAAGTGCCTCCCATGGATTTTCGGTTGTCTGTTTTAATCCTAGTGAGATACGCTTTACCTCGGGATTGACATCAAGAACCATGACTTTTACAATTTCACCCACAGACAAAACTTTAGACGGATGTTTAATCTCTCTTGTCCAGAACATCTCTGTTATATGTACAAGACCCTCCACACCCGGCTCCATTTCTACAAAGACGCCATAATCTGTGAGGTTTACTACTTTGCCCTCAATCACAGATCCTACGGCATATTTCCTCTCAATCATCTCCCAGGGATTGTCCATCAGTTGCTTGAGACCCAGGGAAACCCGCTCCTTTTCTCTATCAAAAGAAAGAACTTTCACTTTCATCTTATCGCCTTTGGAAAAATTATCCGACGGTCGTGTAATTCTTCCCCATGATATGTCAGTAACATGGAGAAGACCGTCAATTCCGCCTAAATCAATAAAGAGTCCGTAATCGGTTATATTCTTGATAACCCCTTCCATAATCTTTCCTTCCTCGATACCTTCGAGGGCTTCCCTCTTTGCCTCAACCCTTTCCTGCTCCAATATAGATCTTCTGGAGAGCACAACATTGTTTCTCTTCCTGTCATACTTGAGAACATTGAACATCAATGTCTGCCCCACGTATTTATCGAGGTCTCTTACCGGCCGGACATCCACCTGAGAACCGGGGAGAAAGGCCAAAATCCCAATATCCACAGAGAGTCCACCTTTAACTCTCTCTACGACCGTACCCTTTACGGGAGTATTATGTTCACACGCATTTTTAACATCATCCCATACTTTAATCTTTACAGCCTTATCCCTCGACAGGACCAGATTGCCATCCGTATCCCTTCTGTCGACCAAGACTTCCAGTTCATCACCAACGGCAAGTGAAATATTCCCCTCCTCATCCTTCAATTCCCTTGCCGGGATATAACCTTCCGTTTTCCAGCCCACATCTACCATAAGGACGTCACTATTTATCTGGACAACCTTGCCCATCACGATCTGGCCAAGCTGGACGCTCTGCAAACTCTGTTCATATAATTCTCTAAACCCGACATCCTCTTCTTTACCGGCGGCCTTTTGAGGAACTGCTTTTTCGGCTGGCGCTTTTTCGTTAACCTTCTCACCGTTACTTTGTTCTTTAGAAATTGAGTTATTGCTGTTAACCATTAAACCGTTACCCCCTGAATTTTATAAAAAAACTTTTATAAGACAAAATGAAGTAGCATACTGGTTATGAAATATCAAGATAATTCAAAATTTCTCGCTTCAGGTTAATCTACGCAGAATATCCCATGAATTCAGTGCAGTTAAAAATCATGCTGCATCAGCTATTTACGCTCCTGACTTAAGGCGCATGCACCCTTAATTATAGAAATCATCTTCTCAACAACTTCTGCGACACTCATGCATGTAGAGTCCACAATAATTGCATCTTCGGAGGCCTTCAAAGGGGCTATTTTTCTCTCCTGATCTTGCCTGTCCCTGACAACCAAGTCCCCTGCAACTGTCTTATGGTCCGCACTGCCGCCCTGCGTGAGCAGTTCACTGTAGCGCCTTCTAACCCTTTCCTCCACGCCTGCATCTAGATAGAACTTATAATCGGCCATTGGGAAAACCACTGTCCCCATGTCTCTGCCTTCGGCGACTATACCCCCTCTTTCCCCTGCTTTGCGCTGAATTGACAGCAGTCTCTCCCTGACTGCGGAAACTGCCGAAACCGTTGACGCGACAAGACCTACCTCCTCACTCCTGATCCTTTTCGTTACATTTACACCATCGATAAAGACATTTAAGCTGCCATCTATGTTTTCGAGATATATCTCTATGCGAGCACATAAGGCGGCAAGTGCCTTTTCGTCGTCCGGTAAAATCCCTCCCTGGATAACTTTGTAGGCAAACGCCCTGTAGAGAGCACCCGTGTCCAGATAAATATATGATAATTTTCTTGCAAGGGCCTTGCTGACTGTACTTTTGCCCGCACCGGCAGGGCCGTCAATGGTAACAACGAACTTTTTTTTCATGGTTAAGCGCCTTTAGAAACAACTTTCACAACCTATTGAAGACGAAGGCAACCAGTGTGACATGATCTCATACACCAGCGCTATAGCATATTGATCAACCCTTAACAATATTGAATAGTAACGCATACCAGTTGCGATCGGCTTCACATCTCCGATGGCGCCACATAAACGATGACTTGATTATGACTGCCAAAAGAGTTAATAAGGAAATACAACCTCATCATATTCCCCTAATAAAGCGCCTATAATCAAATGATAATTTCTTAATTGGAGAGGTTACCCATTGAATCAATTCCACATCTTCCGAAGAAACGGAACGGGAATTATCCCTGCCATTATTATGCTTCTGATCTTTCAGGCCGCTGGATTAGCGCATGCTTCTTTTACTATTGAAGATGAAAGAAAACTCGGAAAGGAATTTTATGAGAGGCTCGAAAAAAGTGATGTTTTGATCCATGACCAGAAGATAGATGCCTACATAAGTCAGTTAGGGAGTAAAGTGCTCGCCCAAAGTGAAAAGGCTCCTTTTGAATTTCGCTTCTCGGTGATCAAGAGTTCGGCAATCAATGCTTTTGCTACGCCGGGCGGCTATGTGTATGTCAATAGAGGTTTAATCACCCTGGTTGAAACGGAGAGTGAGCTGGCGTCCGTACTTGCACATGAAATAGCACATATAAATAAAAGACATGTGGCGAGTATCATAGAAAAATCGCAGAAGGTCGGCATCGCTACGCTCGCCGCAGTTCTTGCCGGTGCATTTCTTGGAGGCGGAGGGGAACTCACTGCCGCTGTCGCCAGCTTCTCTTTGGCAACTGCCACAACCCTAAGTCTAAAATACAGTCGCGAACACGAAGAAGAGGCGGACAGACTGGGTATGTCCTACCTAGTCAGTGCGGGATATGACGGCAAAGCCATGTTAGATTTTATGAAGTTGATGAGAAGGTATGAGTTTTACTCCAGCAATATACCATCATATTTCCTCACCCATCCGGGGACCGAGGAAAGGATCGGCTATATCGATGCCCTGCTTCAGACTACGTATACCCAAAAGGGACGCGATAGTATGATCGGGAATTTAAAAAGAGTACAAACAATCCTCATGTTTGGAGAAAAGAACCTCGATTCGAGTCTTCATTATTTTCAAAATGATCTGCAAAAAAACCCGAACGATGTCGATTCCCTCTACGGGATGGCAGTAACACAGGAAAAGCTCGGCCGAACTGACGAATCCTTGATCAACTTCCGTAAAGCCCTGAGCCTGTCTCCTGATGACCAGGACATAACCAGGGATCTCGGAATTCTGTATTTTAAACTCGGTCGGACCGCGGACGCGATTGTCTTCCTTAGCAAGGCATTGACCCTTAAGGAAGACGATCTCAACACTTTGCTCCACCTCGGCAGGTCTTATGAATTGCAGGGTGATTACACAGCAGCTTTGAATCTCTATAAGAGAATCGAAAAGAAAAATATAAATGATGCAGATATATACTACAGTATCGCTATGGCGTACGGCAAGACAAACAATCCTGGCGACTCCCACTACTATTTCGGCATCTACTTCAAGAAAAAAAAGAAGGTAGACAGCGCCCTTTTTCACTTCAAGGAAGCCTTGAAATATTTTCCCGCACAGGGTGAGAGATCTCAGGAAATAGAAAAGGAGATCAAGTCAATAAAACGCTGAGAGTCTGCATCTTTGCTTAAGACATATCAATCTGGCTCGGCGTCAGCTCCTTCTTTGCATAGTCGAGATGGATCCGCTCCTTGATAAACAATTCGAAGAGGTCTCTATCAATATGATTGTCCTTCACCATATTTCCCATTATTTTAATCGCTTCCGCTAGAGTCTTTCCCTTCTTGTACGGTCTGTCCTTTGCAGTTAATGCATCGAAGATGTCCGCAAGGGCAATGATTCGAGCCTGGAGGGGAATCCCATCGCCTTTTAATCCAAAGGGATAACCGGCGCCATCGATCCTCTCATGATGGGAAGAAGCATAATAGGAAACGTTCCTTAACTTCTTAGGAAACGGCAGCTGACAGAGCATCTTATGGGTAACAGTAACGTGATTCTTGATGATCTCTTTCTCCTTGTCAGTAAGAGTACCTAAGGGAATGCTCAGATTGTATACCTCATCATCGCTGAGCAAATTTCGCAGTTCTCCGCCCAGATTCCATTTCCTCCCTGCTATATTCTTCAGTCGGTCAAGCATCTTTTCATCCATGAATTGTGTTCCAGTATTAATATCTCTAAGGAATTCATAGTCTGCGTCCAAATCCATTTCTTCTTTAGCAGCGCTATCGATTGTCTTCTCCACACTCTTCCTATTTCTCTGTCTATTTCCGTTTTTCAGCTTTTCAATTGCACGTTCCCGTCTCAGGATCTCAAACCTTTCTTTTAAGGCTTCCATCCTGTTATATATTGTTTCAAGTTTTTTCCCCTTATCGACAATATATTCCGGCGTAGTTATCTTGCCAACGTCATGAAGCCAAGCAGAGATGCGGAGTTCCTTCAATTTATCTTCATCAAAGCAGATGCCCGCATATGGCCCCTCCACGCTCTTATTTATCTTTTCCGCAATGCCCATAGTCAACTCTGAAACGCGACGAACATGACCGCCTGTGTAAGGAGATTTCTCATCAATCGCAGTAGCAATCGTTCTGATGAAAGATTCCAACAGGTTTTCAAGATCATGTATCAGGCGATTATTGGAAATGGCAACAGCCGCCTGAGATGCTAATGACTCTGTCATTTTCTGATTTTCTATTGAAAACGAGATGACTTCCGTCTTCCCTTCAATTTGGGCATTCAATAACTGCAAGACACCGATAATGTCATTCTCATGATTTCGCATGGGAACTACGAGCATGGACTCGGAGCGGTATCCCGTTTCAGCATCGAATTTCCTGGTACCTTCAAAATTAAACCCCTCCGCATGATAGACATCAGAAATATTTACTACCTGACCTGTAATGGCGGCATATGCAGAGACATTGGCATGATTTGGCTTCCCATCGAGATTCTTTAATTTTACAGACGGCCAGGTAATCTTTCCGCCCGTTCCCCCCATACGGATATTTAAAGAAGTGTTCTGCACAATGGCGAAGTGGAGTTCTTCTTCATCGTCAGACATGATATACAGAGTGCCGCCATCAGCATTTGTAAAGTCTCTCGCTTCATCGACAATCATTTCCAAGAGCCTGTCCAGGTTCTTTTCCGCCGATAGAGCCGTCCCTATTTGATTTAACCGCCTGATCTGATCAAGCTGTTTTTCCATGAATCCTTTAACTTCCGGTGCCAGTTTGCTCAATAATATATTGACCTGGTCGTTTTCGTTACCACAAACAGGTTTTGCTTTCTTATCCTTGTCCATAGGACACCCTCGAAGAAATTCAAATGCTCAGTGGAAGATGTATGCCTTAAGAAAATACAATATTCAAAGCGCGCCTTTCGACAATTTCAGGATAGACTCATCGGGAAATGAGGCATAAAAAATACTCTGCATAGTTTGACATGAGCCCGGGGAGGGAAGAATGAGACGCGACACCGGCGTACTTTGCCCTAATTCCTTTTATGGTATTCATCTTAGTGCATGATCTATCTCAATCGGACAACAGGTACATCTTTCTTGAGTTTCTCTCTGAAGTATTCCATCTCTTCCTGCGAATACGCTTCATACTTCAGAAATTGTTTATCAAGAGTCCTTGTGGGAATAAACTGCTGCAATATGTAACAGCTGGCATTTCTCAGTAGCTTCCCCATCTCCAAAAGATCATCTTCGTGTAGCAGTTTCTTGGGGATGGTTGTGCGAAATTCATAAGGCATCCCAGATTTCATAATTATTTCTATACTCTGTCTAATCTTATCCTCATCAATCTTTGACCTTGTCACTGTCCTGTACTTGTGGAGCGGCCCTTTCATATCCATGGCAATATAGTCGACAAGCCGGCCACTGATGAGTTGTTTCAACACCTCAGGAAAGGAACCGTTCGTATCTAATTTGATCAAGTATCCAATTTTTCTAACACACTTTATAAAGTCGATCAAGTCATGATGTATCGTCGGTTCGCCTCCCGTAATCGTCAGAGCATCAAGCTTTCCCTTACGTCTCTCTAAGAAAGAAAATACTCCTTCCTCCGAGAGACATTCCCTATAGAGATCCGGATCCACTAATTCCGGATTATAACAGTAGGGACACCTGAAGTTACAACCCTGCGTAAATGCGATTGCACTTATTTTCCCGGGATATTCGATCAATGATACCTTCTGCAACCCGCCAATCTGCATCTTCTAAAAACTGAAAACCCTCCTCCCTCTATATTCTTCCTGTTTCCCCAAATTCCATTGTTTAACAGGTCGCAGATAACCGACCACACGTGAATATATCTCACAGGCTTCCATACAAATGGGACATGTCTCTTTCTCGCCGCTTAAATAACCATGCGAGGGACAAACACTAAAGGTAGGCGTGAACGTAAGGTAGGGCAAGTGATACTCGGTGCATACCTTACGCACAAATGTCTTTACAGCTGATGCATCACTAATTCTTTCTCCTGCATATGTGTGAAAAACGGTTCCTCCCGTGTACCTCGCCTGGATTTCATCTTGCAGATCCAGGGCTTCAAATATATCGTCCGTAAAGTTCACAGGCAGCTGCGTAGAGTTAGTGTAAAAAGGTTCACCTTTGCTCTCCGTATATATATCCTGATTGGCGCAGATGATGTCTGTATATTTTGCCTTATCGATTTTCGCAAGGCGGTATGAAGTGCCTTCCGCAGGAGTCGATTCGAGATTATAGTTGTTCCCCGTTTCCTTTTGGAATTCTATAAGCCTTTTTCTCATAAAATCCAATATCTTCAAAGTGAATTTCTGCCCTTCCTCAGATGCTATATTCTTACCTAAAAAATTGAGACAGGCTTCATTCATACCGACAAGCCCAATTGTTGAGAAGTGATTTTTCCAATATTCGCCAAAGCGTTTCTTTATATCTCTCAGATAATATTTTGTGTAAGGATAGAGGTTTCCCTCAGTAAATTTTTCCAGTACTTTTCTCTTGGTCTCCAAACTCTCCTTGGCAATGATCATGAGCTTTTCCAGACGTTCCATAAATTCGTCTTCTGTCTTAGACAGGTAGCCGACTCTCGGCATATTCATCGTAATCACGCCAATAGAACCCGTTAATGGATTTGAGCCGAATAGACCCCCTCCCCTTTTCTCCAATTCCCTGTTATCAATACGAAGTCTGCAGCACATGCTTCTCGCATCCTCCGGGTTCATGTCTGAGTTTATGAAATTCGAAAAATAGGGCACCCCATACTTGGCTGTCATTTCCCATAAGTCGTCAAGATTAGGATCCTCCCACTTGAATTCCTTTGTTATGTTATATGTTGGTATGGGAAAAGTAAAAACCCTGCCCTTGGCATCTCCGTCAGCCATGACCCGAAGGAAAGCCTTATTGAAGAGGTTCATCTCCTCCTGAAAATCCTTGTACGTCTCTTTCTGCGGTTTACCTCCAATAATTACACTCTGATCGGCGTAATACTTCGGCACCGTAACATCCAGGGTGACGTTTGTAAACGGGGTCTGGAAACCTACCCTCGTCGGAACGTTAATATTAAAAATAAATTCCTGCAGAGCCTGCCTTATTTCACTATAACCCAAACGATCGTACCTTATGAAAGGCGCCAGGAGGGTATCAAAATTGGAGAAAGCCTGAGCGCCGGCCGCTTCCCCCTGAAGGGTATAAAAGAAATTAACGACCTGCCCCAAGGCACTGCGAAGGTGCTTGGCCGGTTTGCTCTCAACTTTACCGGACACTCCCCTGAAACCCTCCAGAAGAAGATCATACAGATCCCACCCAACACAGTATACGGAAAGAAGACTCAAATCATGGATATGGAAATCGCCGTCCGTGTGTGCTTTTCTGATTTCCGGCGAATAAATCTCATTCAACCAGTAGACCTTACTCACTTCGGAAGATATATAGTTGTTCAAACCTTGCAAAGAATAATCCATATTGCTGTTCTCATTAATCTTCCAGTCTTTCTTCTTAAGATACTGATCGACCAGATCAACCTCCATCTTATTGGTAATTTCCCTTAATCTGGCGTGTTGATCCCTATAGATTATATAAGCTTTAGCGGTTCGACGATAAGGAGAAGATAAAAGGACCTCTTCCACGATGTCCTGAAACTCTTCCACTGTCATTACCTTGTCGTCGAAGAGTTTCTCCGCTAAATTAAGAACTTTTATCGTGAGTTTTCTCGCTATGGCCCCATCAAACTCACCCGTTGCGGCCCCGGCCTTCTCAATGGCATTGGTTATCTTTTCTGCGTTGAATTTTACTAGCCGGCCATCCCTCTTTCTTATCTTTTCATGCATATGATGCCCCCTCCTTGGCTCCGCAATGAAAGTGTGGTCTCAGTGCAATCATTCTACCCAATATATTGGGGTAGGAGATACTCATACTACTATATATTGATATAATCAAGACAAAAAATAGTTTTTTTTCCATCTTCATCTATCCCTTTTCTCAATCGCCAAGTGCGCGCAATTCTGCGACATTAAGTATTCAGATTCCCAAAGATATCGTCCCTCCACCAGCGGACTGCCATAAATTGAGGCGGGTCAAGCGGGTCACGGCATCTCCTGGGCATCCAAGATCAGCCGTCTCTCGAGAATTGCCTTTGTGACGATTGAAGCATCATGATTTTGCGAACTGGCGGGGTGAGCAGGAAAAATACGGCAATCACCGGAAACCATCAGATATTCGGGAATATCCTCTGCGAAGATCCTATTGGGCTAAGCAGGAATATGCAGGAAAGGCCTATCGTCAGCAGGTCTGCAATAAACTTTTTCCCACCGAGACAGGCCTCATATGTATCACGCCGAATCCGTCATCCTTATTTTTTCAATGTCTTCTTAACCAGGACTTGCGAATTACGAAACATAATCTCTGTTTCCGCCTCTGTCAAACCTGCACCCAGTGCGATTTTCCGCGCCATCTCCTTATGGACAAGATCATGGGGGGCATGGCTGTCGCTATTTAGAACGAGAGGGGCTTTTGATTGGCGGGCCATCTTTGCGACATGTCCATTTGTTAAACTGTGTCCCTTCCTGGTCGTAATTTCGAGATATATTGAATTTCTTGCCGCCTCCATAGCTTCTTCTTCAGTAATCAGGCCGGGATGCGCAAGTATATCAATAGGAGCTCTAAGGGCGGCAACATTAGTGCCTGCCACAACCGGTTCAACAATCGTTTCTCCGTGCACTACAATGATCTTCGCTCCTGTATGTCTGGCCTCCACGGCAAGATCGTAAATATATTCCGGAGGAACATGGGTCAGCTCTATACCTGGAATCACCTGTATGGCAAGGGCATCAGTCAATTTCTGACAGACTTTAACAAGCCGGGGAATAATAAAATCAAAATTGGAATGGTCACCATGATCGGTTATGGCAAGGACACTGTATCCCGTTACTTTCGCCCTCCTCGCCAGTTCTGAGGGAATCAGTTCACCGTCACTAAAAATTGAATGGGTATGCAGGTCTATCACAGGGCGTTACCTCACCGGTAGGTTAAGCAATAGCAACCATTTCACTTGGTCAGCTGATCTATATTAATTAGCAGATTTCTGAGATAAGGTCAATGAACGATATAATTATTCAATGGAAACAAAGTAGATGATTCCATCAGAACGAGGGTTGAAACGAGAAACTCATAGTTGTTTCCTCCGCATGCGACCTGCCCTTGCGAATAGGACATTCAATCTTTTTCTTGACAAACATCTTCAAATCCATGTTAGTCTCTGTCATTAAATAAGGACTTAATTCCCCATCTACGTTTATGCTTAAAATTATCGATCGATATATCCTCAAGGAAATTGCCTATCCATTTTTCCTTATTCTCTTTGTTCTGACATTTGTTCTTCTCATGGGTAAGATCATACAGCTCATGGACCTCATGGTCAATAAGGGCGTTAGTTTCGTCGATATATCAAAGCTTTTTCTACTGTTAACACCGTCATTTCTGATATTGACCATTCCCATATCACTGCTGATCTCAATACTGATTGGATTGGGGAGGCTTTCCGGTGACAACGAATTAACCATTCTAAAGGCATCCGGCATGAGCTTATACAAACTCGTAGGCCCTGTTGCCCTTGCTTCACTAATAGCCTTTACCATAACCGCTGTCACGAGTCTTTTTTTAGTTCCCCACAGCAAATATGCGACGAAAAATTTGCTCTTTAACGTCGCAAAGAAAAAAGCGAGCGTCGGCATTAAAGAAAAAGTGTTCAACGACGATTTCAAAGGAATTCTTCTTTACGCAGAAAGTATTCCTGTTCACGGCGATTACATGGAGGGAGTCGTCATCCAAGATACAAGAATCAGCAAGGAACCCAGCACCATTATAGCGGAGAAAGCTTTTCTTGTATCAGACCCTTCACTGATGACAGTAACTCTGCGATTGGAAAACGGCAGTACGCATACGGTCGACAAAATGCTGAAGAACTATCGAAAAATGGATTTCAGCTCATATGACGTAAATCTCGATATTGAGTCATCTATCGCTGAAGCAAAAAAAGTTAACGCAAAGGACAGTACCGAGATGACGGTCTGGGAACTGTCTCAGAAGCTCAAGACGGCTGGTTTGGAAGATGCAGTTTTCAGGGAAATGGCCATTGAATTTTATAAGACGATCACAACTCCTCTTTCATGCATAGTCTTCGGCATTCTGGGAATTCCTTTGAGTATCAGGGCCCACAGGGCTGTAAGATCAAGGGGGTTTACTCTCGGCCTTATCATAGTGTTCATTTATTACATTATACGTCTCGGCGGCGAGGCCCTCGTGGAAACAGGAAGACTCTCACCTCTTATCGGAACATGGTCTCCCAATATCATATTCTGTATTGTTGGATTTTATCTCTTGATCAGGGCGGCAAATGACAGGCCCCTTCGCATAGAGATACCCATCGGAGCCTATTTGAAGCAGCTGATGGGCAAGTGTGCAAAGCGAATTGATTCATGACTATATTAGATCGATATGTAACCAAAGAGTTTATCAGGTTGTTTGTCCTCGTCCTAGCGATGTTCACGTCGCTCTTCCTGATTGTTGAATTTTTTGAACGCATAAGAATGTTCCTGAGCAACAATGCCTCCCTCAGGCAGATCCTATCATACTTCTTTTTCATGATCCCCATGATGATTTCACAGACTATTCCCGCTACCGTACTGCTCGCAGCCCTTTTGACTTTCAGCACCCTTGCCAGAAATTCCGAAGTGCTGGCCATGAAAGCAAACGGCATCAGCCTCTATAGAACTTCCATGCCAGTGTTTATCATATCTGTGCTGATCTGTATATTTGCCTTTCTCAATAGTGAACTTGTTACACCATACAGTAACCAGAAGGCGGACAACATTGTATACGTGGAAGTGCAAAAGCGAGAACCACTGGGAACATTCAAGCAAAATCAACTCTGGTACAGAGGACAGAGCGGCATATACAATTTCCGGTTTATTGATCCTAAAACGAATATTATACAGGGAATTACGATAAATTATATGGATAAGAACTTTACGCTGACGGCGCGTATCGACGCGGAAAAAGCGGAATGGAAAGATAACAAATGGGTATTTTACAACCTCTTGATAACGCGCTTTGGAGGAGAATTCCCCTCACTCGAGTGGGCTTCCTCTAAAGTGATAGACCTCCCGGAGAAACCAGCGGATTTCAACCTCATTCAAAAAGAAGCTGAAAAGATGGGATTTATTGAACTAAAAAACTACATTAGGAAGCTTCAATCTGAGGGGTACGATGCGACACGATATTTAGTTGATATGCACGGCAAAATCGCATTTACCCTCGTCATCATCATTCTTATTACGATTGGTATTTCCTTTTCACTTATCAGGACCGAGCGTAGCGGCGGCGTCATGCAGAGCATCGGCGTTGGCATTATCATAGGATTCTCCTATTGGATTGTCCATGCCTTCTCCATGTCTCTTGGCCGCTCCGGTTCAATACCCCCCATTCTCTCCGCATGGTTTGCAAACATTATTTTCGGAGCCGCATCGGTTATCATGTTCTTGCGCGTCAAGACCTGAGTCCGGTCCCTGATTCCTGCTTCCCTAGTAACGGTAATAATCGGGCTTGAAGGGCCCCGCTATGGGAATGCCAAGATAATCGGCCTGTTCTTTGGTTAATCTTGACAGTTTGGCGCCCAGTCTTCTTAAATGTAGTCTTGCTACCTCTTCATCTATCTTTTTTGGCAGGGTGTGAACACCAACTTCATATTTCCCGGATGCAAGTTCAATTTGAGCAAGGCACTGATTGGTAAAGCTGGTACTCAT
>PLLV01000184.1 GCA_003142295.1 Syntrophaceae bacterium
TGTGAGTTCTCCCGCATGCGCACGTTCCGGGGATAATGCGCGTCAGGTCCTTTGTCCGATACCTGATGATCGGCATGCCCTCCCTCATCAGTGTAGTCATAACAAGTTCCCCCTCTTCGCCGTCGGAAACGAGCTTCAATGTTTTTGGATCTATGATTTCCACGAAATAATGGTCTTCCCAGATGTGCATTCCGTTCTGATGGGGACATTCAAAGGACACTCCCGGTCCGTTCATTTCCGAAAGGCCATAAGAATTGTAAGCCTTGAAACCATAAAACTCTTCGATTTTTTTTCTCATCCTTTCCGAATGCGGTTCGGCGCCAATAAAAGCGATCCTGAGTTTTGTATCCCTTACGGGATCGACCTTCAATTCCTCAAAAACCTTTAAGAGATGAAGGGCGTAGCTCGGAATTATATGGATGGCTGTTGTATCGAAATCGCGCATCAATTGAATCTGACGTTTGCTGTTGCCCGCCCCTGCCGGTATTACCAGGGCTCCCACCTTTTCGGCGGCATAGTGAAATCCAAGCCCCCCGGTGAAAAGGCCGTAGGTCATCATGTTCTGGAAGACATCCGTCTTTCTCATGCCTGCCATATATACGCAGCGGGCAAGTACATCAGTCCATGCTTGTATGTCAGCGGCTGTATGAAATACGACAATGGCCCGGCCGGTGGTCCCGGAGGATGCATGCATCCTGATCAACTCGTCTTTTGGAACAGCGATAAAGCCATAAGGCCAGTGATTTCTCAAATCGTCCTTCGTGGTAAAAGGAATATTTCTGATATCGTCGAGAGATTTAACGAGATCAGCATCCAGTCCAATTCCCCGGTACATCTTGTCATAATAGATGGATTTCTGTGCCTTTTTGATTGTCTTTTTAAATCTTTCGAGCTGTAAGGCTTCCAGCCTTTCTCGATCCATAATCTCAATATCTTTGTCCCAATACATTCGACGCCTCCCATCCCTGCTCTTGATGTCACTCCTACAATTCGTTTCAAATTTTATCAAGATATTTTTGCCCATTGCGTAACTCGTATATTTCATAACATGGGCCTCCATGCGGCTAAAAACCGGCAAGCTTGTAAAACGAAAAAAGTCTTGCTTTAAGAGGTACAGTCAAGTAGAAAAAATACACCATATTTATAGTGCAGGAAATAGATCACGGGAGGAATTAGAGGAACATGGCAAAGTCAATCAAAGGATCGAGGACAGAAAAAAATCTACTGGCAGCCTTCGCCGGTGAGTCGCAGGCAAGAAACAGATATACCTATTTCGCCAGTGCCGCCAGAAAAGAGTGTTTTGAACAAATTGCGCACATTTTTTTGGAAACGGCGGAAAACGAAAAAGAACACGCCAAGGTATTCTTCAAGCATCTGGAAGGAGGCGATGTAGAGATCACTGCTTCCTATCCTGCCGGCGTCATAGCAGACACCAAGAGCAATCTCATGGAGGCGGCATCCGGAGAGAAACTGGAGTGGTCCACTCTTTATCGGAACTCTGAGCAGATCGCCAGAGAAGAAGGATTCCCTGAAATCGCGAACTCCTTTGCTCAGATTGCGAAGGTGGAAATGTTTCATGAAAACAGATACAGAATACTTATAAAGAACATCGAGAATAAAGAAGTATTTAAGAAAAAAACACCCGTAAAATGGCACTGCATAAACTGCGGTTACATCTTCGAGGGAACAGAAGCGCCAGCCGAATGTCCCGCGTGCAAACATCCACAATCATACTACGAAATATTGGCGGAAAACTATTAAACGGGAATGCATAAGTTCTATGACAGGCGTTATTTTATCCGGCGGGAAAAGCGCGAGAATGGGAATGAACAAGGCTTTCCTCGAGATTGAAGGTAAGCGGCTGATCGATAGAACCATGTTGATATTCAGGGCTATTTTCCGAGAAGTGATCCTTGTAACCAATTCCCCCTTGGATTATCTTGATCAGGACTGTATTATTGCCTCCGATATATTCAAGAATAAGGGCGCACTGGGAGGTATATATACAGGACTTTTCTATGCCTCTTACAATCATGCCTTTGTTTCTGCCTGCGATATGCCCTTCATAAACAGGTCGTTCATAGAGCATATGATTGAATACGCAGACAGATATGACATTGTGGTGCCGAAACCTCCTGACGGTCTCCAACCTCTCCATGCCATTTATTCGAAGAGATGCCTTCCTCCTATCAAGAAGCTTATGGATATGGACAGCCTGAAGATCACCGGTTTTTATAGAGGATTAAAGACCATGGTGATCAAGGAAGAGACAATCAAATCTTTTGATCCGGAAGGAAAGATGTTCCTGAATGTCAACACGCGAAAAGATTTCGAACATATTTCCTCGCTCTGATACCTTTTAAGATCTCGCAAAGGGGATTCTGAAAAACATTATAAAAAAAGCTTAAGAGGCATCAGGAAAATGGATAAGTTCGATGTGATCATTGTAGGAGCGGGACTTGCTGGCCTTGGGGCGGCATATACGCTCGCAGGAAGCGGTCTTGAGGTGCTGGTTCTGGAACGGGGGGACTATCCCGGCGCAAAGAACATGACTGGCGGCCGTCTTTATTTGAACCCCGTTCGCAATCTATTTCCCGATCTATTCGATAATGCCCCCCTTGAGCGCTTCATAACCCATGAAGGAATATCGATCATGACAAAGGACCGCTCGGTGACCCTGAACTATGCCGGCAATGAACTGAGGGACGAGCCCCATCAGAGTTACAGTATCCTGCGGTCGAAGTTCGACAAATGGCTCTCGGAACGGGTAGAAGAAAAAGGGGTCGCGATCTTATCTAAGATCAGGGTCGATGACGTCATCAAGGATGACGGAAGAATCGTCGGTGTCGTTGCAGGTGCTGACGAACTGCGGGCCGACGTTGTGCTTGCCTGCGACGGCGTATTATCGCTCATCTCGGAAAAAGCCGGACTGCGATCACCCGCTGCGCCTCGCAACTTCGCCCTCGGCATCAAGGAAGTCATCGCCCTGGAGTCCGGCGTCATCAATGAACGTTTCAATCTGGAAGGCGACGAGGGTGCGGCGCGCCTTTTTGTGGGAGAAGTAACCCATGGGAAATTCGGAGGTGGTTTTCTCTACACAAACAGGGAGAGTGTCAGTCTGGGCATTGTCGTCGGCATCGAGGAAGCTGCAGAAGATAGCCTTCCCATCGAAGTGCCCGCCCTCCTGGACGCTTTCAAGGAGCGGCTGGAGATCGCCCCGCTAATCAGGGGAGGAAGTACAGTAGAGTATTCGGCGCATATAATACCGGAGGGCGGCTTCAAGGCAATAAATAACCTGTGCGGAAACGGCATCCTCGTCGCGGGTGATGCTGCCGGGCTCGCACTGAACATCGGTTTCACGGTGAGGGGCATGGAATTTGCGCTGGCTTCAGGCCACTTCGCCGCCCAGGCTGTCATGAAGGCGAAGCAATCCGGGAAATTCGATGCTCCGACCCTGAGCATGTACAGGAGGCTCCTCGAAGAGAGTTTCGTTCTTAAGGATTTAAGAAACTTCCAGGAAACGCCTGCTGTAGTCGGAAACCCGCGGTTTTTCAACCATTACCCGGAGCTGATTGGAGGGATCATAAAGGATGTCTACTCCGTCCCGGCAGGTCCCAAAGAGAGGTTGTACCCGACCATCAGAAAACACCTGACTCTCNNAGACAGGGCATGGAAAAAGATCCGCGCCTGAAACCGGCTATCCGTGTCTGTCCGGCCGGCCTCTACAGCGAGAATGAAAAAGGTGAGGTCGTCCTCACTATAGACGGGTGTCTCGAGTGCGGCACCTGCCGGCTCGTCTGCGGCACGGAGATTCTGGATTGGAATTATCCACCCGGGGGAACGGGTGTGCAGTACCGTTTCGGTTAGGGACGGAAACTTTTTTATTACGGCAACTCCAACTGTACAGTTGAAGTTTTTTTAGTTCAATGTCATTGCGGCTGAGAGACTCTGCCGTAATGTCAATGCGACGGGGCCTCTTGGCCGAAATGACGGTCCGGACAATAAAATCGAAGGGATGAATGTTATGGATTTCAAATTTACAGAGGAACAAGAATTGATTCGTAAGAATGTGAGGGAATTCTGCGTGAAGAACGTGGAACCCATCGCCGTGGAAATCGATGAGAACAGCCGCCACCCCGCCGAGTTGTTTGAAAAACTCTCTCACGGGGGCTGGATGGGCATACCCATTCCTCAGGAATACGGGGGAGCCGGGGCGGACTTTTTGACCAGCATCATTGTCGTGGAAGAACTTTCCCGGTCATGCGCCTCCACGGGGTTTACCGTGTCGACCCATGCCGGCATCGTGTGCATGATGATACTTCTATTCGGTACGGAAGAGCAGAAGAAGACTTACCTGACCCCCATGGCCGAAGGCAAGCGTTTGGGGGCTTTCTGCCTGACCGAGCCCGGTGCAGGCACGGACGTGATGGCTGTCACTACCGCCGCCGTTTTAGACGGCAATGATTATGTCATCAATGGAACCAAGACCTTCACGTCCAACGGCCCCATTGCGGGAACATACATTGTCTTCGCATGGACGGACAAATCGGCCGGTCGCAAAGGCATGAGCACATTCATAGTCCCCAGAGAAGCCCCCGGTCTAAGAGTGGGCGAGCACTTCAAGAAGATGGGCCTCCGGTCTTCACAAACTTCGGAAATGATCTTTAAGGATTGCCGCGTGCCGAAGAATAATCTTCTCGGAAAGGAAGGAGCAGGTCTTCCGATGGCCATGGCCGGCTTCGATGGTGGCCGGGTGGGAATCGCCGCCCAGTGCGTCGGCATCCTTCAGGCGGCCCTGGACGAATCTATCAGGTATTCCAAGGAAAGGGTGCAGTTCGGTTCCCCCATAGCCCGCAACCAGGCCATCGCCTGGATGATAGCTGACATGGCTACGGATCTCTCCGCTGCTCGCTTCCTCACATATAACGCTGCCTGGCTCAAAGACCAGAAGCTGCCATTCAGCAAGGAAGCCGCCATGGCGAAACTCTATGCATCGGAAGCAGCCATGCGACACACCATAAAGGCAGTCCAGATACACGGGGGATACGGTTACTGCAAAGGCGCCAAGGTGGAGCGGTTGATGCGTGACGCCAAAATTACAGAGATATATGAGGGTACGTCAGAGGCACAGCGGATGGTCATCTCGGGGACCGTGCTCCGCTGAAGACCTGGAATATAAAGCCCGCTTTGAAAATATTTGTTTTGTGCCATTCCGAGGAGTGAAGCAACGAGGAATCTGTCATTTAAAAATTGGTTATAAGATTTCTCGTTTCCCTCCTGAGAGACTGCCATTTAATCTGTCATTGTCTGGCTTGACCAGACAATCCAGATGGTTTTCATCCTGGATTCCCGCCTGCACGGGAAAGACCGCAAAAGGTTTAAGCTTATGCCTTCCATTATTGCCTGTTTCAAGTGGGTCATCGATGAGGCCTATATCCGGCGCGGCCAATCAGGTGAATTGGACTTCTCCTCCGTGGATTACAAGATTGGCGAGTATGACCGCAATGCCATCGAGGAAGCTGCCCGGCTGAAAGAAACCCTTGGAGCGAAGGCCATCGCCGTCACTGTCGGTCTGCCCGAAGCAACGAAGGGTGTCAAGGATGCCCTCTCCCGTGGAACTGATGAGGCCTATTTCATCGTCGATAGTTCATTCGGCAATCTGGAATCTTCCCAGACTGCCTTCATCCTGGCTGAGGTCATCCACACAAGGATAAAGCAATACGACCTTATCATCTGTGGCGAGGGTTCCAGTGACCTTTATGCCCAACAGGTCGGCCCCCGCCTCGCAGAAAAACTGGGGATACCATGCATTTCCTTCGTGCAGAAGTTCTCCATTGCAAAGGACCAACTCGTCGCGGCGCGTCGCGTCGAAGAAGGCATTGAAGTGATCACGGCACCCCTGCCCGCCCTCGTAACTGTTCTGCCCGATATCAATGTCCCCAGGATCCCCGGGGTCAAAGACACCCTGATGGCGGGCAAGAAGCCCATCGTGAAGATTACAAAGGATGAACTTCCGCCCATAGGTGGGCCCCTGCTTCGAACTGTCAGCATCACAGCTTCACGGATGGAGCGGAGTTGCGAGAGGTTCGGGACAGACACCGCAGAGATAGCCCGATTTGTGGGGTCATTGCGCAAGAAAGGCGTTATTGGTTAAAGGAGATCATATGTCAGGAGTCTGGATAATTTCGGAAAATCGCGGGCAATCCATGGAACTTTTGAACATCGGCCGACAGTTAGCCGATAAGATGGGAATGCGCGTCGCCGCGCTTCTTTACCAAGACCGCGAACATGTGGAGGACTACATCAACCATGGAGCGGATGAGGTCATGCTCCTTCCCCCACTGAGCAGTGAACATCCCCCGGAAAGCTACATCCCGGTTATCATCGAAGAAGCAAGAAAAGGAGAACCCGATCTGATCCTCCTTCCCGCCACGCCGAGAGGAAAAAATATGGCCGCCCTGCTAGCGGCGCGACTGAATGTCGGACTCGTGAGCAGTTGCACGGTAATAGATTTTGACAAGGGGAGCAAAACGTTGGTGATGGAGCGCTTGGCGTATGGGGGAGCTGCCGTGCAGAAGGTGATCTGCTCCACCCGCCCTGCCATGGCTACCATCCCACCGAGAACGTATGATACGGCAATGCCGGAGACAGGGCGACAAGGGCATGTCCGGGAACTCCCGTCACCGTCACCTTCCGCAATTAAAATCATCGAGAGAAAGGTGAAAGAACGGGAGGTGAAAGACATCTCTGAAGCACGGGTCGTTGTCTGTGTTGGAAGAGGCATAGAGAAGGAGGAAGACCTTGCCATCGCCCGGCAATTGGCCGACGTCCTGGGCGGTGCAATAGGCTGCACGAGACCGATTGCCGAAGAGTTTCACTGGCTGCCCGAAGAACTCTGCATTGGTCTTTCCGGCGTGCAGGTCAAACCGGATCTCTACCTGGGCGTAGGGGTTTCCGGCCAGGTTCAGCATGTGACGGGCATACGTAATGCCAAGGTCGTCGCCGCAGTGAATAAGGATGAGAATGCCCCCATCTTCAAGGCAGCCGACTTCGGCATCATCGGCGATCTCTACGATGTGGTCCCGAAACTCATCTCTGAATTAAAGAAATGAAGCAAGGTGAAATAATTCCTTCTGATACACTACGATATCCCCCTGCGAACCGAACAATCAGCCCCCGCCCTGCATCACAGCCTCTTTAGCACAGACCGTAAATCGTCAAGAATCGCACTAATCATGTACTCATGAAAAAGCCCCGCATCATGATACGATTATAAAACGAGTGATGCAGCAGAGCAGCTCGTGATGCCATTATGCATCACGAGCTTGTTTCTAGTGCGATATAGATAACTATTTATTTTTATTAATCTATTTTCACTTATTTTTCAAAGGTAATCAGTTTTCAATCTTGTAATGTCAGACCGGTTTATTGGTGATCTCTATATTCGATATGTCAAATACACTCTGTTTCTTTCCTCTCCAAGGTCATCCTGTCTCTCATAAGCGACATAATAAAATAGACATCATAGAGGTTTGATTCCGGAGAAGGTTAACTATCCCCAAATGGTCCTGTGCCCTCTTACACAAGATACGGAGAAGAGCATCTGGTAGAGAGGACCCTTCGTCATAGCCCCAGTCGCCTAAAGATGATCTAATAATCATGGATATTTTTTGGCTTCACAAGAATGGCTAAGAAGCGCAAAAAATACTAAGAGATTGTTTCCTATATGTTTGATGTAATACTAAGATATCCCGTCGCTTGATATATAGAAACGAGCCATAACTGTCTACTATTTTATGTCGTTTACGACGCCTGCTGGTAATACAATATACCTCACTTATCCCCTTATCAGAGCCGTTGGCATATAAATTGCGATATCTGCCGGAGGGATAGTGGAAGTCGAAAAATATATTCCAATTTGAAATCATTGGAGGTGGGGCCGTGGTAAAATTTATGACTGCAGAAGAGGCGATTAAGCTCATCAAGAATGGAGACACTGTGGCGACTTCCGGCTTTGTCGGAATGGGTCATCCGGAAGAACTTTCTAAGGCGGTTGAAAAGAGCTTTTTGGAAACAGGTCAACCGAACAACTTAACGCTTACATTTGGCGCAAGCCAGAATGACGGGAAATCAAACTGGGGGCTGAATCGCTGGGCAAAAGAAGGCCTGGTGAGAAAGGTCGTATCAGGCCATTGGGGATTGCAGCCTGATTTAATCAAGATGGCTGTTGCCAACAAAATTGAGGCATATAACATTCCCCAGGGCGTGATTCTCCATGTATTTCGAGCCACCGCGGGCAAGAAGCCGGGCATCATCACGCACGTCGGCCTAAAGACATTTGTTGATCCCAGAGAAACCGGAGGAAAATTAAACAGCATCAGCCACGAGGAGTACGTCCGCTTAATGGAAATTGATGGCAAGGAATATCTGTTCTACAAGGCCATCCCCATCAATGTTGCCATTGTTCGTGGAACGACGGCAGATGAAAATGGCAATGTGTCTATTGAAAGAGAAGCTATTTCCCTGGAGTTCGCCTTATTGGCGCTTGCTGCCAAGGGGTCTGGCGGTAAAGTCATCGTGCAGGTGGAGAGGGTGACAAAAGCGGGTACGATTCATCCGATGATGGTCAAGATACCGAAAATATGGGTGGATGCAATCGTCGTCGCAAAGCCCGAGAACCACTGGCAGGTCCCCATGGCCGAGCAATATAATCCGAGCCTTTGCGGTGAAACCAGGGTTCCCCTGAGCCGCATACCGCCCATGAAGATGAGCGAAAGAAAAGTAATTTGCCGAAGGTGCGCCATGGAACTTATCCCGAACGCAGTCGTAAACATGGGTATCGGCATGCCGGAAAGCGTCGGGGCGGTTGCAGCCGAAGAGGACTTGATCGAAATGATGACATTCACGGTTGAGCCGGGGGCGATTGGCGGTATGCCTGGGGCCAAGCTTTATTTCGGATCGGCAGTCAATCCGGAGGCCCTGGTTGACCATCCCCTCATGTTTGATTTTTATGATGGCGGCGGACTCGACCTGGCAGTCCTGGGAATGGCGGAAATGGATCAGTTCGGAAACGTGAACGTCAGTAAGTTCGGTCCGCGGATAGCTGGAGCGGGGGGATTTATTAACATCTCACAGAGTGCAAAAAGGGTTGTCTTCTGTGGAACACTGACGGCAAGCGGTGTTGAATTGGGGATCAGTGATGGAAAGCTCAAGATAGTAAAAGAAGGAAAGGTGAAGAAATTAGTCAAGAAGGTGGAGCATATCACGTTCAGCGGTGAGTACGGAAAGACAAGCGGTCAGACGGTTCTTTACGTCACGGAACGGGCCGTTTTTCAACTTACACCTGAAGGCGTCATGCTGACAGAAATTGCTCCCGGCCTGGATATGGAGAAGGATGTATTAGCTCAGATGGAATACAGGCCGCTCATCGCTCCTAAGGTTAAATTGATGGATGCACGCCTTTTCCAGGAAGGACCGATGGGCATCAAACCCGATATATTGAAGAAGGCTAAGCTTTAAAAATTAACATTTAGATCAAGAAAATAATTTAAGGAGAACAACAAAATGGCATTAAAAACGAGAGAGGAATACAAGAAATCACTAAAGGCAATGAAGCCGAATATTTACAAATTTGGAGAGTTGATCGAAGATGTAACAACTCATCCGGCGACAAAGAGGGTTGTCGAAAGCCATGCGCGGGCAATTGACGCATCACATGACCCGAAATATGCGGCGGATTTCACTGCTACTTCCACTTTCATAAGCGGTGAAAAGATCCACAGATGGAATTCCATGATGGAAACCCTTGAGGATATCATGGCCAATTCAAAGATGAAGAGATGGATGTACCGCTTGACCGGAAGCTGCAGCGGAGGAGTGTGTGTAGGATGGAACGCCCAGAATGTTATGTGGAATGTGACGGCGCTTATGGACAAGGAATTAGGAACTAAATACCAGGAGCGTCTCAAAAAATGGATTATCTATTCTCAGCAAAATGGCCTCGTCGTAGCAGGAGCTCTTACAGACGCCAAAGGGGACCGCAGCCTGAGACCGTCACAGCAGGCGAATCCGGACAGCAATGTGCACATTACAGAAGTCCGTGAAGATGGAATCGTCATCAGCGGCATGAAGGCGATGATCTGCGGTGCGGCCGCCTCTAACGAAATATTTCTTTTGCCCGGGGGCGCCTACAGAGAAGAGGATCAGGATTACGCCGTTTGCTGCGTCGTGCCGCGGGACATAAAAGGTCTTACACTGGTGGAGGCCCGCAGGCCAAGCGATACGAGAGAACTGGAAGGCGGATTCGACATTCCGGACTCAGGCATCACCCAGTCTTTCCTGTTTTTCAAAGACTGCTTTGTTCCCAATGACAGGATTTTTATGTGCAAAGAATTCAAATATACAGGCAATATAATTGGATATTTTACAGCCAACTACCGTGCGTGCATTGGCGCATGCGTCGCCGGTCAGGGAGACGTAATGATTGGCGCTGCGGCGCTTATGGCGAGGACGAATGGATTGGCTGCGAGCACATTTGCGGGCAAGATGGTGGAAATGGCGGTTAATAATGAGACCACATATGCAATGGGAATTGGCGCGATGGCTCTCGGGAAAAAGGGTCCCGGTGGTATGTGGGTTTCAGATCCTCTGATCGCTCACGCCAATAAAGTCCATGTGGCGACTCTTCCTTATGAAACGAAGCGCCTCTGCCAGGACATCGGCGGCGGTATCGTTGAAACAGGATGTTTCCCATCTTCGAAGGATTTTAACGACCAGAAAATAGGAGCCATGGTTCAAGCGGCCTTGAAAGCCTCCGGTAAGTTCAGCGCTGAATCAAGGGCGCGCGCAGCAAGGCTTTCTGAGTGGCTGACGCTCGGCGCAGGCGTTCCCGGATGTATGCACGGCGGCGGTTCCCCTGACGGCGCAAAACTGGTTGTCAGATCTCTGACCCCCGTTGACCAGTTTGCTGATTATGCCAGAAAAATCGCCGGTATCACTGAAGAGATTCCAGAGCCCGAAAAGAAGAAGAAATAATAAGCTGGAGCGAATTGCCCCGCCCTGTGGGCGGGGCATCCGGCTCAAGAAAAACGTACAAATTTCTGGAAACCTATCTTTTCAAAGAATGCTCTTGGGATTCTAATTTTTTTTGTCCGTAAAGAACCGAGACAAATAATAGTCGCACCAAAGAGGCATATAAAAAAATTTAAGGAGGAGGGTTATATGAGTGCAAAGGTAGCCGCAGGAGTTGATCCCGTAAAAGCCAGGAAGATGATTACGTATCGCTGGATTACTTATGGAATGTTCTTGTTAACGTATATTTTTGTATATTTCGACCGTGTTTCACCGGCGGTTGTTGCGCCGGAACTGATGAAGGAATTCGGTCTCACAGCAACGACCCTTGGTATTTTATCATCGATGTACTTTTATCCTTATGCAGCAATGCAGTTCCCGTCGGGAGTCCTATCCGATAAAATCGGCCCCAGGCTTTCGGTTAGTATGTTTTTCGTCATAGCGGCAATCGGTACTGCATTGTTTGGTCTGTCCCAAACGTTCGGCTGGTGTATCTTCGGCCGTTTTTTAATGGGCGTCGGCGTCGCGGTTGTTTGGATGCCTTGTATGAAGATCCTGTACAACTGGTTCCGGCCGAATGAATTAGCGACACTTACGGGTGTGATGCTCACCCTGGGCAACGTCGGCGCGATACTCGCGTCCGCACCGCTTGCGTTTCTGGTGGGTATCGTCGGATGGCGGAATTCATTCTTATGGCTGGGCGCTTTTATGGTCCTCATATCTATCGTTGACTACCTGATCGTCCGAAATAAACCGGCCGATATGGGTTACCCGACGGTTTCTGAGATCGACGGCATCGACTACTACCCGGCACAGACTGCCGCGCAGAAGACGACATTCAAAGAGAATTTTATAAAACTGCTAAAAATGAAAAACTACTGGTTGATATCCCTTTACGCCTTTGTGATCTACGGTACGGTCATGGGATTTCAGGGACTCTGGTTCATTCCCTATGCACAACAGATATACGGATTGCCCAAGCAGCAGGCCGCCAACATGCTCATGTTCTGGCCAATAGGGATGGCTCTCGGATGCTTTGCGGCCGGTTACGCTTCGGACCGTATTCTTAAGTCACGCAGGAACACGTCTTTCTACGGCATGCTTATCTACGTTGCCACCTGGATACCGATAGCTTTCTTTACCGGATCCATTCCCGTTGCGTGGTTTTATCCCTTGTTGTTTGTCATGGGCTTTTTCTGTGGCGCATATGTGCCCAATTATGCGCACATAGCCGACGGTCAGCCGACCAGCTTCATGGCGACGTCCAACGGGATGCTGAATATATGGTACTTCGTAGGAGGGGCTTTATATCAGGCATTGATGGGCGTGGTGCTTGACTACTATGGAAAGGTTAACGGTAAATTTCCGGTGGAAGCATACCAGGCCACCTTTATGTTCTGTGCGGCATCGCTCGTAGTAGGCGCCGTGGCGATGTACTTCACAACGGATTCTAAACCGATCATTACCAAGAAGGCGGCGTAAGGATAGAATTTTAGACCATTTACATGGGGGGTATGGCAGAAAGGATGTACAGTATAACTGGGTTTAAGTTGAATATGGAAGCCCCCCATGCCCCCTTTAATGTGAACAGCTTTAATTTACTGAAAAAATGTTTGCTTGCGAATTGCAGATAGTCGGGTTTTTCGACCGACGAGTAATATAATATAATCGTCCTTGACTGTTCTTTGAAAAAACCTGCGCAAAATGATGCGTATATCTATCCCGCCAGATATGTTTTTTCGGGTAGGGATTGTATTTTGCGGCGCCGGCCCGAGATGTCACTGATATGCGGTTTTGACCCATGTAGCAGCATAACTGCTTCTCTACCAGCCATTTTCATAATATTTTTTGCCATGTAAACTAATCTGCCCGAATGATTATGGCTGGTAGTGTGTTCGGACAATCCCGCGTATTGACGACGATTTCTCTGTCAGTCTAACACCACGGAAAGCGCTACTAAAGGACGATATTCGAAAGTAATGTAAGATGTGCAGCATTCAATAGCTGAATGATGCATTGAAGAGAAAAAAGTGTTGTTGCATATGATGTAATGCCCTATAGTATCCGCTATGTATTCCGCATTCTTGTTAGCCCGGTTGCAGGAAAATGGAAACTGACAAGGCGTCTTCGTATATTCTATGCAAAATAACTCTTAACATAACCAGGAGTGAATATCTTTATGGAAATTGTTGTATGTGTCAAACAGGTACCTGATACCACAGAAGTCAAAATTGATCCTGTCACCAATACGCTGATTAGGGAGGGAGTGCCGAGCATTGTCAATCCCTTCGACAAATATGCTCTGGAAATGGCGCTGCAGCTTAGAGATAAACACGGAGGAAAGGTTACAGTGCTCAGCATGGGGCCGCCTCAGGCAGCAGCGGCGCTGCGGGAATGTATCGCCATGGGCGCCGATGAAGCCATTCTCTTAAGCGATAGAGCATTTGCGGGTTCGGATACCCTGGCTACATCCTATACATTATCTCAGGCAGTGCGCAAAATTGGCAACGTCGATTTGGTCATTTGCGGCAAGCAGGCGATTGACGGAGATACGGCCCAGGTCGGACCGGAAATGGCGGAACATCTTGGCATCGGCCAATTGACTTACATAAGCATGATCGAATTTGACGGCGAAAAGCTCATTGCCCACCGCGAACAGGATGAGGGATATGATGTTATAGAGGCCAAACCGCCCCTTGTAGTTACCATAATAAAACTGACCACGGATCCCCGTATTCCCACAGTGAAAGGTACGGCGAAGGCATACCGTATGGAAGTCCCTGTATGGACTGCCGCCGACATTGCCATCGATCCTAAAGCCGCAGGCCTGGAGGGCTCACCTACGCTGGTACGGCGCATATTTACGCCGGAGCGGCGCGGCAAGGGTGAACTGATTCAGGGCGACAGCAAAAAAGCCGTCGATTTGCTCGTCGATAAGTTGAGGCAGGCCAAGATACTATAGTCGAGGAGGAAGCAGTTAAATATGTCTGTTAAGATTTTGTCGGAAGAATGCATTGGTTGTCAAACGTGCATCGACAGTTGTCCTTATGGCGCAATTGTCATGAAAGATGATAAAGCCGTTCTCACTGAAGATTGTACATTCTGCGGCGCTTGCGAAAGCAGCTGCCCCGTATCTGCCATCTTGGTAGAGCGGGAAAAAGCGGAAGAGTCAATAGATATCAGCTCCTATAAGGGGGTCTGGGTATTTATCGAACATCGTGATGGTCGTATACGCAACGTATCGCTGGAACTTATTGGCCAGGGCAGGAAGCTCGCCCAAGAACTTGGCGAGGAGGTGTCTGCCATCCTTATTGGCGACAATGTGGCGGAAATGGGCAAGGAGCTTTTTGCCAGCGGCGCCGACAACATATATTTAGTTGAAGGCAGCGCTTTCCAGCACTATTCGACAGACGCGTATTCAATCGCCTTTACATACTTGATCAAGAAGCACCTTCCGTCCGTTATATTATTGGGCGCAACCAATGACGGCCGCGATTTAGGCCCCCGTGTAGCCGCCAGGTTGAAAACCGGCTTGACTGCCGACTGCACGAGTCTTTCCATAGATCCTGAAACCAGGCTCGTCGCATGGACAAGACCTGCTTTTGGCGGCAATATCATGGCAACGATCTTTTGCCCAGACAACCGTCCGCAGATGGGAACAGTAAGGCCCAAGGTCTTCAAGAAGCCTGTACCGGACTACAACCGTACAGGAAAAATAATCCGGGAAGAGTTGGCAATCAACGAGAAGGATATACGAACAAAACTTATCGATGTTGTCAAGGTCTGCACTTTCTCATGCAATCTCGAAGACGCAGAGTTCATCGTGTCCGGAGGACGGGGGCTTGGAAAGCCGGAAGGCTTCAGGATGATTGAGGAGCTTGCACAAGTGCTGAAAGGAACGGTTGGATCATCCAGGGCGGCTGTTGATGCCGGCTGGATTCCGTATCCGCACCAGGTCGGTCAAACAGGAAAAACGGTGGCGCCAAAAATCTACATCGCTTGCGGCATATCCGGCGCCATTCAGCATCTTGCCGGGATGCAGACATCTGATGTCATAATTGCAATCAATAAAGACCCTGATGCGCCAATCTTCAAGGTGGCAACTTACGGAATAGTCGGTGATGTGTACGAGGTTGTACCGGCATTGACCGCCAAATTAAGGGAAGTTCTGCAATAAGAAAAGTGATCGCCGTCCGCAGTCTGTAAGTCGGCGAAATTTTAACAACAATAACAATATATTTTACGAGGAGGGTAATCTATGAATTTTACGATAACACCGGAAAATGAAGGCATCCGCAAAATGGTGCGGGAATTTGCGGAAAAGAAACTGGCTCCGACTATTGTGGAGCGTGATGAAAAAGAGCTATTTGACCGAGGGATATTTGATGAAATGGGTAAATTGGGTCTCATGGG
This sequence comes from Syntrophaceae bacterium, assembly GCA_003142295.1. Taxonomy (GTDB): domain Bacteria; phylum Desulfobacterota; class Syntrophia; order Syntrophales; family UBA2185; genus Fen-1135. The sequence continues at coordinate 15,484 of PLLV01000184.1, forward strand.
CCTGCCGTATCCCGAAAAGTATGGTGGAGGCGGTATGGACTTCATCGCTTATGCCATTGCTGTTGAGGAAATCTCACGCGTGGACGCATCAACTTCTATCGGTATGTCGGTCCACACTTCCCTTTGCTCATGGCCGATCTATAAATACGGCACGGAGGAGCAAAAGCAGAAATACCTGGTACCACTCGCCCAAGGCATAAAGATAGGCGCATTCGGTCTTACGGAACCTAATGCAGGCACAGACGTAGGCAACGCCTCAACAACTGCTGTCAAAGACGGCGATTTTTATCTCATCAACGGGACAAAGATTTTCAACACGAACGGTGGAGAGGCAGAAGTAGAGGTTGTCTTTACCAAAACAAATAAAGAGGCCGGTCTTAAGGGCATGAGCGCATTTATTCTCGAGAAAGGTTCACCGGGCTTGAGCTTCGGCAAGAAAGAAACCAAAATGGGTATTCGCGCATCCGTACAGCGCGAAGTCATCATGGTCAACGCAAAAACCCCCGCCGCCAACCTCTTAGGCAAAGAAGGCGACGGGTTTAGAATTGCCATGACGGCTTTGGATGGCGGCCGTATCGGTATCGCTGCTCAGGCAGTCGGCATTGCCCAGGGCGCTCTGGATGCCGCAATCAAATATGCAAAACAGCGTGTTCAGTTCGGCAAACCTATAGCGAGCCAGCAGGGTATCAGCTTTATGCTTGCCAACATGGCCACAAAAATTGAGGCAGCCCGTCTCTTGACTTATCGAGCCGCTTATAACAAATCTAATGATCTGCCTTATGCCAAGGAAGCGGCTATGGCTAAGCTGTTTGCTTCTGATACCGCTATGTCTGTTACGACCGACGCCGTCCAGGTATTTGGCGGCTACGGGTACAGCCGCGAGTATCCTGTGGAGCGCCTGATGCGGGACGCGAAGATTACCCAAATCTATGAAGGCACAAGCGAGGCAATGCGCATGGTTATCGCCGGCAGTATTCTGAGGTAATCCGTGCCGGGCAGGCTTGATGATTTTCTGGCATAGGTTTATGTTATGAAATTCGGGGGAGATGAGGATGACTTGTCTCCCCCTTAACTTTAAGACACAATAAACGCGTACTCAGTCCTCTCTGAAAATCCCTGACAGGTCACAGAAACCTCCTCTTATATTCTAATATACGGGACAAATGCCGGGCGGAAGCTTAGTACATCATTTCACTATTAAGGTGTCATATCGACCGGAGGGAGATATCTTTTAGTTTTACCCCCCCTACTAAGATTTCTCGCNNGGCTCACCGAAATGACAATAGTACATGGAAATTTCCGAACTGTGGCATAAAATACGTAACCGAATTTATGAACCAGTGTACTAAGTCAGATTCGTAAGGTTTCTGCATCAGCATGTAAGCGACATAACTAAGTAGACATCATAGAGCGTGTGTGATACTATATCTCCCAAAATAAAACAGGGGTAGGAGACATGAAAGCATTGAAGCTGAATCATGCGGGTCTAACCAGAGAGGCTCTGCTTCGTAAAGCCGACCGGACGCCGGGGGCCTGGATTGGGATACGAATCGCCGTTCTGCTTTTGATTTTGGCCGGCTGGAAATCTTCCCATGTAGCAGAGTTTTTCGGTTTAACGCGCTGGACAGTAGTGAAATGGATCCAGAGGGTAAACAAGGATGGCCCGGATGCGGTGCTCGATCGAGCACGTATGGGCAGGCCGTCTCAATTTACTAAAGGCATGACGAAAAAACTCGAAAAGGTTTTAGCGAATTCGCCACGGAAGGTTGGAATTCCCCGCACCCACTGGAGTGGCAATGTCCTGGTTACGTATCTGAAAAAAGCTTACAGCATAGAAATTCATGTCCGCCATGCCCAGCGTATCATGAAGAAGCTCGGGCATTCTCCGAGGATGCCCGTTTGCCGGTAGGCCATGCCGGAGCGGCAGGTGCAGATATTTCTTGGACCTCATTCAAGAGAATTTCTGCTGCTCTGCAATTTAAGGTGAGACCGGACTGGGAGCCGGCGGAAATACCAATTATTTTTGTGCTTCGCTATCGTTGGATGGAGAGAGATTATATTTCTTCAGCTTGCGCACTACTGTGGACTGATTGATTTTCATTGCTTTAGCGATTTCTCTCGTACTCTTGTGATTCAGAAGCGCCTGTTTGAAGAGTTGTTTCTCCGTCTGCTCAATCGTTGTTTTGAAGCTGCTGTCCCCGATGACGCTGATCGCCGCAGGAATGATCTGGCTTTTAATCTGAATCGGCAGATGCTTCATAGTTATTTCATCTCCCTCTGTCATGATAATCATTCTTTCTACTACATTTTCCAATTCCCGCACATTGCCGGGCCAGGAGTAGAGCATCAGAATATCAATAACCTCCGGGGAAATGCGCTTGTTGTATTGATGTTTCTTGTTCATCTTTTCCAGAAAGTGCAATACGAACATAGGTATATCCTCTTTGCGTTCACGCAATGGAGGAATATCAATCGAAACGACGTTAAGGCGATAATAAAGGTCATCACGAAAAGTGCCTTTTTTTACCATTTCTTCAAGGTTCTTGTTTGTCGCGGCAACGATGCGCACATCGACAGGAGTGGGCTTAACGCCGCCAATCCGCATGATCTCATGATCCTGCAGGGATCTTAAGAGCTTTCCCTGGAGACTGTATGGGATATCACCAACTTCGTCCAAAAACAGGGTCCCCTCATTTGCGAGTTCAAACATGCCGGGTTTTCCCTGCTTTCTTGCACCGGTAAAGGCGCCGTAATCGTACCCGAAGAGTTCGGATTCAAGGAGCGTTTCAGGAATTGCTCCCGAGTTCACCTTGATGAGAGGCCCCTTCGAGCGCTGGCTTTGCTGGTGTATGGCATTCGCAATCACTTCCTTGCCGACGCCCGATTCGCCGGTGATTAAAACCGACACATCAAAACTGGCAACACGAGCCACGATTTCCATTATCCGTATCGTCGATTGGCTTCGAGCTACTATATCGACGTTTTTCATCTGTTCAAGTTCGGCGGCATATAATTCATTCAGCAGCTGCGTCTTTTCGAGCAACTGCTTTAGATAAAGTATCTCCGTTATATCTCTGATATTGGCGACAACCCGCCTGATCTCGCCATCTTCACCCCATATGGGTATGGCCGTCGCCATTATTTTCTGACCGATCTTCTCCCCTCTGAGCATCTCCAGCATGATTGTAACCTTCTTTCTTTCCGTGATTGCTGCCATTGCTGAAGATTCCGTGTACCATTTCTGATTTACGAGGTCCTTGGCGCACTTTCCTATGGCAAATTCCCTCGTGATTCCGGCAATACGCTCCCACGCACTATTTACCCTCAGGATAACCCCCTGCCCGTCGGTTACGAAAAGACCGTCGTGGGATGACTCAACGATATCTTCCAATTCGCAAAAACCACATTTATGCAGAGCCTGATGAGATTTGTCGCCCGCGACTAATTTAAGTTTATCTGCTTTTCTTGTTTTGGGCGTAAGTTTTGACACTTTTTCTTCCTGTAAAATTTTCTTTTAACCTGAGCAGGTTATAGTAACGGCAGTCCTGTATGTCAATACTATTTTAGGCGACATTTCAGCAATGATCTCAGGGCCTTGACACAGCCATCCGGAATGCCGACAAAATTACTTTTTGTATTCCGCATCGACGGTAATGGAAATACCCCCGCGGACGGCAAAATCCGCCGTNNTTGGTTACATGCTCATGAAACACCCCTTCATCACGGTAAGACCAGAGATATAATTTCAGAGATTTGGATTCGACAATCTTTTTTTCTGGAATGTACTGAATGGTCAGCCTGGCAAAATCCGGCTGCCCCGTAGCCGGACAGACGCATGTAAACTCTTCCGTCTTGAGTGTCACAACGTAATCTCTTCCGGGATGATGGTTTGGAAAGGTTTCTAACTTCTTTGTGGGTTTGGCATCCCGTCTAAGTAAAGTCAGCCCATCAAGATCGGATTTTTGAGTCTTCTTTGTCATTCAGGATTTTCTCCTCTTTCAATTTCTCAGGCAACTATTTTCTGCACACCGGCATAGAAGAAATAGCATGCAAAGAGTATTAATACAACTGCGCATGTCCCTATTACCCACCTATATAATCCGTCGGTGAAAAGATGCCTGCCCTTCCCCACTGCTGAAGAGACAGCCGAATACCAGACAAAATCTGCCAGAATATGTCCCGTGAAAAAAAATACTATGCCTGCTATGCCGAAACTCCAGCTATAAATGACATAACCAAACCCTATTGTTGCCCACCAGATGATCCAGTAGGGATTAGCTATGCTCAGAATCGCCCCTCTCTTTATCAGAGAGCCGCTCTTTATCGTGCCCGTGTTCAATGACATGGTCAATTCAGGCAGGGCGCGGAACATGCCTAAAGCCAGCCAGAGCAGGATAACACCGCCTGCTATTGCAACAACGGCAAAGACGTCGTTACGCTGAAGAAATGGGGCCAATCCCAACACAAGCGCGGCAAGCAGCATGATCTCCAGGATACCGTGACCCACGATAAGCAAAGGTCCGGCGATGAAGCCCCTTTGCGAGCTCTCACTGATTGTCGCCGTGAGCAAAGGCCCTGGCATCATGGCGCCGGAAAAAGCGATGATAAAAGAAGATATGAAGATTGTAATAAGTTCCCACACTGTTTATATACGTCCCATATCAAAACACATTGAGAGCTTGGAAAAATTTTCACTTAGTACACTGGTTCATA
>PLLV01000067.1:0-2179 GCA_003142295.1 Syntrophaceae bacterium
GGTATAAAAGATCACGTCATTTTTACGGGAATCATGCCAAGAGAACATCTCGAAAGAATATACGCTGCGAGTGATGTCTTCTCTATGCTTTCAAAATTTGATACATTCGGGATGGCCGCTCTCGAAGCAATGGCTGCCTCTTTGCCGGTGATTGTCAGCAGCAATGTAGGAGCGAAGGACCTGATCAGGCAAGGGGTTAACGGCTATGTTACTGATAGTAAAGACAGCACAGACGAAATTGCTGATAAAATAAGATCGATGTTAGAAGAAGTTCAAACAAGAATGGCTCGAAACGCCTTCAACACAGCAGCCGGACACACGTGGGATGAGGTCACAAAAAAAGTGGCAGGTATTTATGAAGACCTTCTCTCTAAAATACAACAGACCAATCAATCGTGAACAACCATATAAGAAAGAAGAAATCATAGAGTGGAATTATCCATTATCATTGTATCTTACAACACGAGAGATTTGATCAGTACCTGTCTCGATTCCATCGTGAACATCAATGACTGCGAAAAAGAAGTTATAATCGTGGATAACTCTTCCAGTGACGGGAGCGCAGAAGTCATCAGGAACAATTATCCATCGGTCCATCTGATTGTGAATGGGACAAACCGCGGTTTCGCTATGGCGAATAACCAAGCACTGGAATTAAGCAAAGGACGGTACATTTTTTTTCTCAATCCCGATACCGAGTTCCTGCCGTCCACCTTTCAATACATGATTTCCTTTATGGATAAAAACCCACATATTGGCCTCGCTGGGGTCAAAATGATCAACCCTGATGGTACTCTTCAGGAGTCCTTTTCCCGGCACTATCCTGCGCAAAACGAGACGAGCACGGAACTCCTCGGTCTGAAAGGAGATCTTGCCTGGGTACTCGGGGCCGGCATGGTCGCCCGTGCCGAACTCCTTAAGCGGATAGGGGGATTCAACGAGGTTTTCTTCATTTACGGGGAGGATCAAGATCTATGTCTTAAGATCCGGAAAATGGGATACGAGATCGGCTACATGGACTTTGCCGTGATGGTTCATTTGGGAGCCCAAAGCGAGCGGAGCTCCACAGAAACAGACATCTGGAGAAAAAAGACCATCGCCGAATTCACCTTTTATTATGAACACTACCTCCCTGAGACCATCAGCAGGATATGCCGATCCTATAAATTAAAGGCCTACTGGCGAATATTTACTTTGACGGCATTTCTGCCATTCAGCACAGACAAGCAAGAGATGAAATCGAAACTTTCCAAGTATCAGATCATTTGCGACATCATAAAGAAACGGAGTAGTATATGGGAATTACATCATCCACCCTCGAGAGGATGATCGCGAGCGGGGAATTCCGTTTTAATCATCTCGTCCTCAGGGATATCGATAACACACAGGTCATCCGAATCAATGCTCCCGACATGGTAGCGCAGGAGATATGCCTATTTCATGAAAACACAGGGATTGGAGACGAGTATGTGAAACAGCTTCATGACTTTATCCGGTCCGGCATAGAAGATCGACGGCCTTTACCCGTTGTTCGCTTCGCAGATGGGGAGTACGCTTTTTACCGCTGCTCCCTTCACTGCAATGGCCTTTATCGGCAGGCCGAGTCTGTGGAAGCCATCCGGACTGCGATGCCGTTTCATTTGGAAGCTCTCAAAATTCTGGCGGAACAGGGAAAATTCGCACCTCTTATCTTTCCGGGGAATACCCGGAAAAAGAAAAAAGGCTTCCTCTCCATACTTCGCCGATCCAAAAGTGATAACTCTGCCGCAGAGTTCCTTGATTTCCTCTCCCGTGAGGGGATTGCCATGACAGGAATGAACTACACTCCCTTCTACGTGATTTATGCCTACCTGACGTCCAAGGATTTCGTACACCTCGTCGATGGCAAAAGAGTCTGTATCCTCAATGCGGAATTCAACAGACATTCCTGCACAGACTGGTTTGCCCGGTTTTCGAGCCACCCGCATCTGTCGTTCGTAGAGACCGCCGCCGAATACGTCGCAACGCGATGGGAGTCTATGAAAGAAGGGATTCTAAAACAAATACCGCCTGATACTGACCTATGCATCGTTGGAGCAGGTATAGGATCGCTCCCTGTTTGCGTCGATGTGGCACAACGGTTTTCCATCCCCGCTATCGATGCGGGGCACGTACTCAATATGATGAATGACCGGGTGGA
>PLLV01000067.1:2268-2569 GCA_003142295.1 Syntrophaceae bacterium
AAAGGGATTCAGGGTAGTACCTGCATCAATGTATGTGTTCCTGTCGCAATGTTCGTAAAGCTGATGAATTGCCATTTTGCTGAATGAAGAAGCCGAAAAAAGGAATAAGTAACCTTCAATTTTATTATCATCAATCCAGTGTTTAATGGTTTCGATCAAACCGTAGTCATTGACCATGGCATTGTAGCCGACTCTAAAATCCTTAACCACAAACGGCAAAACAGATAACTCTGCTCTTTTGTTGCATATAAATACGGTTTTGAAGTTGTTGAACAATGGGTACATCTCACGAATGAATTTT
>PLLV01000067.1:2605-3602 GCA_003142295.1 Syntrophaceae bacterium
CTTTTATGGTCCTCTTCTTTATATATACCTTTTGTAATTTGGGAGCCGATTTTAACCTGTTTCGCATCCAGGATTAGTTCTTTGTTCTGTAAAATGTAGAGTTCACCATCAGAAAATCTATTGAAAGCAAAAGGTTCTCTATCTTTAAGTAGATTGTATAATTTGTAAAAATCACCTTCGAAAGATTTCATGTCAAGTCCTGATTCATTTCCGAACACTTACAATCCCAACTCATTCATCCAGACTTTAAAAATCTGATCATTCGTTATTGTTTCGTCTTTATTTGATGAATCTGGTCCGTGATAACGAGTATTTGTGAAAATGCATTCCCTTCTTACCATGCTCCATGGTTTGCTGACGGAGCAGTAAACATCGGATATGGAATCATAGATCTTCTGCTTATTATCTACGAATCCAGCAAATTTGATTTTCTTCGGATATTTTTTCGTTAGTGGCTCAACTTCCCGGTAATAATATATTGGATCAAATAAATAGCCGTAAATTATAACCGTATTCATACCATCCCGAACTGCCTGTTCTGTGGATGACGCCGTATTGTTTTCTTTTCTGATGGTCCCAATAATTCCTGCAACCTTGTCCGGTTTTTGTTTAGCAATGAATAACTCTTCAATAAAATTGGGAGTAATAAAATGGGGACGATTGATTTTGTAAGAGTTCCACTTTGACGCAGAGAGGTAATGCACTTTATCAAACATAGCATAGTTCAGCGTTTTGACAGAGAAGCTATCATGGCTCTGGCACGACAAAATAAGTCTCATATTGTTGGATGGTTTTTTCCTATAAAATGCTTTACGGGTCATATCTATTATTGAAGTATACCAATTGTCATCATTAAACATTCTATGTTTATCGTGAACATTAAGCAAATCTGGTAAAGAAAATATTTTGATATTATTTACAATGATTATATCGCCATGAGTAGGATGAAACTCGCTTAATCTAGCAGATGCACATTTATCTATGTGCCAGTTATCGG
>PLLV01000067.1:3664-3867 GCA_003142295.1 Syntrophaceae bacterium
ATTGGGATGAAACACAAACGGGACGGGACACTATCGGGAAACCACGGAGTCAATATGAACCCTTTTCAAATCCTGAATGTGGATTCAGAAGTTTTCGGGTTCCCAGTCGCTAAAATTATCCCAGACAAACTTACGCAGGGGGAACTTGAGCAGGTTATCTCTTGCCTGAAGAAGGAAAATGTCCGGTTGGTATTCTGGGCGTC
>PLLV01000060.1 GCA_003142295.1 Syntrophaceae bacterium
ACAAATCTATTTGTTGCTAACATAAGAAATTATATTTTCAGCACAATATGCGTCTTCGGAGGATTCATTTTGCCCTTTCACCATAACGGTCTTCACCGCCCTTAGTATATCCTGCTGGGGTACATCATGATCAGCCACGTTTTCTTCCGTAGGGAATCCCCAGTTTCTTCATTTTGCTTCTTAGTGTGCTCGGGTTTATTCCCAGGATGGCGGCCGCACCGCCAGGCCCGTGCACGATGCCGTTCGTCTTTTGCAGGGCCCGCTGTATGTGAAGGGCATTGACTTTGTCGAGATTGAATGGCTCATCCGGCAGGCCGACAAGATCCTCAGGAGGACAGATTTCGTCAACTCCGGCCAGAAGCCTGAAAGTCAGAGGCTCTCCCTTGTTCAGGATCAGCTCGCGCTCCACAACGTTTTCCAGCTCCCGGACGTTTCCCGGCCAGTGGTACGTCATCAGGCGGTCAATCGCTCCGGGTGACAGTTCCGGGGCGGCGGGCAACTTTAGCTGTTTCATTTGCTTCTTAATAAAATAATAGACGAGCGATGGAATATCCTCTTTCCTTTCTCTTAGCGGCGGAACCCTGATGGGAAATACATTTATGCGAAACCACAGGTCTTCACGGAATTGCTTTGCCCTGATCATCTCTTGCAGGTCTCTGTGGGTGGCGGCAATGATCCTTATATCTACGGGAATGGCCTTTGTCCCTCCTACACGCTCGATCTCTTTTTCCTGAAGGACGCGGAGCATCCTGATCTGGGCGTGCGCGGGAAGCTCTCCGATCTCGTCAAGAAAAATGGTCCCGTGATTTGCGCGCTCGAAACGCCCGCGCTTCTGCTCGATGGCACCCGTGAAGGCGCCCTTTTCGTGCCCGAAGAGCTCGCTGTCTATGAGGGTTTCCGGAATGGCGCCGCTGTTGACGGTGATGAAAGGAGATTTCCTTCTGGGAGAGAGATAATGTATGGCGCTTGCTATGACCCCCTTCCCCACTCCCGTTTCTCCCAGGAGCAGCACAGGACTTTCCAGAGGCGCCACTTTCCTCACCATCTCCATGACATCCTTCAGGCCGAAGTCCGTGCCGATGATCTCATCGCCCGACATGCGCAGCAATTCCTGACTGAGATAACGGTTGTCATCGGTCAGCATGTCCTTCAGCCTGAGGACCTGCTGATGCGTGAGGGCATTGGAGAGGGCCATTGCACATGGTTCATTGAGGAGAGAGAACAGCCGGGCATGTTCCTCTTCATATCTGTCTTTTCCGTCCGCCGTCAGTGTCAGGGAACCCAATCGCTCGCCTTCAATGACGAGGCGCATTACCAATGCGGAGGAATTCGGCATCTTGAAAGATTCGGCGATTTTTTTGATGACAGGATCCGTTTCGGGACGGTTGACAATCCTGACATTCGGTACGCCGGGCTTTTCAAAACTGTTCCGGCCTTCGCGGGTCAAGGGCGTTATCTTTTCCATGGTTCTGGTCTCTCCGGCCTTGACCTCGGTGATCGTGCGGATGGCGCCCATGCTCTTCTCATAGAGGTGCAGGAAGATGCTGTCCACGGGCATGTATTTCACAAGATAATTGAGCGATCGCTGCAGGGCCGTTTCCAGATCGAGGCTGCTGCATATGAGCGCTGTCATCTGACGAAAGAATTCGTTTTCAACTATGTTCATGTTTCTCCCTCTCCTGAAAATCCCCTGTGGCCCCCTTTACAAAGGGGGCAAAAAGAAAGGACAGTGCGCCTGGATTCCCGCTTTCGCGGGAATGACACCTCTAGGTTGTTGTATTTCGCAATTTAGCACAGCATTGCGATATGACGCAAGCATTATTGCGATTATTCGCAGTTGTAAGGGCTACCCATTTGCAACTATTGAATATGATAGGAATTATATTCTGGCACGCTATATGCTGTATCATATGACAGAATGAGGCCGGAGGTAAGTTAATGCAGTGGATGGAGGTAGTAAAGCTACGGATAGCCGAAAAAAACCCGGAATCAATAGAAAAAGAAGTTATGAAACTAATAAAGGAACTCGGCAATAACGGCAACATGAAGGACATAAAACTCTACCACGATGCGGTGGTGGACAACGACCTGATGGTCCATCTCTATTGGGAAACGGATAATGCGGAGCCGCAAGGCAGTGCCACCGGTCTCTGCCTGGTTCATGTCCTCAGAGACTACGGTCTGATTTCTCATTCTGTTTGGGTGGAGGGGATATAGGGACATAGGAACAAAAGACATATTGGAGGCAGCGCTGATTCTATAGAGAGTCGGCTTAGAACTTGATACGGCGGCATCTGGCAAGATCGAAACATAACTTGCGTAATTAAATTTTATTGATCATTAAATAAATATAAGGAGGCGCATATGTACGGAGCATCAGGAAAAGAGGCGAAAGAGTTTGTGACGAAGGCAAAAGGTTTCTACAAGAAAGCAGGCAAGTCGATTGCTTTGGCAGAGTTCACCAATCCCAAAGGACCATTCAGCGAAGGCGAGCAGTATGTTTTTGTGTTGAACCTCAAAGGGACGATGCTGTCACACGGGGTCAATGAAAAATACATAGGGCAGGACTTCATTGACGTCAAAGATTCCGACGGCAGGAGCTTTATCCGGGAGATCGTCGAAGTCGCCGATAAGAAAGGCAGTGGCTTTGTAGATTACAAGTGGTACAACCCCGTCACCAAAGAGGATCTGGTGAAGCACGTGTACTTCGAAAAAGTCGATGACTTGATCATCTGCAGCGGCGTCTACAAAGAAATGTGGAAGGACCTGCTATAGACTGCAGCCCCCCATATGGCGCGTAGAAGCAGACCTGCATCTGTAGACACGCTTTCCGAGCCGCCTCACATTCCAGTGGGGCGGCTTTTTTTATGAAATCAAAATCGGCGGGAAATAAGAAAGTTCAGTGAATGGGAAAGACGGCAATAACGAAGGCGCGCCGGTGGGAGTGTGATACGATCAGGCAGAGGTGTGCTGGACGGTTGCGGCAATCACAGGATTACCTTTGCCTCACAGAAAATAGCCATCATAAGGAGAATCCCGAAAACAGTATCAAACTGGGCTGTCAAGGCATCGGCCATATCCGGGACCTTATTCTTGAAGGTTCTCAAAAGACTTACCGCTTTGGGTATAGAAAGGAAGATGAGCAGTCCCCAGAGGCTCATGATTCCTGTAAGGATCATGCCGAGGACATACGCGTAGGCAAGCGCGATTAGTCCCGCAAAGAGGATGTAGCTGTTGCGGCTTCCCAGCATGATGCTCACGGTCTTGACGTTATGGCGTGAATCGTAGGCGATGTCTCTCATGTTGTTGGCGAAGAGAACAAGGGCGACGAGGACTCCGAAGGGAACCGATACATACAAGGCCTTCATGGAAAGAGCCTGGCGCTGCACCGCGTAAGCCCCTTCGATCATGAGAGGGCCCCACATCGTAAAGACGGCAACCTCGCCGAGAGCGCGGTACTTGAACTTCACCGGACCGGCCGTATAGTAGATGCTCGTAAAAAGGCCGATAAGCCCGATCCACAGGATATGCCAGGAACGGATCACGGCCGCTGTCATGCCGATAGCGATTGTTAAGACCAAGAAGACAGAGGCTTCAGCCATGGTCTGGCGGGGCGTGAGCATGCCCGAGATGATGGGCTGTGGCCGATATTTCGCCGTAGGCGAATCCTGCTGGTCGATGTCGTAGAGGGTGTCGAAATAGTCGTTGATCAAATTGGCGGCGGCGTGGAAAAGGGTAATCCCGATTGCGGTTATGGCAAACCATAACCACGACACGGATCCCTCTGCGGCTGCCAGAAGCGTCCCCACGGAAACGGAAATGAGGGACATCGTGAATGACCAGGGACGGGTTGCGATGATATATTTCTTGATATCGTTGAACATGAATTATTTCCCATTTTTTCTTGTCTGGGAGGTCGGCGCAATTTAATAATAATGGGCTCTGATGTCAAGCTAATTGTGAGCGCACGCAGTGTGCGCGGCAATCTCTGGGACTGCCGCGTCGGGCTATAGCCCTCCTCGCAGTGACTAACCGAGACAAAAAAGCTTCTTGAAAAATTAATGATATTTTGATTGCCTTAAGGTAGGAATATTGATAGTAAACCAGCTTGTAATAAGTCTTCCCACATTTCATTTAGAAAAATGCGACTTTTTTTGTAAAGGCTTAAGGTCAAATCTCAGGAAGAAACACACGGAAAGCGCTGGCCGGATCCGACTGAAGGATGCCGATTATGGAACCGGCACCGGTTGCGGTGTTACACTAATAACGGGAACTATCGATGGAACTCAGTGCAAAGAGTCAGAGCGGCACGGAAAGCAAAACTGCCTGGCGGCTTGTCAAGCTGCTGCTGTCGCCATTCACCGCAGCCGGCAGGAGAGCGGTCAGCTGGGTCAACAATTCCGGGGCCGCCGCAATTTTTCTCGTTCTCGCCCTTGTGAAGACCTTCTGGCACAAGCAGCTATCCAAGATAGTCCAGCAGCTCTATTACATCGGAGCGAGTTCCACGACCATCATTGCGCTGGTCGGCTTCTTCACAGGTATGGTCCTGGGTCTCCAGTCTTACCATGCCCTGGTTAAATTGGGCGCACAGGGGGCAATCGGCACACTCGTAGCTCTCTCGCTGGTAAGGGAATTGGGGCCCGTTCTCACTGCCATCATGATTACAGCGAGAGCCGGCTCCGCCATCACCGCGGAGATCGGTGTCCAGCGAATCTCCGAGCAGATCGACGCCCTGGACACCATGCGTATTGATCCAATGCGGTACCTCATCAGCCCGAGAATTATCGCTTCCATCATCAGCTTTCCCCTGCTCACCGCCCTGTTTGACCTCGTCGGCATCATCGGCGGCTACATCTCGGCAGTGGTGCTCCTGGGCGCTAACGCCGGCACCTACTTACATCGTGTCCAGGCCAGCCTGGAAATGAAAGACCTCACAGACGGTTTTATCAAGGCAGTGGTTTTTGCCGTCATCGTCTCGACCGTTTGCTGTTACCAGGGCTACTTCGCACACATGCGCCAGGACAGCCATGGGGCCAAGGCCGTCGGACTCTCCACCACCTCGGCCGTCGTGCTTTCCTGCGTACTCATTCTTGTGACGGATTATGTAGTGACTTCCTTGCTGTTATAGAGAGACCCATGGATACTCCACTGATTGAATTCAAAAATGTCACGAAGCGCTTCGGAAGGCGGACTATCCTCGAGCGCGTTAACCTCAAAATCTATGAGGGAGAGGTGACGACCATCATCGGACTGAGCGGCGGAGGCAAGACGGTTCTCCTCAAGCATATCATAGGGCTCCTCAAACCTGACGAGGGAACCATCCTCTTCCGGGGCAAACCCCTCAACGGGATGAGCAAGATCGAAATGAATGCCTCCCTCGCCCAGATGAGCTACATGTTTCAGGACAACGCCCTGTTCGACTCCATGACGGTCTATGAAAATATCGCCCTGCCCCTTCGGGAAACGACGACCATGACAAAGGCTGAAGTCGACCGCAAGGTTATGGCAAGAATAGAGCAGACAGAACTCACCGACTCAGCCCGCAAGTTTCCCTCCGAGCTATCGGGAGGCATGCAAAAGCGGGCAGCCCTGGCCCGTGCTCTGGTAATAGACCCGAGTATTGTCCTCTTTGACGAGCCCACCTCCGGCCAGGATCCGGTCCGGAAAAATGCGATACTGGGCATGATTGCACAGTACCAGAGAAAATTCGGCTTCACGGCGATCGTGGTCAGCCATGAGATTCCCGACGTGTACTTTATCTCGAACCGCATTCTCGCCCTCTACGGCCGCGAAATCGTTTTCCAGGGCACTCCGGAGGAGCTTGAAAACTTCGACCACCCTTTCAAAGACGAGGTCATCCGCAGCCTGGAAGGTCTGCAAAAGGAATTGACGGGTCTGCACTCCAGGCGGCAGTTCAAGGTTATGTATCATGGTCAGATGAAACGGAGATCCCTCAGGGATACATACTGTGTCGCGGTTTTTAAGCTGGAGTCACTGGATGCCATCATTACGGGCCTGGGCCACGAATCGGCACAGGAGGCTATACAGTCTATGGGGGTGTATATCGATAAGCACTTTGGCGCCATAGGGGGCTTTTCCACCCGCCGCAGCATCAATGAATTCGTTACGGTCCTTCCCTATTCGGAACTGGACGAAGCTGAGGACATGCTGAAAGATTTTGTCAAGGATTTTCAAGAGCACGGAATTAGCGAGATTTGGGCGGGGGCCCGCGAGAGGACGGCACCGGGGACGTGCGTTGACTTCACCATCCTCGCCGGACTTGCCCAGGGACGGCCCATTGCAGAAATAGAAACCATTATAGCATCTGCTGAGAGTCAGCAGAAAGAAATTGGACGGCTACGGTGCGCCGCCGGGGAGTAAGCAAATGAAAAAGTACCTCATGGAGACAACTGTCGGCATCTTTGTCGTTTTGGGACTGCTCTGTATAGCGTATATGAGCGTCAAGCTTGGCCATGTATCCTTGCTTGGTGACAACTCCTACTCTATCTTCGCGCGATTCACGTCCGTGTCCGGACTGAGAGTCGACAACCCTGTAAATATGCTGGGTCTGGAGATCGGGCGGGTGGAGCGGCTTTCCATGGATCAGGCCGATCAAAGGGCAGTTGTGGAAATGCGAATAAAAAAGGATGTCAAGATTTACGATGATGCCATCGCTTCTATCAAGACGGAAGGGCTGATCGGTGACAAGTACGTCAGCATCGATCCCGGTGGCGCAGGTACAGTCCTCGAACCCGGCGGGACCATTACGGAGACGCAGCCGGCCGTGGACATTGCAGAGCTTATCGGCAAGTATGCCTTCGGTGACGTGAAAAAAACGGATGATGCCAAAAAAAATTCTGAGGTAAAGCCATGAAGCGACTGTTCGTTGGATTAAGCATCCTGATGCTCTTTCTCATATCTCTTCCCGTGTATGCCGGCGCACCGCTTGACACGGTCAAGGCAAATGTCAACAAGGTTCTGGATATCTTGCGCGATCCAAAGATTAAAGCCGCATCGGCCAAAGAAATAAAAAAGGACAAGCTCCGGGTCATCTATGTCAACATGTTCGATGAAGTGGAACTTTCCAGGAGATCCCTGGGGCTGAATTGGAACAAACTCAACAACAATCAGCGCCAGGAGTTTGTTAAGCTGTTTGAACAGGTACTGGAAAAGGCTTATGCCGACAAGATTCTTGCTTACACCAACGAGAAGATCGAGTTTACCAAAGAATCCGTGATCTCGGGCAACCTGGCCGAGGTGCGGACGAGAGTTATCACCGCATCGAAGGAAATCCCGATTTCCTACAGAGTCATCTCGAAGGATGGCGCCTGGAAAGTGTATGACGTTGTTATAGAGAATGTGAGTCTGGTGCAGAATTACCGCACCCAGTTCAATGATATACTGGCAAAGAATTCGCCCGAACAGTTGCTTGAGATCCTGAGAAAAAAGGTGAAGGCGCAATAGGGCATGAGAAGCAATAACAAACCTCTGAAGAGTGGTCCCATCTCATGAAATCTTTCTCGTTTGCGGTTCTGCTGTTAGCCTTCATCGCCGTGGGGTGTGCTCACGCGCCACAAGTCGCCTCTTCACCTGCATCACCGGCTGCATCCCTCCAGCCGCAACCGATTCTGGTTGCTTCCACCTCGGACGAGGTTCCTCCGAAACCGCCGGAGGCAACGGTCAAATCCCCGCAGACGCCGGTAAACCCTGAAAAGGGAACTGTCAATAACGATGCGAGCATGGATTACACGGAAGAAGGGAAGGAGGAACAGGCTCCAACAATTGCAGATCCCATCGAACCCTTCAATCGGGCCATGTTCGAATTCAACGATAAGGTGTACTTCTGGCTGCTCAAACCCGTGGCGCAGGGATACAAAGCAGTCGTTCCCGAAGAAGCAAGGGTGAGCGTGAAAAATTTCTTCTCCAACCTGGGATTCCCGGCCCGTTTTGTGAGTTGCCTGCTGCAGGCGGACATAAGCTGCGCGGCCACGGAAGTTGGGCGCTTCACTGTAAACACCGTATGGGGCATCGGGGGACTGATGGACCCTGCGTCCAGCAAGGACTTGAATCTCCAGAAACAGGATGTGGACCTGGGACAAACACTGGGAGTATGGGGAGTGGGACAGGGTTTCTACATTGTCTGGCCCCTCGCAGGACCCTCGAGCGCGCGGGATTCTATTGTCATACCCGGTGAATATTTCCTCTACCCCCCCTCCTATATGAGTGAGATCGCTCCCTGGTATGTATGGCCCATAATCAGGTCATACGAGGAGGTGAACAGGACATCTCTCAGGATCGGCGACTATGAGGCTCTCAAAGAGGCGGCCATCGATCCCTATGTGGCTCTCCGCGACGCCTATGTCCAGTATCGCTGGAAAAAGGTAAAGACGAAGAGGGGAACGCAAATGGAGGAATCTGCTCCTGGGGGAGTAAGGATGGAGAGATGACGGGCCTGGGCGGGAATAACACAAAAAAATATAAGGCAGGAATTCTTACGAAAGCCCTCAGAATAATCGCGATGTCAGTATTCATGGCTCTCACCATCCATGGAATAGCTGCGGCCGGCGGGCCGTTCGGTCCACCCCAACCCATCGCAAGAGAGGCGGGAGGATTACACACGGCCATCGGCTACTGGCATCATGAAGACAGATACAAAAATGGCACAGAATTCGTAACTAGGCAGGATCAGGTTTATTCGGAAGCAGGCTACGGCGCGCAAAATCGCTGGGACATATATGCGCGAATAGGTGTGTCGAATCTGAAAATCCAGGATGCCTTCAGCTCTTCAAATGCTTTGACTACGACATCCAGTAATGATTTTGACGAGAACTGGAAATTTTTTGGCACTCTGGGAGCAAAAGTGTTCTATCCTTTTAGCAAGACCTTCGGAATGGGGGCATTTATACAGGGAACCTATTCCTTCAACAGTCTCAAAGATGATGTTTCGGGAACCAATGCCGGCACTCCTTATAGAGCGGTGCTCACTGTGCAAGATATGTGGGATGTGAATTTCGGCATTGGTTTTCAGGCCACCATTCCATATGGCATAAGGCTCTATGCCGGACCTTACGTCTATTATTCGGAAGCAACGGCATCTTTGTCCACGAACGTGCCGGGTCTTCAATTTTCAACAGCGGATACTACGATCAAAAATAAGACGAATGCAGGAGGGTTTGCGGGAATCGACTTGCCTCTCGCCAAGGGATTCCGCCTGAACGTCGAAGGACAATATTCCGAAAGATTCTCTTCCGGCGGCGCCATTACCTATACATACTGAACCGCGCTCTCCCGGTTCACCACTAATTGTCAAATCACTCCATTACCAAAATTGCCACCTTTATAAAGAGAAAATCCCCCCGTACCCCACCTTTTCCAAAGGGGGGAGGGAGGGGGATTTTTTAAAAGGGGTTTAGGGTTGCTCTATGACGACTTGCCCTGCATATTGAGCAGAATGTTCAGGTTTTTCTTTGCTTCTTCATAATCTGGCTGCAGCTGCAAAGCCTTCCTGAGGTGGCTGATGGCTTCGTCTGTCCTGCCTTGCTGCGCCAGCGCAACGGCAAGGCTGTTATGCGCTTTCGCAAATCTTGGATTGATCTTCAGGGCCGTCTCAAAATGTTCCACGGCCTCATCCAACGCCCCCTTATATGTTAAAGCCACGCCAAGGCTGTTGTGGGCTTCTGCAATATCAGGTTTAATTTTGAGAGCCTTGCGAAAATGATCGATAGCCTTATCAAGGTTACGCTTCTGCGCCATAATCAAACCCAGCGAGATGTGTGCCGCCACGAGTTTCGGGTTTAGCCGCAGCGCCTCTTCGAACTTGGGAATGGCTTCATCGGCCCTGCCCGCCTGAAAAAGGGATAGGCCCGTGCGCAGCTGACCTTCGGCACTATTCGGGTCCGCCGGTTGAATAGCCACTTTTTCGGGAACTGGTTTTTTCGTTCTTGTCTGCCCCATAAGCGCCGTTTCCAGGTTCGATCCTGCATCCTGAAAATCGGGTTTTATTCGGAGCGCTTCGCGGAAATGATCAATGGCCTCGTCGGTTCTCCCCAATTGAGACAATGCTATGCCCATGTTGTTGTGGACAGCCGCAGCATCAGGCTGTGTCGGCAGGATCGCGGCATAGTGAGAGACGGCCTCTTCCATTTTGCCCTGCCTTGCCAGGGCATTGGCCAGATTGTAACGGGCTTCAAAATCTTCCGGCTTGATTCTCAAAGCCTCTTGATAATGGGCAATGGCTTCCCCGAATTTGCCCTGTTCCGCGAGAGACGCACCCATGTTGGTTTCGACCACAAAATTATTTTTTGTAACACCGAGGGCCCGTGCAAATAGGGTCATGCTGTTTTGCCAATAGCGGATTTGAAATAGCGATACTGTCATCAGAGCCGCAATCACACACGCTGCCAGTGCGGTAAGGGCAATGCGATGGAAACGCCAGCGGGCCAGCAAATCCGGCACCGCCCAGGCGATTGCCACAAACAGTCCGATCATGGGCAGATACGTGTACCGGTCCGCCATGGACTGGTATCCGACCTGCACCAACCCGATGACAGGCACGAGAGTTCCCAGATACCACAACCACCCTGCTATCACACAGGGATAGCGCCTCCTCAAACGCACGGCAACTGCGGTAATCAGAATCAGCAGCAAACTGGAGACGCTGATTTGCCACGAAGGGATTACATCCGGATAGGGATAGAATACCGCCAGGTCCGCAGGCCAGATCATTTTCCCCATGTAGGAAATATAAGAGACAAGGGCATTACTGATCCGTGTAGCAAACGGCAGCGACACGATCGGGGCAATACCGGACCACTGCGCAAAGAGTGTAACGCAAATGGATGCGCCTGAGAGGATGAACAGGGGAATCTTTTCAATAATCAGTCCCATGCCTGATCTCTTCTCGTTCCCGTCTCCGACGGCTTTCATGTCGTTTGGATCTCTATTGAAGACTGGCCCTTCTAAGTGCAAACGGCCAAGGGGCCAGAAGTCCAAAAGAAGCAAAACAAAGGGCATGGTTACCAGCATCGGTTTAGACATCAGCCCAAGGGCAAAGAATAAAAGAATCGCAAGATAACGATAAATGCCCGGATGCTCCACATAGCGGACATACGCCCAGATGGTCAACATGAAGAACAATGTGCTTAACACATCCTTGCGCTCTGCTACCCAGGCCACAGATTCAATGTGGAGTGGATGGATGGCAAACAGCGCGGCCACAAAGGCGCTCCGCCAGGGAAAATCCGTCATCCGCTTTAGAATTAAGAAAAGCAGAAACGTGTTTATAATATGGAAAAATAAATTGGTGAGATGGTGGCCGGCCGGATTTGCTGCGAAGAGCTGGCAGTCCAGCATGTGCGAGAGCCATGTCAGGGGATGCCAGTTGTTGGCATAGACGGAAAGAAACGCCCAGGCAATGCCGCCCCTTGTCAGTCCCGCTTGTACATGGCGATTCTCGGTGACATATTTGTCATCATCATAACGGACGAAGTCAAAGCTGCTCACCTGCCAGAATACGGCAGCGGTAACCAGGACAAGAAAAAAGGAAATAATAAGATCGCGATGGATAGGCTTTAGTTTATGCATAATCTGCACGATTCGGAAAGAGTCCCGTGCAACCGTCCTTTCCCAACGTTTTAAGATTTCTCCCGGAGTTTACCCTGAGTGAATGCGAAGGAGCCGAAATGGCAAATCGGTTCGTTTCTCACTTCGGCAGCAGTGTCTCCACGAGAGTCGCCCAGTAGCTTGCGCCCACGGGCAGGATACGGTCGTTGAAATCATACAGGACCTGGTGCAGCCGGCCGCTTTCCCTTGGATTTCCACCACCGATCCCCATGTATGCTCCCGGTTTCTCCTTGAGGAGAAAGGCAAAATCCTCCGAGGTCATGACAGGTGTGATGTCGGTTAAGACCCTGCCCTCTCCCGCGACCATGGTCGCGGCCCGGACGGCCTCATCAGTCTCCCGATCCGTATTGACGAGCGGTGGATAGCGTCTCTCATAGGCCATGTCAACGGCAACGCCAAAAGAGGCTGACACGCCGGCACATATCTCGCGCATGCGTGCTTCCACCCGGTCCTGCACTGCGGGAAGGAAATGGCGCGTCGTCCCCCGGAGCCTGACCGTATCGGGGATTATGTTGTAGGAGGTGCCGCCGCGGATTTCCGTGACACTGACCACAGCCGCCTGCATCGGATTAATATCGCGGCTCACTATGCTTTGGAAAAGATTTACCAGATAAGCTGATGCGAGGATCGGGTCCTTCACATTCTGAGGGGTGGCGGCATGGCCGCCCTTCCCGGTAATCTCTATCGCAAAGACATCGTAGGCCGCCATCATGGGGCCCTTGCAGATGGCGAACGTCCCTTCCGGCATAACGGGAAAGTTGTGCAGGGCGAAGACGGACCGGACGGGAAACCGGTCGAAGAGCCCTTCCCGGACCATCCTTCCCCCTCCTCCCTCGTTTTCTTCGGCAGGCTGGAAGATGAAGTGCACCGTCCCGCGGAAAGTATCATTCCCGGCGAGATATTTCGCCGCCCCGAGAAGCATGCTCATGTGGCCGTCATGGCCGCAGGCGTGCATCTTCCCCTCGTTGCGAGACGCGTAAGAAAGACCGGTTGCTTCCGTAATATCAAGAGCGTCCATATCGGAACGGAGACCTATGGCCGGCGAACTTCCCTTGCCCCTCTGGATGGTTGACACAATGCCCGTACCGGCAATGCCCCGATGAATATCGAGGCCGAAGGAGATCAATCTTTCGGCCACGTAGGCGGATGTCTCTTTTTCCGTAAAGGCCGTTTCCGGGCAGGCATGGAGCTCACGACGCCACTTTGTCATTTCCTCCGTCATCGCCACTATCTTGTCATGGACCGCCATCGTTTGTCTCCTGTTTTTCCCTTAACTCAATCGCTGCATCGCTCTTTGAGTGCAGCAATGTCATCCGGAGCGAGGTTTGAGGAATCCGATTGTATCAGCCTATACATTACGGCCTTGGGATTGTCGTTGTGCTTCAATCCCAATGCATGGCCGAATTCGTGGGCCAGCACCCGCACCAGTCTGTTTTCGTCGTCAAACTGGTAGATTGTAATTGTCTGCTTGCCGTCCTTGCTGACATAATTTCCCCCGCAAAACTCACTGCCCAGGCGATTGCCTGTATCATGTGACTTGACGACGTCGAGGTTATAGTTGGCGGCAATATCGTTTATAACAACGGTCATGCTGTTGAGGATATCCGCAATCCTCTTGAGTTCCTCCTGGCGCGCTTGCAGGTTTTCACGCATGTTATTCAATTCGCCCTTCTCCGCCGCCAGCCGCCTGTAGACAGCTTCCGTAACTGCGCCTCGCTGACGCCCGGCTTCAATCTCGGCATTGTAGGCGCCGAGACGCTTGTGGTACACATTAGAATCGCTCGCCAGGGCTGCACTCTTCCTTTCGTATTCTGCCTTCAGGTTTTCAAAACGAACCTTCATATCATCATATGTACCTTTAGTGGTCCCAATGGAGTAGTGGAGTCTTTTCAGTTTGTCCGCAGCCTCCTGCCGGTAGTCATAGACCAGATTGATCTCTATCTTGCCGCCAGGCTCCTCACGGAAAAGCGCGCGGGCGTATGGTTTTCCCCAGATTGACGCAGCCTTCCTGACCGAATCGACAAACTCCTGGCGGCTCAAACCGAACCGTGCGTCTACTGTTCCTATGCGGTAGGTCAGCGGCTCCTGGCACGGCCGGGGCATGCGGAAGAATATTATGACAAGGACGATCAGAGTGATAAGAAGGGAATAAACTCTCAGGCTGGCTCTCCCTGATGAGCCCGGTATTCCAGGATGGCTGAATGCAGGTTTCATAAAGCGTGCGTTTGATACCGGCGAAGGCGGGAACCCAATAATTATTGCATGGTTCCCCACCGGAGCCTACCTCGAATGTAATCGATACTTGTTCTCTTGCTCGCGGAGTATAATGGGAAAGATACTGAGTGTCAATTACAAATGACCGCACCCAGAAGCAGGCTCACAGGCTTTTTCAGCAGTGCCCTGAAGGATGACACGATGGTCGAATTATTGAGGTAAATCAAAAATACCGTCCCTAATGCTGCATTCATTAAAAACACCCCGTCAGACTGATGCTTGACATAATCAACGGGGCATCGTATAGTAAATTAACTTTTAGAGCCGGTTCTTGTCCGAGTCCGTTACCCCAGAGCTTATAAAAGGGCACTGGGTTTTTTTGGGGCTGAAAGTAATTTCCCCACAAGCGGCATAGACCACGCCGTACGAAGGCAGGTAGAATATGGCAAGGCAGAGTCAAAACAAGTTCATTAAGAGGCAAAAAGAACTTGAGCGCATGCGAAAAGCAAAGGAAAAAATGGTGAGGCGACAAGGCAAAAGAGACAGGGTGACAGAGTCTGATGAGGCACCGGCATTGGCCGAGCCGGCAGATCAGTCCTGAAAAACTCAGGTGACTGAATATCAGTAGTTTGGTATGAGCCCCCAAACAGACCCCCGGTACGACAGATATTTGATTCCTGCACTGGTGATAGAGCCTGTTTCAAGTCTTCGGCACGGATGGCAGCATCTGTAGAAAAAAGCGCCTGTCTTCAGTCTTCAGTTATTCCCGGTTTACATAGCGAAAACAAGGCAGTATCCGTTGATGGGAAAAGCAAGAAAAATTAAATATACAAAAGAGGAATAAACGGATATAATGCCACAAATTAAATGAAGGAGATGTTATGAATATTTATGTAGGGAACTTGGCTTACACTGTTACGGAAGAAGATTTACTTCAGGCTTTTGGAGAATTCGGGCAGGTAGCGTCCGCGTCCATCATTAAGGACCAGTCCAGCGGCCATTCTAAGGGATTCGCATTTGTAGAGATGCCGGTGGCAGAGGAAGCCCAGGCGGCCATCAGCGGGCTGAACGGCAGGGAGGTAAAGGGACGGAAGTTGAACGTCAATGAGGCGCGCCCCCGCACCGAGGAGCGCCGCGGTGGCGGTGGAGGAACCGGAAGACGGCCCGGCGGCGGCAGACCGCGCTATTAGTAAAATTTCCACACCGTTGTCAGAACTTTGAGAATTTCCCATCTTGTCATTTCGGCCCCTTCGGTTTACTCAGGGTAAACTCCGGGAGAAATCTTGTTGGCCGTTGATAAATCATAAGATTGCCATGTCGCAGCCCCTTCGCGTTGCTCGGGGCTGCGGCGGGCCATAGCAATTACATCAGGTGCAGATTTTCAAAGGTCTCAAGTGCAAGAAAGGATATCGGGACTGTTCCAATTACAGAACTAATTGGCAGAAGTGTCCCCTGTATCACCTCAAGTACCTTATGCCATGAATAAGCGCCAATCTTTATTTATCTTTCTATTGCCTCTCATTTTTTCCATCAGTTTTCTTCTGACCTCCTGTAGAGAAGGGGAAGAAGTCATTTCCAAGCCGGACGAATTTACGCACGTCTATGAGGCCAGCGAAAATAAGCTCATTCGGGCTATTGCACAGGTCTTCAAAGACAAGGGATTCGGAACTGCCACGATAAATCAGGAGACGAACCAGGTGGAATCGGATTACCTGATTCAGGATGACTGGAGGACCAAGGGCATAGCCCGTGTAAAAAAGATCAATTGGAAAGAATGTGAAGTTGTTCTTTCCGTCATTACTGAGAAGAAGATCTCAAAAGGCTGGGAAATGCGGAGGCTCCTCGGGAAAAACCAGTACGACACTTTTTTCGACGCCATCGAGCTTCAGCTTTATCAAGAGATGTATAAGGTCAAATAAGGCGGCGGCAGTCCGTGATATTGCGATATCTTTTTTTCTTCTCTTTCAGGCCATCTAAAAGCGGGAATAGGTGACACTGTCTTTTTCGAATTCAGTAATGATCTCATCAGTCAGAGACGGACGGATTTTGGGTATAATCTCAAAAATAGTATCCGTTGTTACCTGGTAATCTTGCTTCGTGACAAGTTCCTGTTCAAAAGCGAACTGTGCAACCTGCTGGAAGAGATATTCCATATCGGCTGGTGTGAACGGGGATGTCATCTTTTTTACTATACGATCAATATCTATCTCTCCTGTATGAAGCTTGGAAAGGTAGTGTTCCAGAATAGTTTTTCTCTCATCTTCGTTTAAGCCACCCACCGGAATAATACAATCAAATCTTCCCGGGCGAAGCAGCGCGGTATCGAGTTGCCTGATATAATTGGTAGCGCAGATGAGGAGTATATTGTTTCCCTGGTTTTTGAGCTGCGGGACCTGCTTGAGAAATTCATTTGTAATGGACTTGTCAACCCGGTTAGCGTCATCTCGACTCCCCGCGATCTCTTCAAACTCATCGATAAAGATGACAGCTTCTTCCAGGTTTCGTGCCTTTTCCATTATTATACGCAGATTAGCACCCACCTTTTCAGTTCCGTCAACCATCAGCATACTCGGAGAAATCTCAATAAACCACCAGGAAAGGGCCCCGGCTATTGCTTTAGCAAAATGAGTTTTCCCCGTGCCGGGAGGTCCAAAGAAAATGATCGTCTTTGGAGTGACTACTCCATGCTTTTTCGAAAGACCTAACTCCGTCAACGGAAGTATAATTTTCCTCTGAACTAGCTGCTTTGGAGGTTGAGAATCAGAGATGGTGTCCCATATTTCTTTTCTGATAGTCTGCGCCCCCATCTCATTGAGGATGTCCCTCCTTTTATAGGCTAAATATTCCTCACTGGCTTGCTCTATATTTTCGAGGAAATCGATGCAAGCGACCCGCAATCCTACATCCCGACGGAGTTTTTCAGACATGAGCCATTTATGCTGCAAAATTCTTGGCCACAGGTCAGCGGCAGCATCAGGATCAAATTTTGTGCCGCTGATCTCAAATATTTTACTCGCACACAGCTCGGGTGATAGTGCCTCTGTTAAATCTTCATTCATGGTTCTCCTCCCCGCAAGATCCTGGTACTTTTCCGGGTTAATATCCTGTGACAGCCTCAGGAAACGACCGGTAATTTTTTTCTATAAACCAGCTTTCGGGTGATGTAAGTATAAGATAAATGATTTTATGTCAAGGAGAAGGGCAGGCCCGAAGATCAGGTGTGCCAATATTTTCTGTTGTGTGTGTGAAATTGCTCGACGATACGCTCCATTTCGTGAGAAGTGAACAGTCGCCGGCATGGCCATGAATCCGAAAAGTTATAGGAAATTTCCGATCCAGCTTGCGGAGTATTCGCAAAGGCTGGCCGGCTTTTCGATCTTAGGTTCCTTAATGTCCCACCTGCCTTTTAAGCCAAGTTCGCCCGCGGCCATCTCGAAATGACACATGGCGATGCCCATATCTACCCGCTGCAAATCCGCTATGTTTAAGAGTTTGAAAGTAAGAGTGTCGCCATACCCCCTGGTACGCTGCATATAGAAGTGCCAGGAATCACCGTCTTTGATAATTCTCCAGGGCTGCTTGTTTGTAGCGGATGGCCCTATCCGCACCATTTCCAGCGGCGCTGCATAGGAACCGGCTTCATCAGGCGAGAGAGGAATGCCAAATTTCTCCCGGAAGAATAGATTCCCCCAAGGCTGCCGGTTATGTCCTCCCACAATCTGACGGACTGTGACATCCGATTGCTCCTTCTTCAAAATATATCCAACGGAAGTTACAGCAGGCACAAGTTCTTCAACTGTTGCGGAAATCTTTTTTGCAAAGCTGCTTCTGGTGAAAGTGCCTCCCAGCCAGCATGTGCCGAGCCCCATGTCCGTCGCGAACAGAATTACGCTCTCCATCATGTAGCCAAAGTCTTCCAGGTTCTTCCGGGAAGGTCCCGCGGCGCCCACGATAAATCCCGTGGCGCCCTTGATAAAGCCGTATGTGCCCAGTCCCTTCAGGGCCTTTCGATCCTGATCCGTTGCTGCTACAAGTCTAAAGCGCACCGCCGCGCCAAATGGTCCTGCGCCGATAGCAGAGAGGTAATCGGACAGACGCTCCCGGTCTTCTTCCGCGATGGGCTTATCAATATATGTCCGGCAGGAAAAGCGTTTCTCAATGATCTCCGTTACGGGTTTGCTGTAAAGCATAATTTCTCACCATTCACCTTAGTTCCCGAGTATAAAATCCCCCCAACCCCCTTTATAAAAGGGGGCGGACGGGGACTTTTCCCCTTAATAAAAGGGAGACTTGAAATCTGGATTCCCATCTTCATGGGAATGACCAGTGGAATATAGTCATCTGTGAGACGCTACACTAACTGTCGGATGCGGACCGCCTGGCCGGCACAGTTACGAACATACCGCCCACGCATAGGGCGGCGGCGAAAAGCATAACGCCGCGGTACCCCCATCCCTGGGCTATAAGACCGCCGAGCAGCGGCCCTACGGCATTGCACAAATTAAGGGTAGACTGGAATATGCCCCCGGCAGTACCCTTTTCTTTCCCGGCTCGCAAGACGATCAGCAGGGCGCCGACATAGAGACATGACCAAGCCACTCCCAGGATCACCTGCAATATAACCAGGGAAAACCGGCTTGTAAAAAAAGCATACGCTGTGAACACAAAAACTGAAAGCACTTGACCATAGAAAAAAGTCTTGAATTCGGAAAATCTCTCGAGCTGGCGCATCACCAGAAATTGCACGACAAAATTAACGCCCCATAAGAGACCGATCCAAAAATGATCGAGGCCTATGGAAACCAGATACAACGGGAAAATGACCCAGACGGCGCTCGCCCCCAGATGCCGGAGGAATACGGCAAGGTAAACCCTATAGTCCCGGCGCATTACGAGCCACAGATTGGGAGGTTTGGAGAATTTATGCGAAGGCATCTTTTGAAAGGCCAGGGAGATAAAGAAGGCAATCAGGCAAAACAGAAAACTGAGCCAGAAAAGAAGTTCAATGTCGCCAACCATTGCCGCCGCCGCGGCTCCGAAAATCCATCCCAGGGACCCGTAGGAGCTGTATTTCCCCATATTAGCGCCGCATTCAAAGGCGTACGTGATTGTTGCCGCAACGGCAATGCCGAGGGCAAAGCCTACGGCTGCCCGAGCGATAATTAATGCCGGGACGCTATGCGCCAGGAGCTGGGCGGCAAAGGCCACGCTGCTCATCAGAAGCCCCCACCGCACAAACAGAAGCCTTCCCAGGTGGTCGGACTTCCAGCCCGAAATAAGCGAAGAAAATAAGAACGCGATCCCATAGGCTGCGCCCACAAGGCCGACCTCAAAGTCGGACGCCCCTAACTGTGCACCCAGGAGGGGAACAAAGATAAATGAGCTCATCGTAGCGAAGCTGAGAAAAAGGTTAACGAGGCCTATGAGCCAGCGGTAAGACCACTCCCCTGCGTGATCTTCCTTCTCTATAATAATATCTTGTTCTAACATGATGGTTCTTTATCGCATAAATGCGGCTGTCATATCAACTCGTGCAAAAGCAGAAAAACCCCGGAAGGGCCTCCGGGGCTCATTTTCTTAATCGCGAGGAACATATTATTCAATTCATCGCTCTCGCGCCTTCTTGTCCTAATCCCGATCCTGCGATGTATCCGGCCTCTTCGGAATTATGAACCACATGGCAAAGTAGGCGGGAATCGCAAATCCAAATGATAACAGGACAAGCATAACAAAAACAATTCTTATCAAGGTGGGATCCCGGTCAAAATACTCCCCAATACCCCCACAGACGCCGCCTATCTTTTTGTCAGCAGCCGACAGATACAATCTTTTCATTTGAAGCACCATTCCAAAATCGGTTAACCATCTTTTGCAAAAGCTGAGGCCTTGCTTCTTGAACGGGTCTTTTGCTCTTTCACGATGCGCATGGTTTCGGCGATTTCCTTGGGAGTGACGCTTTTTCTGATCTTTTCCATCTTCTCCATGACCTCCTGGAAGCGAAGCCCTTCCGCCGCGCTTATCCATTCCAGGTTTAGCCTTTCGGTGCGGAGGCCCATCTTTTCCATCTTCTTCCAGATGCGTTTGATACGGCGCTCCGTCCACTGATTGGCGTTCATGTAGTGGCAGTCGCCGATGTGACAGCCCGATACCAGTACTACGGGAGCCCCCTTGGCGAAAGCGCGCCAGATGAACTTCTCGTGCACCCTTCCGGAACACATGGTCCGGATCAGGCGGGTGTTGGGCGGGTAATGAAGCCGCGAGACACCGGCAAAATCGGCGCCCGCATAGGAGCACCAGTTGCACGCGAAGACCGGTATCCTGTCGGCCGCATTCCCTTCCAGGACGGCGTCAATCTGAGCCTCGATCTGCGCGTCAGTGAAATGATTCATCGTGATGGCCATGGTGGGACATTCGGCCGCGCATGTGCCGCATCCCGCGCATGCCGCTTCGGTGACTTCCGCCGCCGTCTTTGCCTTCGTATCCACGGTGATGGCATTGTAAGGGCATACCTTTACGCACAGGCCGCAGGAGTTACACAGTTCGGAGTCAACTTCTGCTGTGATCGCCTCCACCTTGAGCGAACCGGGATTCATGAGGCGCATGGCCCGGGCAGTGGCCGCAGAAGCCTGGGTAACGGAATCTTTTATGTCTTTGGGACTTTCGGCGCAACCGGCAAAAAAGATCCCCCGGGTCGCAGCATCCACAGGCTGCAGCTTCGGGTGGGCCTCCATGTAAAAGCCGTCGGATGTTGTCTGGAGGGCCAGCATCTCCTGAATAACCTTCATGTCCGAAGGCGGTTCGAGACCGACAGCAAGGACGACCATTTCGGTATGGTGGCTATCCAACTCATTGGTCGCCGTGTTTTCCACCGTCAGTATCAGATCCCCAGTTGCGGGGTCCTGTTTTATGTCACCGGGAAGGCCGCGGATGTAACGGACACCCATGCCCTTGCTTCGCCGGAACAAATCCTCGAATCCCTTGCCGAAGGCCCGGATGTCAATATAAAACACCTTCACTTCTATGTCCGGATAGTGTTCTTTGAGCATGATCGTGCTTTTCACAGTGTTCATGCAGCAGACATTCGAGCAGTAAGGCCGGCCCCGCCGCTGGGATCTGGACCCCACGCATTGGACAAAGGCGACGGACTTAGGAATCTTGCCATCCGTCAGGCGGATGACCTTACCGCCGGTCGGTCCGCCAGCATTGATGAGCCGCTCCAGCTCCATGCTCGTCAGCACGTTTTCATAGCGTGTGTAACCATATTCATCGAGGATAGCGGGATCATAAGCCTCCATCCCCGTGGCCACGATGATTGTACCGACGTCGAACTCCATCTCCTCATCGTTCATGTCGAAGTCGATACAGCGTTTCTTGCATTTCTCGATGCACTTTCCGCAGATGATGGGATTGTGGCCCAGGCACCGGGTGATATCCACGGCAAAAGCCCCCGGCACCGCCTGTGGAAAAGGCGAATAGATGGCCCGGCGGGAGCTCAGGCCCATGTTGAACTCATCGGGAATGATGACCGGGCAGACCTCAACGCAGTCGCCGCAGGCCGTGCACTCCTTCTCCTTCACATACCTCGACCTCTTCAGTATGCGCACGTGAAAGCTGCCCACGAACCCCGTGATCTCTTTCACCTCACTCATCGTCAGCAGCGTAATGTTGGGATGCCGACCGGCATCCGTCATCTTCGGCCCGAGTATTCAGATGGAACAGTCCATAGTGGGAAAGGTCTTGTCGAGCCTCGCCATAATGCCGCCTATGCTCGGCTGTTTTTCGACGAGTATCACCTTGTAGCCTGCATCAGCCAGATCAAGCGCCGCCTGGATACCCGCCACACCGCCGCCTATGACAAGGGTTGCGGGCGTAACGGGAACCTCCATTTCTGTTTGTGCATCAAGCAGGCGGACTCTCGCCACGGCGGAGCGCACCAGATCCTTCGCTTTGATAGTGGCCTCCTTGGCAGCATGGCCGTGCACCCACGAGCATTGCTCACGGATGTTCGCCATTTCCATGAGATAGGGATTCAGTCCCACCTCACTGACACACTGCCGGAACGTCGCCTCATGAAGCCGCGGTGAACATGAGGCAACCACTACCCGGTTGAGAGCGTATTCCTGTATGTCGTTCTTGATCTGATTCTGGCCGGGCTCGGAGCATGTGTAGCCCTGGTTCCGGCAAATCACGACGTCCGGCAGTTTGCCCGCATACTCCGCTACTGCGTCACAATCGACAACGCCTGCGATATTCGATCCGCACTGGCATACATAGACGCCTATTCTGATTGTGTTATTTTGTTTTAATTCTTCCATTCATCGCCCTCTTTATTCAAACCTCTATGCTACTCGATCTGGTCGGCCAGAATGGACACCAGATCCCGTATTTCCATTTGTATCTTCTTCCCATGCATCAACGGATCACGTATGGTGCAGGTGAGATGGATCATGCATTTGGGACATGCCGTAACGAGAAGGTCCGCACCGGTTGCACGCGCCTCCTGGAGTCTCTGCACCTGAATCTGTTTGGAGGAGGCATCACAATTGATGAATCCGCAATTGCCGCAGCATAACGCACTCCTGCCCGAGTTTTCCATTTCCCGAAACTCCATCTCCGGAATCAGGCCGAGCAATTCTCTCGGGCCGGCACAGCGGTTCAGCATGCGCCCAAGCCTGCATGGATCCTGGAAGGTGACCTTACGCTTGAGCGGTCGGAAGGCCGTGCCGCCCAGCTGCATTTCCCGCTGGAGGAGATCCAGCAGCAAGGTGACTCTAATATCAAACCCCGGTATGATACGAGGCATGTGTTCACTTAAGACCTGGAAACACTCGGGGCACGAAACTATGATCTCCTTCACCCCGGCGTCCTTGATGGATGTGTAGTTCAGCCGGCAGAGCGCTTCAAAATTTTCAATATCCCCAGACCAGAGCAGGTCGTGTCCACAGCATCTTTCATTCGGCAGCAGAACAGGCTTTATGTCCAGAAAGTTCAACAACCGTATACTGTCTCTCGCTATAGAGAGGGTATCCACATCGATGCCGGCAAAGAAGACATTGAAATAGGGCGCGCATCCGGTGAAGAATGCCACTTCTCCGGATGAAGCCACCTTAATGCCTGCATCCAGCCAGTCGAGACGGTTCTGTTTGAGGTGCGGGGCAGTCATCATCCTCATCCAGGAATGAATGGCGCCGTCGTGGGCGCGGTAGCCCTTCAAGCCTTTTGTTTTGGCCAACAGCGTACGCATTTCCATGATGAAACGGTTGAAGTCCACGCCCGAGGGGCAGCGTTCACGGCATAAGCCGCAAGTCAGACATTCCCAGACCGAATTTTCGATGTAGGCCTCGTCCTGGCGCTCGGCGATCACCTTGTGCGCCAATAATCTGGGGGAGTACTCCTTGCCTGACAGCCTTCGCGGGCATGAAGCTGTACACTTGCCGCACTCCAGGCACTGGTACAGCGACATATCCACAATCATCTGATCGATCTTCGGGTCGTTCAACTCTTTAACTCCTCATGTTTTCGGCCGTTCTTTGCCATGAGAGTACCCAGCGCCTCCATCTCTTCCGTGAAATTCCATAAAGTTTGAACCAGTTCTTCTTTTTCATTGGCGCCAAATGTGCGCTCCACCAGCCGTTCCTGGCGGATTCCAAGAAGGTGGAGGATCCTGCGTACACGGTGCACATTTTCATGACCCACTTCAGGTCCCGGGCCGTAACGACAATCCTCGTCCGTGCATTCCAGGAGGATTACGCCGTCTGCGCCAAATTCAAAGGCCCTCAGGATCAGCGCCTGGTTGATGCGGCCTATGCACATTACCCGTATCAGGTGGAAGTTCGCAGGCATGCTCATCCCCGTCATCCCCGCTGCGTTGTAGCAGGCGAAAGGACTCCAGTTGCAGCATATCCCTAAGATACGGACCGGTTGCATATAATTACTCCCTGACCAGTGCGCCCGCAACGATCTCTTCCAGGAGCCGATTTGTAAAGTAGGGCATGTCCATGGCAGTCACTGGACAGCGTCCCACACAGCCGCCGCACCCAACACAGTTGTAGCGCAATACTTCCGCCGTGTAAAAGCCGCGCTCGTTGGCTACAAGTTTTACGGCGTCAAAAGGACATATCTCGACGCAGCGGCCGCAACCGCGGCATCGTTTCCGATCCACCTTGGGACTGAGTTCATGGTCTTTCAAAAAGGCCTCTGCTGCCGTAGTTGCCACGTGCGCGGCCAGGGCCGCTCCTGCCTGGAAAGCCGTCACTCTCTTGAGTGTCCTGGGCATTACCCGGTAGACGCCGATCTGAGGGCTGTGGAAAAATTTAAAGTTGTAGCGATAAAATTTCTTGAGGCCGAACATTCCCACGGGAATTGCAAGGGGAAGGACGTTCAAGTCAGCAAGACAGACTATATCTGCATGGAAATTCTTGCGAACGCCGTTTTCACGCACGGCCACCGTAAAATCGCCCAAGTGCCCCTTGATTCCTTCAATAAGGGCTTCCTCTACGTGCGTGATAGAAGCCCCAGCGACGCGGTTCACAGGCCTTTCCCGTATCTCCTTGGGCACTTCGGAGTCATCCTTCAGACTGCAACGATGGACCAGGCGCACCTTGAATCCCTGCATGTTCAGGTTGAGGGCGCAGCTCATGCCCACTTCCGAACCGCCCAGAATCAGTATCCGGTTTCCAATCTTCGTTGTGCTCTGGCGGAGCGGCCCCATGACCCGGGCGCGAATGAAGGCCTCTCTCAGAAAATTACGCATTCTTTCTACGAGCATTTCTTCCGATAAATTTAGAGAACCCAGGTGGTCCCTGATGTTGATTGTTTCAAACCGGCAGCGGTCGAGGCCATTCCTCTCAAATAGATGGATGCGGGCACGGTTTCTTTGATCGTTACAGGAAATGCACTGAAATTCCAGGGGGCAGCACACGCAGGAGGCCAAAATGACTCTGCCCAGCCTGTGCTCCCGCACGGCGGCGGCAATCTGATCTGCCCCGCGTGGATGGCAGGCCGAAAAAATCAGCTCACTGTGCATCACGCCGGGCATCCTCAGTGCCATATCCCGGATACGCTCAAGCGCGCCAGGGGTTGCCAGGGTTCCGTTGCACGTGCAGGTGAATACCCCGAACCGCACTTCCTCTTCAGAAGCGATTGGGACCGGCTGGCATGGGACACCGTTGGTCCGCAGGGAGGAGCACTCCGCCATGGCCTGACCTGCCGATGCACTGCCGGCTATCAATACATTCACGAGGTCCGTAGCGCTCCGGAAGTCTCCCACGCGGTAGACGCGTTCCTCATCGGCCAAGTCCAGGTGCGCAATCTCTTCATCGCCGGCCACAATGACTGCAGGACTGGAAACGGTCAAGAGCTGTCTGTTCTTGAAATGATTGATGGCCCCTATATCACTACAGACGCTTTCACATAGGCGGCACTCACAGCAGGAGCTGCAGTGAACACAGCGTGAGGCTTCAGCCACCGTCTGCTCCTCGGTCAGTCCCAGTTCCACTTCTTTAAAATCCCGACTTCTCAGTTTCGCCTGCCTGCGTGACATTTCCGGTCGAAACCTTCGGGGAGTGTCCTCGGAAATTTCCACATGTTCACCGGCGCCGCGAGATTCATCAGGCAGCGCACCCCACAAGGGAGATGTCCCCGTAAGATATTCCACAGCCCATGCAGCGGCCCGGCGGCCCTGAGACATAGAGCCTACCACCGTATCGGGTCCGGTCACCGCGTCACCGGCGGCAAAAACGCCTGCCTGCGAGGCCGAGAGCCGCGCATCCACATTAATCGTCCCGGACCGGCCTGTAATCAGCTCTTTTCCGAGCCCCGTTTCCGCTAAGGATGGCTGTTGTCCGATGCCTATAATTACTGCATCTGCCGGCCGGAAAAACTCTGAACCTTTGACCGGTTCGGGTTTTCTTCGTCCGCTTTCATCGACGGCGCCCTGCTTCATGCGGATCATGTCAAGGCCGCTCACTCTTCCTCTCTGGGAAACGATCCGGACCGGCGCCACCAGGTATTCAATCTTTACCCCTTCCTCTTGCGCTCTCCGTATCTCTGATCCGTGCGCCGGCATATCGCTGCGCTTACGGCGGTAGCAGATGGTGACGGATTTAGCTCCCAGCCGGATAGCGGACCGGGCCGCATCAATGGCGGAATTGCCGCCACCGATGACGACTACATTGCCCCGGATGTTCAGCTTACCACCGGTGTTGAGTTTCTTCAGCATCTCCAGGGCGCCATATACACCCTTCGCATCTTCACCGGGTATATTGAGGCGGAGATCCCGGTGCGCCCCGGTACACAGAAGGACAGCCTGGAAACCCTGATCAATCAGATCCCTGATGGAGCGGACCGGTGCGCCTGTACGTATCTCTACGCCGGCATCTGCGATGGCCTGTATTTCGGCGTCCAGGACGGCACGGGGAAGTCTGAAGGCATTGATTCCCATCCGCAGTATTCCTCCCGCTTCATGATGGGCATCAAATACGGTGACGCTGAAACCCTCCCGGTTGAGGAAGTAGGCGGCCGTAAGGCCGGCCGGACCGCCGCCGACTATGGCCACTCTTTCCGGCCTTCCCGGCTTTTGGGCGCCCGGTAACCGCGGCCGTCGCTCCGCCATTTCACGGTCGGCAAGAAAACGTTTGATGCTGCAGATCGCCACCGCCTGGTCCAGCGAACTGCGGCGACAGGCGTCCTCGCAGGGGTGGTGACAGACGCGCCCGCATATGCCCGGCAGGGGATTGTCCTGCCTGATGACATCAAGGGCCTCGTCGAATCGGGAGGCTGCAGTCAGCGCCATATAGGCCTGAACATTTACGCCGAGGGGACAGCTTATTCTGCAGGGAGCGGGCTTGCGCTTATCCAAATCAAGGGCCCGGGAAGGGCAGTAGGCCGGCGTTCTGCGCAGGGGAGGATGACTCGAATTCTGAAGGGGACAAATCTCCATGCAGCGCCCGCATCCGGTGCACAGATCGTAGTCCACATATACGGGGTCTTGAATGATGACAGCCCGATAGCCATCGGGACCCCGCTTGATAGCTTCGACGCGTGCATGGGTTAAGGCGGTAACCAGGGGATGACGCGTTACCTGCAGGTACAGCGGGCGGAACTGGAAATCCAGATCATCGGGGTAATCTGTAAAGGGCGCGACTCCCCCTGGGTGTTCCAGGAAGTGAATGGCTTTCGTGACCCAGACCAGGGGCATGCCGGATTGCGAGAGGTCCTGCGCCACCTTAAGGGCGCCGTAACCGGAGCCTACCAGGAGAACGGCTTTTTTCAGGTTGCTGGTTGAGGAACTCCTATGCATCACTAATCCCTTGCCAACCTGCCCTGTTTTGCCCGGCTCTTGAGGGTAGCCTTACCGTATTCACTGCCGCACTCGAAGGCCCGTGCATTCATTTCCCTCGTTGGTGCCGGCACAGATGTCAGCATGGCTTTGCGCAAAGCCTTCGCGCTTACTAAATCATATATGGCAGCAAGAAATCCGAGCATAACGATGTTCGCCATCATTTTATTGCCCAGCTCTTCGGCGAAACGGGTCGCCGGTATATTGTATGCGGTGACGTCTGAAGAAATGTTTTTTGTCCGCACAAGATCCGACTCCAGAATCAGCATGCCGCCTTCACGCAGACTGTCGATATTCTTGGAATAGCCTTCCTGGCTCAGACAGATCAGGACATGCGGCTCCTTTATGTAAGGGAAAAGGACTTCCTCTTCGCTGATAATAACCTGGACCGAGCAGGCGCCGCCCCGGGCCTCCGGTCCGTAGGCCTGCGTCATGGTGGCAAATTTTCCGTCGTAAAGGGTAGCTGCCGTTCCGAGGATGTCGCCGGCCATGATGACCCCCTGTCCACCGAAGCCCGTTATAAGAATGTGCTTTTCATTATTCATGATAGTATATCTCATCACCCTGCCTAATTTTCCGGCATGATCGTGCCTTCAAAATCCGGCCAGTCCCCGATCCGATTCTTGCAGCTCAACTGATAGTTATCCATAAATGTCGGCCTTTCCGTGTCCACAAATTTTCCCACCACAATATTGCTGCCGAAGTCTATGGGCGCCTCTTTCGGGTCGATATCATTGCGAATGACGGAACGCTCATGATAAAACTTCAGAGTCTCCAGAGCAGTCCCTATCTTATTACGGCGCCCGAAGGAGGTGGGGCAGGGAGTCAGGATCTCGACAAATCCGAAACCGCGCTTCTGCATTGCCTCAGTAATGGAGTTCGTGAGTCTGCGTATATGCAAAGATGTCCAGCGTGCGACGTAAACCGCCCCACATGCAGAGGCCAGATAACAGAAATTGAACGGTTCCTCCGGACAGCCCGTGACGCTTGTGGTAGTCTTAGCCCCGAAAGGCGTACTGGGAGCGAGTTGCCCGCCAGTCATCCCATAGTTCAGGTTGTTCACGCAGATGACGGTGATGTCAATGTTCCGCCGGGCCGCATGGATGAAATGATTGCCCCCTATAGCAAGCAGGTCACCGTCACCGGAGACGACGAGCACCTTCAGCTCCGGTTTCGCCAGCTTCAGGCCTGTGGCGAATGGCAGGGCACGGCCGTGCGTTGTGTGAAAGGAATCCAGCCGGATATATCCGGCCATCCGCGCGGTGCAGCCGATACCGGAAACCATGGCAGTCTTGTCCAGGTCGTAGCCTGATTTCTGAATGGCTGCCATCACAGACCCGAAAACGGTGCCGATGCCGCACCCGGCGCACCATATATGGGGGAGTCGCTCACTCCGGATCAATCCTTCCATGGGATGCCGCGGCATGGTCTTTTCTGCCTTTTTCGTCTTCATTTTCTCCCCTTTATAGAGTCTTCAATGGCACTTAAGATGGTTGCAGGGTGGATTATGGAACCGCCGAAGTGGGACACCAGATGAACGGGACACGCTCCTCCGGCGCACCGCTGCAATTCAAGGACCATCTGGCCTGCGTTAATTTCAGGCATAATGAGGGCGCGCACCCGGCTGGCTACATCTCTGATAAGTGTTTCCGGAAAGGGCCATACCGTTTCCAATTTGATAAGTCCCGCGCGTATGCCTCTGCTTCGCGCATCGCGCACGGCCTGTCTGGCGGACCGCGCACTGATTCCGTAAGCAACTACAACGACATCGGCATCATCGAGGCAAATGTTTTCCGTCCGGATGATCTTGTCCCTGTTGCTTACGATTTTCTGGATCAGTCGATTGACCATCTGCGCCTGAGTCTTCTCGTCCATCCCCGGATAACCGCGCTCGTCATGCGTCAAACCGGTGATGTGGATCCTGTAACCGTCCCCGCAGTTGGCCATGGGGGCGACCCCGTCCGGATCAGGGTGATAGGGCAGATAATCGCGTGGAGGTACCTTGGGTTTCCGTCGCCCGACAAGCTTTATTTCCTCCCTCCGCGGGATGACGACACGCTCGTTCATGTGACCGACAACCTCATCGGCCATGATCATGACGGGTATACGGTACTGCTCGCTAAGGTTGAAGGCACGGATGGTCAAGTCAAACATCTCCTGGGGACTGGTCGGAGCAAGCGCAATGACCTCGTAATGGCCGTGTGACCCCCAGCGGGCCTGCATCATGTCTCCCTGGCCGACGAGCGTCGGGAGTCCCGTACTCGGCCCTGCCCTCTGCACATTACAGATCACACACGGTGTCTCCGTACAGATTCCGAGACCGATATTCTCCATCATCAGGGAAAAGCCCGGACCAGACGTGCTGGTCATGGCCTTCACGCCTCCCCAGCTTGCGCCCAGGATAGCCGCCATGGATGCAATCTCGTCTTCCATTTGTATATATATGCCACCGAGTTCCGGCAGCCTGCGAGACATGCGCTCGGCAATCTCCGTTGCCGGGGTAATCGGATACCCTGCGAAAAATCGGCAGCCCGCAGCCAGAGCGCCCTCGCAGCAGGCATAGTCACCGTTCATGAAATAGGTCCCCGTCAATACAGCCTTGTCAGCCATGCAGCTCTCCTCGAATAACAGATACTTCTTTAAACGGCATGCGGTAAGTTCTCTCCCTTACTTATTCTTCCTTCGAGACCGGGCCGTCTCACCCTGCATCTCTTCAGTTGCCTCTATAGAGTATATTGCAAATTCCGGACACAGGGCCTCGCAGAAATGGCAATTGACACATTTTGACTCGTCTATGACTGCAGGCGTATGATAGCCTCTTACATTGAATGTCTGCGACATGCCAAGCACATCCCGCGGACAGTATGCGACGCAGAATTCGCACCCTTTGCATCGATCCTCAATAATGATTACCTTTCCCCTGCTCGCCTTGATGCTCTCCAGATCCAGGGGTTTTCTCCAGTATTTCATGCGACAATTCCTCTCTTCAAACGCATGTCCTTGAAGGATTCAATGAATAAAGAGAGTTTATATATGAGAAATAACTGTATATGTCAATAGCCCATGTAGTCTTCAACTCTATGCTGTAATATCCGGAACATACGGATACACAGGGGAAACACTTGTTAAGATATGCCGCGAGACAAGGGAATGCAGGCATAACACCGCATGCATTGACCTGACAGGAGATGTATTTTTTGCGATTTCCTGATATAATCATTGACAATGCTTACTATGAAAATCTTGAGCACTGCGGATCATTTTGGTCACAACTTTCAGGGAATTAAAGTGCAGTAAGGGAAGGAGGGTTATGATGGATACATATGACATTTGCATTGGCGGATCGTTTCAAAAAACCGACAAAATTCTGAAAGTCGTCAACCCGTTTAACAATGAGCTCTTTGCTGAGACATATTTGGGCCGCGAAACTGATCTGGAAGAAGCCATCTCAAAAGCTCAGTCGGCGGAAAATGTCATGAAGGGACTAAGCTCTTTCGAGCGATTTGAGATTCTCAGGTATATTGCCAATACCCTTATCCAGAGGAAAGAGCGTTTATCAAGGGTGTTGGCACAGGAGTCGGGAAAACCTCTGATATATGCAGGCGCCGAAATTGACCGCTCCAGCCAGACTTTTCTCATCGCGGCGGAAGAATCGAAGAGGCTTCCCAAAGAATATTTAAGCCTTGACTGGACTCCCGGCGGTAAAGACAAGGAAGGGCTCGTTAAATATTTTCCCGTGGGTCTCGTGGCGGGCATCTCTCCTTTTAACTTCCCGATGAATCTGGCCGCGCACAAGATTGCGCCGGCCATAGCAGCAGGTTGCCCCATCATAGTGAAGCCGGCATCGGCAACGCCGCTTTCCACACTGGAACTCGCAAAAATCATCGACGAGACTTCCTTGCCGAAAGGGGCGCTGTCCATTATTCCGATGGATCGAACGACGGGTATGAAGCTTGTGACTGATGAGAGGTTCAAGCTCCTCACATTCACAGGTTCTCCGGAGGTAGGATGGAAAATGAAGAAAGAGGCGGGCAAGAAAAAGGTGGTCCTCGAACTTGGCGGGAATGCCGGCGTCATTGTATGCGGAAGTGCCGATGTCAACTTTGCCGTGAAAAGGTGCATTTTCGGCGGTTTTGCCTACTCGGGGCAGATCTGCATCCATGCCCAGAGGATCTTTGTGGAAAGAAAGATTTTTGATGAATTTCTGGAGAAATTCGTCGTGAGCGCACAGAGCTTAAGATTCGGTGACCCTCTCAAGCCAGAAACACAGATCTCTGTCATGATCGATGAACCGAATGCGAAACGAGTCGAAGACTGGGTGAGAGAGGCAGTCAGCGGCGGTGCAAAAACTGTCTGCGGCGGGAAAAGAGAGGGTGCATTTTGTGATCCAACAGTGCTCACAAACACGAAGAGATCGATGAAGGTCAACTGTCTCGAGGTTTTCGGGCCAGTGGTTACCGTAGAGCCTTATACAACCATAGAAGAAGCAGTCCATATGGTAAATGATACGAACTTCGGATTACAGGCTGGAATCTTCACTCATAACATGAATGAAATAAACTACGCGTTTATAAACCTGGAAGTCGGAGGCGTCATTGTCAATGACGTTCCCACATTCCGTGTAGATCACATGCCATATGGGGGTATAAAGGATTCAGGTCTGGGAAGGGAAGGCCTCAAATATGCCATCCTGGATATGATGGAGCCGAAGATACTGGTTACGGATATGCGTTAACATAAATGAAACCCCCTCGCATTTGAGACTGAATCGTCGCTGTCTGTTATTGTGAACAGCCAAAAGGGGTGTGTTAGGCTCCTATTGTTTAGGCCGTTTCACTCACTCGCAGTGTCATTGCGATGCAGTCTCGCGAGGGGGAATACAAATAATCTTTCCACCCCTCCCTTATCCTATGGCCTTGCCGCC
>PLLV01000114.1 GCA_003142295.1 Syntrophaceae bacterium
AAACACAAAACCCCGCGCTCTTTTTGAGAAACGGGGTTTCAATAATCTCTTCACGGCACCGCCCTTACAAAAAGGGTTCAGATTAGTTGTTAACCTTTTGACGATGTCCTGTTTAAATATGATTCTTTTTGTGTTCCTAATTCTTTAAAAAGTCAAGAGACAACTTTCATTAATAATCATTTGAACAGATGTATATGCGTCAAAACTACAGGTGCTCTTTTTCAGGAAGAAGCAAACGCCTAGGCAACCTGCGAACCTTCACTACCGCTCTGTAGGGAAAGGAGAAGATTTCAATTACTTCGCATTTCCCGTTAGCTGAAACGAGGCCCAGTAATAAGGATGGGGGTATTTCTTCTTAGTCTCCAACTGGGCTGTTCTTAAGGCTTCACGCTTATCAGTCCTGTCCATTTCCTTGTAGAAGCGGGTCATGAGTTGAGACGTGGCAAGGTCATCCACCTTCCAGAGGCTGGCTACGATAGAACTCGAACCGGCATAAAGGAATCCCCTGATCAACCCGACCAGATCATCACCATTGGCAATTTTACTCAATCCTGTTTCGCAGGCGCTCAAGGTCACGAGGTCCGCAGCCAGGTTTAATGAATAGATTTTATTCACTGATAGCATCCCATTGTACTGGGAATCCGGAGCCAGCAGGAGCGCTGATTGCAATGGGTACTCCGGATTGAACTGGCCATGGGTGGCGAAGTGCAGATAACTGTAGTCGTTACTATACTTGCGCAGAGCTGTTTCTGTAGCCTCCTTCCGGACGAATACTTTGGAATTCGGTCGGATACCGGCAACATCTCTCGCCTCCTGCTCAGCATATGCCAGATCAAGCTTGGCGTCACCAAGGTCNNGTCGATGAGATAACTGCGACCGTCATGGAGAGCATTCATGGGCAGGTAGTGCAATACCCCGTGGGGGACGATGATAAGAGAACGTTTGCCGAGTACACTTTCGATGGGCTGGAAGAGACGTTTATAGAGCTTTCTGGAAGCATCCATAAACTCGGGAGAGCTCGGCGTTTCTATGAGCTTGCGGAAGGCCAGGACGTCATCCATGAGGCCTGAACCATCCAGTTTAACCGTCTGCAGCTTGCCACCAGACAGGATGAAAGCATACATGTCCTTGTCGCGGTAATAGTATTCGATTATGGCTTCTTCAGTGGAGATTTGCGACAATAGCTCTGAGACAGGCTGGTAGGTAACTGTAACAAGTGAAGCTAATTCGGGCGCCTTATTTCTCAAGTCTTCCCTGACTCTGACTTGGACGCTCCGAGTCTTTGCGCTATCAATGGATGCAGCCTGCATGGCAATTTTTGTTTCAGCGGAATCCTGAGCGGCAAGGAGTGTACGAATTTCCTTTTCATTGCCGCCGCTGTATGCAAAGTCTTTTTTCGAAGCAAGAAGGTCAACCAGTGCCCTCGACTTGGAGCGCTCGACATACTCGAAAGCCTTTTCGTATTGTTTATCTTCGTATAAGGCTCTTATCAAATCATGGTAGACTGCCTGCTTATCGCCTACAAAACCGATTTTGCTGCCTTCAGAAAAGATGCTTTTTCTCTGATTCTCAATGATATCAATAGCCTGTTCTAAAGAGTTAATGCTTTCCTTTAATCTGCCCTCTTTCCTGTATATGGAAGCCAGGTCAGCCAGTGATGTCCAATGGAGACGTTCGTAATTCGCGGACATCTTTTGAGACAGGAGTTTTTCGTATCCGTTTTTTGCCTCGGCAAGGTTCCCCGTTTCAAAAAGAATTTTTGCTACCATGAATTCACTTAAGAATGTGCCGCGTTCCGTCCACGCGCCAATGCTGGTATCAGTCCCAACGTCCGCATAATGCACCAACAATGGGAAAACCATCATTACCTCCAGGGCCTGAGCAAAAGCATAAAAGGCGCTTCCGGAGTATTCCTGGATAACTTTCTTTGCATTCCCATAGTCTTTTATTATGAAATAAATCCCGGCTA
The DNA here is from genome assembly GCA_003142295.1 of Syntrophaceae bacterium. GTDB lineage: Bacteria > Desulfobacterota > Syntrophia > Syntrophales > UBA2185 > Fen-1135. The sequence goes on from PLLV01000114.1 coordinate 1,970, forward strand.
TGGCTGCGTTCTTGATCGGTCGAAGTTGAAATTCAGCCATGGATGTGACCGTTCTGATCTTGCTTATGTAACCCAATGCGGTTGAGCTATCTCCCCTTATTGCCGCGAAAATGCCGGCGGTTTCATATACGTGGATTTCAGGAATCTTGTATGCGTTATGAAAATTCGGTGACGCCTTTTTCAGCAGGGCAAGAGAATAATCAACTTCTTTTTTTATATCGTCGGAATCGGCTCCCAGATCAATCATGTTCCTTGCCCTGAAGGAATGGATTTCTGCCAGTAAAGCGTCCCGTGAGGTTCTGTTGATTGTGTCAGCCTTTCCCGATCTTGCAAAAAAAGCATCATGGCAATTATCGAACTTTTCATAATTCTTTATCTCGTATAGAGACAGACAATAGTAATACAAATCATCCAGGCCGGCCTTATCTGTAGATAGATTCTTCTCAAAATATTGTGCCGACTGATAGAATTGGCTGTTCAACCAATATTTTTGCATTGGGGTAGTACAACCCCAAGAAGCAAAGTGCAAAAAAAGAAGAATCAATGGGAATGTCTTTCTCATACAGTTATGTCCTTTTCTAAGAAGGGGGTTTCGAGGGTCTTCAATGACTATTCGACGCCAGAGAACTATACCACATTTTAAATCATGTTTCTATCTGTTCGACATATCAATCCTGTTCAAGCTGCTTCAAACGCCTCAACTCGCCCATGCCCAAGCCACCATACTTCTTCTTCCAGCGGCAACAGGTCTGTTCTGTGATCCCCATCTTCCTGATCACTTCGGCCACCGGCGTCCCATGCTCCGCCTGCTTCAAAGCAAACGCAATCTGCTCCTTCGTAAATTTCCTCCTCATGGCATAATCCCTCCTCCTCAATAATTTCATTATGTCAGAAAACTAACATATCCGCTGGTACAGTTTTAGGGGTGAAGGTCAAAACTCCTCCAGATCAAGGAGAAGGTCATTGACAAGGGGGGGACAAGGTCCTTGCCACGATCCAGGATTACTACCTGACGGAAGCAGAGGCCACTTAGGCCCGTATCGCCCACTCGTCGATAGAATAATCCCTCCGGGGGCGGGGCGGAAACGCTTTGCCTCTCTCTCTTTTTTTCAGCTCGTGCAAGGATTTTATTAGAAATGATCGCGTGAAGACAAAAGATGGATCAATCGGCAGGATCCGGAGGAATGGCGTTGGGGTTTCTTCTGGGGTCATCGGCACAGGACGGACAGTAGTGCGCGGGGTAGACACACCCACATCCGGAGCCGAATAATTCATATCGGGCACAGCCCTCGCAAATTGCCGCATGACATCCCAGACACACGCTGACTGCTTTAACCTTCCGGCACTTTTCACAAAGAATATCGTCTTGCATCGTTCGGACCTATCAGTCAGCGTCAAATGGTTGCGCGTCAAACACCTTCAGCGAAGAAGGTTTGCGGAGATGACCATCCGCATGGCTTCCGAGGTGCCCTCGTAGATCTCGGTGATCTTGGCATCCCGCATGAGCCTCTCCACCTTGGCCCCCTTGCAGTAACCGTAGCCGCCTTGAATCTGGACGGCCTTGACGGTGTGCCTCATGGCCGCTTCCGACGCAAACAGCTTGGCCATGGATGCCTCCTTGGCAAAGGGCTGCTTCTGATCCCTCAGCCAGGCGGCATGGTAAGTCAGGAAACGGGCCGCGGAAAGATCGGTCGCCATGTCGGTGATCATCCAGGCGATCGCCTGGTGTCTCGAAATGGGGACGCCGAACTGGACCCTCTCCTTGGAATACTTGATAGACTCGTCCAGGGCGGCCTGCAGGATGCCGACCGCTTGCGCGGCGATCCCGATACGCCCCTGTTCAAAGATGCCCATGGACATCGCCAGGGCCTGCCCCGCCTGCCCCAGCATGCTTTCCCGGGGAACGCGGCAATCCTTGAGAACAACCTCGGAGGTCTGGGAAGACCTCATCCCCATTTTCTCGAAATGCTTTCCCGGCCTGAGTCCCGGGGTGCCTCTGGGGATGATGAAGGCGCTCATGCCCTTCCGGCCAGCCGCTTTATCCGTCCAGCAAACGACGATATAGGTGTCCGCTATGGGGCCGTTCGTGATAAAGGTTTTCGTCCCGTTGATGACGTATTCGTCCCCGTCAAGAACGGCACGCGAGGTTGCCGCCATGACATCGGTCCCCGCCCCCGGTTCCGTCAGGGCAAAGGCCGACATGTGCTTTCCCTCGGCCAGAGGAACGAGGTACTTCCTTTTCTGTTCTTCAGTACCGTACAGAAGGGGGAGAAATGCAACGATGACATGCGACGCCACCGAAAATCCTGTCGATGAACAGGATCGGGAAAGTTCTTCCACCGCCAGGATGTGCGTCAGATAATCGGTGCCGCAACCCCCGTACTCAACGGGAATGGGCATGCCCATCCACCCCCCCTCGGCCAGCTTTTGAAAAAGCTCGGCGGGGTGACGGCTGTTTTCGTCGATCTCCGCTGCGATCGGTTCCACGTACCTGTCGGCGAATTCGCGCATGTTATTGCGAATGAGCTGCTGTTCATCGGTCAATTGAAAATCCATACGAACCTCCTGCGATCGTATCATGAATGCGCGAATGCGGCTTCAAAGGTTCAGCCGTTGATTCGCCCGTTTAATACTTACATTCGCTCGTCAAGATATTGCTGTTCTTTAATCTCTCCCAATCCGAGAAGGGCTTCATAATCATGACGGGTCATCATATCCTTTAGGAATCCAGCCGTCGTGCCGGTCTTTTTCAATTCCGTCATCAGTTTCATGCTCGTCCTGGCGTAGAGAAACGTGGAAGAGCGAGGATAAATGACCAGTTTATAGCCGATTTTTTCCAGGTCCTTCGCATTCATATAGGGCACTTTACTGTTCTCCAGCGTGTCATACATCAGCGGCGCTTTAATGTTCTTTACAACTTTTTTCAGCTCATCAACCGATTCGAGCATTTCGACATATATTAGGTCGGTGGCCGCTTTGCCGCGTCTTATCGCTTCTTCAATCCCGAAGACCGCGCGGGAATCGGTGCGGGCGATGATCAGAAAGTTTTTGTCCTTTCTCGCCGCGATCGCCGCCTTGATTTTAGCAATGTGTTCTTCAAGCGACACGAGTTTCAGCCCGGCCATGGCGCCGCACTTTTTGAGGGGTGATCTGATCCTCGATATGTATCCCCGAGACAGCGGCCGCTTCGTATTCCTCGACGGTCCTGATCACATTATTGACGTTTCCGTAACCCGTGTCGGAATCGCATATCACCGGCAGATTGACGGCCGATACNNCGGCGTCACGACGATTCCTTTGCCGCGAATCAGATTTGCCAGCTTTTTTCTTCTTTCCATAGACATGTAACTCCATTTTTTAAAATTCCCGTTTAAACAGTTATGAGGCGATCGAATGTTTACTGTCCCACAGACACGATCGCCCGCTAACTACCATGGACTTGTGCACGGGGAGTCACCCGACAGAAGAGCGCGGGCGGTAACCAATTTTTGGATTGAGGGAGTCCCCTCTTCGAGCACATTGAGTCTTCCATCCCTGAAGAGTCTTTCTATGGGCCAGCTCACAAGATAGGATCTCCCCCCCAGGACCTGCATCGCCTTGTCGGTCACTCTACACACGGTTTCGAGACCATGGCTTTTTACTATCGATGCTTCCAGTGCGCATGGCTTCCCCTCGTCTATCTTTCTTGCGACATCTTCGAGCATCAGTCTGAGGCCATATATATCCATTGCCATGTCTGCCAGAAGCATCCTGATGGATTCCCTCTGGGCTATAGCTTTCCCAAAGGTTATTCTCTTTTTTGCATATTTTACAGATTCGTCCAGCGCCCGCATAGCCGTTCCCAAAGAACTTGCCGCCACATAAACCCTGCTCACTTCCAATTCGCCCAGGAAAACATCCAACCCCAGTCCCTCTTCTCCAACAACGTTTTTCGCCGGTACGATGCAGTTCTTGAATGTTAAAATGCCATGACCCAATCCCTTGCAGCCCAGAAGGTGGGGCATGGGCTCGATCGTGAAGCCGGGCGCTCCCGACTCCACGATAAGGGCGCTCATCGCTTTCTTGCCCAGATCCCTGGGGCCGGTATAACAGGCGACCATGAACAGGTCGGTAAAATCGGCGTTGGTAATAAGATGCTTTTCGCCATTCAGCACATAGTGGTCGCCTTGCTTTACGGCAGCAGTCTTGCAATCAAGGCCGGACCCGGAATTTGCCTCGGTTATACAGAACGCGAGCGATGACTCGCCCTTGGCCATTTTGGGCAGAATCGCCTTCTTCTGCTCTTCCCGTCCGTAGAACGCAATAGCCCGGGCGGCAGTGAGATGCACATGGATCAGCGCCCTGACAGCCCCGCTGACTTTTGACATCTCAGCAATGAATGGAAGGTATTGAGCTGTGGTGAGACCCAGACCACCATACTCCTCAGGAATAATAAGCCTGAAGAGTCCCAACTCTCTAAATCTGGGAAAAAGAAGTTCTCTTGGAATATGGTCTTCCTCGTCCATCTTGGGAACCAATGGTTCAACCTCTTTCCAGAGAAAATCGGATACCATCTGCTTATAAGCCAGGTACTCTTCTTGTGTCTTAAAACCCATGTTGTCCTCCCTCCTTATTATGAGTCTTAACCTCCGTCAGAGTCGGGGCTTGCCGTTTGCCGGCCCCTCGAGGAGGTTTGATGCAGCCGGAAAAAACAAAAACGGCAAAAAGGGAATTTTATAGAGAAGGTTATTGAATGCTTACTGCCCCAGAAATCGCTTTGCAAAATCAATCAATCTGGCTTGGTTGTAAGCATGCCTTGGTGTGTTTATCTTCTGACGCGCATTCATTTCTTTTTCAATTATTTCCTTGATCCTCTGGTTTCGCTTCTGCCCTGAAAGGCTCTCCAGCATTCGAATTCCATAGGGGTCGATCTTTTCATTCAATAAATCGATTTCTTCCTGAGAAGGGGGCCGAGTTTCTTCGATCTTATCCGCAATCATCAACTCAAAACCCGTATTTTCCCTGATCTCGTTTAACGTTACACCCGGATGAAGGGACACCAGCCTCATTCTCCTCGTTTCTTCATCGAAGTCCATGACGCCCAAATTCGAGAATGCTTTAAACGGCCCTTTGCCCAGCAATCCCAGGGCTTCCCTTTGCTTATCGTTCTGCCCCTCAAGAAAACCCAGGCCGCTCCTGAAATCGAGCTTCTCGACGAAGACCTGTCTGTTGTGGTCGGGGATGTAAAAATAGATTCTATCCCATATCGACGTCGCATCGCAAATGCCGCCGCAGCCGGGGAGACGTACTTTCGGCCTCTGATAATCGCCGATGACGATATTGTTCGTATTGCCGTACTTGTCTATCTGCGCCGGCCGGAAGGCCTCCACATCAATGCATCCGAAGGGCACCAGGTCACTGACAACCCCCGTAAAGGTCCAGGGGCGAAGACATTGATCGATTACACTTTCCTCATAATAGAGGAGAGAAAGAGGAAAGACGTCGATGGATAGAAGATTGCCCACTGTGTAAGAGATGACGGAATGGGGGGCGTGGGTCAGTTTTGCCAGCATGTATGCCGCTCCCACGAGGGGGGTCGAAATCCCCTGGCCCGCTAAATCACCGTCTTTGATCTCACGGGCAATAGAGATACATATCATATCAATCCCGGAGTATGGTACTGTGCTCTTCATCATGCAGCCTTTCGGAAATATTCACAACGATATGCGCTCAAGCGCCGCCATTCCGCCTATTGCGTTCAGGTAATCCTTGTCGGTATCGCATTGATGGACGTAGCGCTCCAGGTACCCTTTGAATGCGTCGCCGCTCCTCCCCGCTTCCAGGTAATCGAAAAGATGCCACAAATCAAAGGTGTAATAAGGATAGGCAGATGTCGGATGAGCTCCCCAAGGCGTTTCAACCACCGCATCCACCTCGAAGTTGCAGATCTGGACGGGCTGCGGATTCTGTTTCAGCTGCTCGGTCGACACAATATTTTCCGCTGTTAAGATCACCCGATCCGAAACCATCGCCAGTTCCCTGTCGGCGCAGATGTTCCCGCTGAAGCAGGCATTCCCGAAGGGATCGGCTTCCGTCACATGGATCACAGCCACATCCGGCTTTATCGCCGGAAGCGCTACGACCTTTTGAGACGTAAGGGGACACGTGGTGATCCGGATGTCACTTCTCACTTTGAGCATGTCCGTTTCCAGCAACTGCTTCACCGGCATAAAGGGGACACGCTGCAGGGCGGCTTTCAGGCCCACTCCGATTGTCAGTTCCGATTCCTCAATCAGGCGGACCGCGCCATTCTCTACATAGCGGCGGTGATTCGGAGCAAGGCCGAGATATTCCATGCCGACATAACAGCTCCTGATGGCAGAAACCGCACCGCTCCCGATCAGCATGTCCACGTCGACGCTCGCGGCAAAAGACAGTACCGTCATATCCTTGCGCCCTTTGCGGATAAGCTCGCGGATAAAAGCCATCGGTTTCCTGTAAAGCGTGTATCCGCCGATGGCAAGCATGTCACCGTCGTTCACCAGGTTGACGGCATCTTCCATGGCGATCAATTTTCCGGTCATATCATTTTCCCATTCTTATCAATTCACATCATAAAACGAGGAGATTCCCATCCGGCCGGCATGGGGCTCGGCAACATTCACCTTCCCTGAAACTGAGGACGTCTCTTCTCCAAAAAAGCCGTCGTCCCCTCTTTCGCATCTTCCGTTGAGAGCGCTTCGCCGAAGCAGGCGGCTTCGTGATGCAAGGCACGGTCTATATCCATTTCTATGCCCTCATGGATGACCTGCTTTAAAATTCCCAGAACGACGGGGCTGAGGTGCAATATTTTTTTTACGAATTCATCCACCGCCCTGTTGAGGATCTCCTCGGGTACAACGCGATTCACCAGTCCTATTCTATGAGCTTCATGGGCGTCGATCTGATCTCCCAGCATGTTGATCTCCATGGCCACCGTTTTTCCAACCATCCTGGTCAGACGCTGGGTACCCCCGCCTCCCGGTATCAAGCCGATCTTTATCTCCGGCTGCCCAAACTTGGATTTGTCCGAGGCGATCCGAAAATCGCACGCCATGGCGATTTCAGCCCCGCCACCCAGGCATAAACCGTTTATCTTCGCAATGATCGGTTTCCGGATTCTTTCCATCTGGCGGGTATATTCGTGTACCTTCAGGGAGTAATTCATGGCTTCCACGGCGCTCAGGTCCTTGACCTCAGTGATGTCAGCACCAGCGCAAAAGGCCTTCTCGCCTGTCCCGGTCAGGACGATCACATTGATATTATCGTCTGTCTCGGCGTCTTTCAATGCTTCACTCATTTCATGCAGAAGAGCCGTGCTCAGTGCATTCAAGACCTTCGGGCGATTGAAGGCAATTGTCGCCACTTTGCCTTCCTTGGTGTACACGATATTGTTATATTCGCGCGTCATCTCTTTTACCCTCTTACTCCTCGCAGGAGGCTCTTTCAGGTTTTATTGCCATGACAGACTATCCGCCGTCTCGGCTTGCATTTAGGGAATCGTGTGACCGCCGTCTATGATAATCTCCGCCCCGGTTAAGAAGGCGGGACACGTGGCCAGATAAAGGGCCGTGGATTTCAGCTCGTCCACATTCCCCAATCTGTTCATGGGAATCATTTTTTTGATGAGGTTCTTTCCCGGCTCCGTCTGGAAGAACTCCGTGTTGAACGGTGTCAGAAAATAACCGGGCATGAGAACATTGACCTGGACATTGTAACGCATCAGCTCAAGGGCCATCGCCCGTGTAAGCATATTGACGGCGGCCTTGCTCGCGCTGTAGCCTGCCAGGTTACGGGCCGTGATCTTCGCCATGATGGATGAAACATTGATGATCTTCCCGCTTTTCTGTTGGATCATGACCTGGGCCACCGCCCTCGAGGCGAGAAAAGTGCCGCGAAANNGCGCAGTTGACGAGGATGTCAATCTTACCGAATTCATCAATTATCTCTTGGACAACCTTGTCGACGACTGATGAATCGCAAACATCCACAGATTTGCCGACAGATTTGATGCCATATTTATCAGCAAGTTTCTTGGCTGCGGCCTGGCAGCCCTGCAGACTTCTTGCCGTTATCACCACATCAGCTCCTGCCTCGGCATAAGTTTCTGAAAATGTCAATCCGATACCTCGATAACCGCCTGTAATGAGAGCGGTCTTTCCCTTCAATGAAAATAATCTTTCAAAAAAATCTTTATTCATAATCAGCTTCCTTCCATCGTCCTACATTACTGAATCTGTGACTAGTCTCAAAGTACTGCTTCCAAAGAGATCGTATAAATAAATATGTTATCGGTTTGCGAGATTCCTGATAGTTGAATAATCGCTACCCTTTGTTGGATAGAGAAAAAGTAGGCCTAGCGATACCATCTTTCACTTCCTTGCCACCTGAGTATTGATCAGCAGGCAATATCCGAGTTTTCGCTAGAATCACCGATTTTCCAATCAGTGATTCTATTGAGGCCCAATCAGGGTCTATGCCGACGAGATTACCCATGATCCAAGGACCTTCCTCCAACTCTACCATTACCACAAGAATAGGCGCTTCAACTTCGCGACCCTGCGCTGTGACATACGAAGCAGTAAAAGTCACAATTCTTCCCTGCCCACTGAGAATTGCACTATCGAGATTTGTGCTGCCGCACTCATGACAGACCAGTTTCGGCGGGCATGTGAACTTGCTACAATCCTTGCATTGTAGACCCATAAGCTTATTTTTTCTGAGAAAATTATTGAAATCTTTGAATGTGAGTTTGTATTCTAAGTTGTTCATTGAACACAGCTCCCTCTAAAATCTAGCGACTACCTTCGACGATATGCATGGCTACCAACCCTTCTGGAGTACAAGGTTGCAGATGATGCCATCGCCACCAAGCGTATCTGTCAATCCAATCCTAACATCTTCGACCTGTCTTTCCTGCTCCACAAGTCCTCTCATCTGCTTTACAATGTCACATACTTGAGAAGCGCCAGTTGCACCTATAGGATGACCTTTGGATTTCAATCCACCAGACATATTAATAGGGATTCTGCCTCCTCTGTCCGCTTCTCCGGTCTCCCATAGCTGACCACCATGACCAAATTCTGCAAACCCGAGGCTTTCCACTGCTATAATGCTTGCAATACTAAAACAATCATGAAGCTCACAGAGATCTATATTTTCCGGCTTGATGCCAGCCATATCATAGGCCTGCTTTGCAGAAATCTCTCTCGCCCGAAGCCTGGGAAGGTATTCCTTCTGAGAACTAAAGCGACCCGATGAAGCTTGGCCCACACCGATGATGTAAACCGGTTTTTCCATGAGCTTGCTCGCTATCTCTTCTGAAGCCAGCACAATCGCTGCCGCGCCATCAGAAAAAGGACAGCAGTCATAAAGCTGAAGAGGAGATGTAACCATAGCGCTACTCAGAACGTCTTCGATTGTGATTGCTTTGTGGATCTGCCCCAGACGATTATACTGACCATATTTGTGTGACTGGACCGAAACCAGCGCCATCTGATGTTTCAGTTTCTGAAGGGGTACTTTATATTTTGCTGAATAAAGATGAGCCAGCATGCCAAAGGCGCCGGGAAAGGTAAGCCCCGATGGATACTCGTAATGCCCATCGCTGAACATGGCAAACGTTCGCGTTGCAAGGGAGGTTCCCATCTTTGAAACTGTATCTACACCGCCAGCCAATACAATGTCATAAAAACCGGACGCAACCCACATAAAAGCATCCCGTATGGCCATCGTTCCGGAGGCGCAAGCCCCTTCAAAACGACTTGCCGGAATGTTTTTGGCGCCAATTTCATCAGCAACATACGACTGGATCATGCCCTGACCTTCAGAAAAATCACCTAGCACGTTACCCACAAACATGGCCTGGATGTCCACTGCTTTCAAATTTGAATGAGCCACGGCTTCCATGGCTGCTTCGGACAAGAGTTCAACTGCCGTTTTTTCTGCTAAGAAAGAAAATGGCGTGTGCCCGACTCCCAAAATTGCTACCTTACGCACTATTTATTATCTCCCTTCAATGACTAGTCCTTGCAAATCTAAAATTGTCAACTAATAAACCCTCGACCACATTTACGGGTCGATCTATAATCATTTTGCCGTCAATCTAATTGCGCCGTCGAGCCTAATTACCTCACCATTAAGCATAGGATTTTCGACAATCTGTTCGGCCAAGAGAGCGTATTCCTGAGGCTTACCCAGTCGTTTTGGAAAAGGTGTCATTTTCCCCAGTGAGTCTTGCGCTTCCCGCGGCAAGGACGCGAGCATGGGTGTAGCAAACAGGCCTGGAGCAATCGTCATAACTCTAATACCATATTCTGCACACTCTCTGGCAAGGGGAAGAGTCATACCGGCCACACCCGCTTTTGATGCACTATATGCCGGCTGGCCAATCTGTCCGTCAAAGGCGGCAGCAGATGACGTATTGATGATCACACCCCTTTCTCCGTCATCGTTCGGTATATTTCTAATCATTTGTTCAATGACCAACCTGACCACATTAAATGTTCCTACCAAATTGATCTGTACCATACGGTTGAAAAATGAGAGAGGCATGGGACCTTTTCTGGAAAAAGCTTTTGCCGGATCGCCAATACCAGCACAATTGATTGCTACGTTTAATCCACCGAATGCATCGACCGTCTTGTTGATTGAACCCTGGACACTTTCCTCAGACGTTACATCCGTCTGGGCGAATATGACATTCTTGCCAATTTCATCTGCGATCTTTGCACCCCGTTCTGTGGCAAGGTCAAAGATGCAGACCCTCGCTCCCCCAGCCACCAATGAGCGGACACATGCTTCGCCCAACCCTGATGCCCCACCTGTTATGACTGCAATACATTCACTTATTTTCATACAATTTCCTCTCCGCAATACATCTAACTGAATCTGATAAACTCATCAAAGCCCTTTATACAAATGAGATAGAAAATAATGGTACCAACGGCTTCTTCATTCATTTTGACGTGAGAAATTCTATGGCTTTCTTCTGAAATTCGTCCCTCTTCAGATATATGCCGAAGGGATCAAGATCTTCTCTGATCATCCTAATCTCCTCTTTCGAGGGCGGCTCTGTCTCCTTAACCTTCTTGGCAATTTTTAGATCCCATGTTGTGTTATTTTTTACATCTACCACCTTTACATTGGGGTGGACAGCGTCGAGATACATTTCCTTGGTCTCTTCGTCAAATGATAGGGTGCCGAGAGTCGTGATTACCGCCACCGGTCCTGTGCCCGACGGAAGCCCTGCTGCTTCTCTTCCACCCGGTCCAGAGAGGTAACCGGGGGAGGTAATGTAATCGACTTTATCGACAAACTGATGTTTTCGGTGGACGAATATGAGCACATGCCGTTTTGTATAGCTCGAGATGGCATTCGCACCACCAGATCCGGGAAAGCGCACCTTCGGCTTCTTATAATCACCGATAACTGTCGAATTTACATTCCCATATTTATCCACCTGAGCTCCACTAATAAAGCCAAGATCAAATTCTCCATAGGTCAGTCTATGCATGACACCGAGAAGATCTGTTGCCATCATAGCACCTGCCGTCATCGCTAGATCGCCAATCGACCTAGGTGTTCGCCAAAGAAGAGGGTTGGCATCAATCTGCCCCTCCTCGCTGCATGGAACCAGGTTAGGTGCGTGGGTTTTTTTTGCAAGCGCACATGCAAGGAAGGGAAGGCCCGTTCCGATAAAAACAATGTCTCCATCTCTTACTTGCTTTGCCGCACAAACAATCATAAGTTCCGTTAATGTATAATCGGTGGCGTATTCTTTCTCTTTCATAATTAAAATACCTCCGCTACTGGTCTGCTGTAATTGACTGACGCACTGTAATACGGCTTGGGTTTGAGTCTCATCAGCTTCGAGTATCCGAATCGCTCGATATAATGGGCGATATACTCCTGACGGTCTTTGACACCGTACACCCATTCATCCATCCATTTCTTGGTATCCGCATCGTTATACGTCGAGTGCTCAAAGTAGATCCGGTAGGCAAGGTCATTATCGTAATGTCCATACATACCCTCAGGATGGGCGCCCCAAGGTGCTTCTACAACAGCACAGACTTTGAAGGAGGGACAGATCGTTCTGTCCGGATCATGGGCGATGATATCGGAATCGACAATTTCTTCGGCCGTTACAATCAACTTCCTGCAGGACAAGTGAACTTCTGACTTAAAATCGACGTGGGTACCCCAAGTCTGGGCATTACCCTGGGCATCGGAGCGCTGCACATGGATGATCCCGACATCAGGCTGGAAAGTCGGCATGATGACGACCTGCTTTCCCGTAAAAGGACAATCTACGATGGAAAACTTCTTGTCTCCAAGACAGCCTTTTTTATTCAGTATGTCAGAACCAGTATCTACGGGCACAGGGATAAAGGGCACATTAGCCTTGCCGCCCCAGAGCATCATACCTATGTGAAAATTCGTGTAGTCTTCAATTTCAATCTCCGCATTCTGGACTTTTCTTCTGAATATCTGAGCCAAACCAACCAGCTCCGAACCTACCCATGCTGTGATAAGCCTTTTGATATGCTTTCCATAAAACAAGGGATCGACCCAGCCTGACAAGGCCATGGCCACAACAGTGAGGTCCTTTTTGTTCTGCCTGACTAATTCATGGATGGCTGCGGCAGGACCACCCGGGTTACCCCATGGTAGGTAAAGGGTATCCCCATCATTCACATGTTTTGAGATGGCTTCGGTCATGGACATGACCTTGCTTTGTTTTCCTGTTTGCATCATATAAGCCTCCGTATCTTTCCTTATTCCGATAATTGATTTTCCTTAACGCACCTGCATTAGTAAAATTTGATATGGCAAAACTGCCCTGTTATCCAGAGCTTCTTTCAACGCGCCATGATGCCGATGTCGTCCGCCCTCCGGAGGGCAGGGTGTACATAACCACCATACACCCCGCCTTTTAGCTAAGGAGGTGCAACCAAAATAATTATTTTTCAAAAGCGCTGTGATCGATCTGTGTTTCCTTAAGGAAACCGACACAAATGGTTGCTACAATGGAAGCAAGGGACCAGAATATGAAGACGTTAGCGAAATTGTAGGAACCATCAGCGAGTACCACAACCAGGTAACCGGCGATGAGGGGTGAAATAAAGGAGCCGAACTGGCCTATGCCGTTGGTGATCCCCATGACTCTGCCGATCACTTCTTTGGGATATCTCAATTGCGCGTATGCCTGCATGGTGGTCCAGGGCATGTTGAAGAAGAAACCGGCCAGAGCAAGTGCCAGAATCAACATGTTGACATCCCCTTTGGGAACAGTGCCCAGAAAATAAAGAACGGGAACACACCCCGCAAAGCCGAACATGGAGACGAACTTGGGATGCTTCGCTAAGAATTTGTCCGCCACCCAGCCGCCCCCATACATGCTGATGACACCCGCAATGAAAGGAAAAGTCGCATAGACTCCCATCGTTTTGAGACTCAGGCCGTGCATCTTAACGATGAAGATGCTGAGCCAGGTCGTAAAACCCCAATAAAGCATGCACATGATAAACCATGCGATGACGAAAATATAAAGTTGAGGGTCGGCTGTAAAAATTTTGCTGCTATACGTTTTGCCATGTTCACCTGCACCCACGCCCACAGAGGCAGTAATCAGGTCGTGCTCCTCCTTCTTCATCCGGCCTTTATCGAACATTTCTTTAGGTGTGTTTGAGACAAAATACCAGAGGATCAGGATGCCGATGATGCCGGGAATGGTGAGTAAGAAAAAGACCGGTCTCCAGGCGCCACCGAAGAAGTCGGCTGCGATCCACGTCACTAACGGGGGGATGATAATCGGTGCGACTGTCCATGTCGTGACAAAGAAACCATTGGCACGGCCTTTTTCCTCGCGTGGAAACCAGTTGGCGATTATACCGGTTGATGGCACATAATGATGTCCCTCACCTAGTGCCAACCCGAGGCGAAGAATGATAAATTGTGTGAAATTCCGAACTAAACCTGTAAGAAAGGTTGCCGTTGTGAAAACCCAAATAGCTATATTCATAGTCTTTTTGGGACCCCATTTGTCGTTAAAATATCCTGCCGAGAATTGCGCAAGAGCGTAACCGAAGAAAAAGATCGATCCCAGCCAGCCGATTTCGACGGCCGATAGACTGAGATCTTTCTGGATATAAGGAAGAAAGATCAGGACGCTTATGCGATCAAAATAATTGATTAAATAAAGCAGCCATATGACAAACAATATGACGTGCCGATATCCCCATGCTATTTTCGCTGTGCTTTTAGTGACTTCACTGCCATTACTCATTTTAAGTCCCTCCTCTCACTATTTCTTAGTTATCTTTTCAAGAGAATCCTCCCCGCTGCTGCTTTAACTATTCTGACGGCTGTCTACCTCCTTTCAATTCTTCCATCTTTTAAATACATTATTTTTTATAAAGACAGAGATGCTCCCGGAACTTTTCGAGGTTCTTCTTTTCGCCGGTGAAAATCTCTTCCTTGTCTTCTACAGATCTTTCAATCCCGGAGAGAAATCTCGCGATTTCGGCCTTCTCATTCAGGTTGTAATTGGCCAGGATGGCGATGGTCTCCATGATGGGCGATCCGCCGCCGTGGACCCCGGCAAACTGCCAGACGCTGCCGAATCCGGAGCAGGAGAGGTCGCCGATGGCCCGGAAACAGCGATGGATGTCTTCCGCGGAGACCCCCTTCTTGCGCGACATGTATTTTTTCAGGAAGGGGGCCGTCTTTTCGTTGAAAAACTCGTCTTCGAAGGGAAGCGTGGCAGGGAGGCCACCGGCGATAGCCGCCAGGATGTTATGTTCATGGTAGATGTTCTCACCGGCCAGTCTTCTTCCCACATTGGAATAGATAGGATCGGGGATCATCACGCCGGAGGACGATTTTGTGGCATTGACCGAACTGGCGATGCCGGCGGCATAGACGAGCTCAGCGATGGAAATCAGGTCGGCCAGATCGTGCCTTACATGTTGCGTCCTCTCGATCCCGCTGTACTCGGCGACCAGCTCGGTGAAGCCCATGATGACGTCGGTAACACCGGGCTTGCAGCCACAGTAAGCATGGCGGTGATAATTGGCAAAAATGAGGGCCAGGCGGCCTGCTTCCTGGTATTCTCCACACATAAAAACTCTTTCCCACGGAACAAACACATCATCAAATATCGTGAAGGCATCGGAACTGCCGTATTCGGCCAGGGGCGCCTTGAAATGCTTCCTCCCCCTGGGCGCCGACGCCCTGTTGAGGAAATAGAGTCCTTTCGTATCGGTAGGAATGGCAAAAGCCACAGCGTAGTCCTTCTCCTCTTCCCGCATGAGCCGGGTGGGAATGACAATCATCTCGTCTGCGTAAACCCCCATGGTAATGTGGCATTTCGCGCCTCTGACAACGATACCATCTTTGGTTTTCTTAACTACTCGTAGATACATATCGGGATCATCTTGCTCAGCAGGTCTCTTAAGCCGATCTCCCTTCACATCGGTCTGAGCCAATGCAGAAGTGATGTCATTATTCTGAAAGTATTTCAGGTATTCCTGGAACCTCTGGTGGTAGTCGGTTTTGTACTTGTCATCCAACTCTTTTGTAACAACACAGAGGGCGTTGAGTCCGTCGTTGCCCATGCAGCGTTGCATGCAGAATCCGCAATTGTGAATACCAGACCTTGTGGATTTCTGCTTTGTCAAAAGATCCTCCACCGACATGTGCAGGTTGCACCAGCGGTTGATTTCACTGCCGTCAAGATGTGATGTGGTCGTGCAAATTCCCTTGTACTTAGGATCGTGAGCCATATCGTAAGTCATGGCAATGACGCTCCGTCCCGGGACGATGAGGGGATGATCCCTCCCGACCAGTTGTCCTCCCATGTAAATGTTCTTCTTCATCCTGAGTTGCCTTTCAATCCAGGCTTCCGATGTGATAAGCATGGTTTACCTCCGATTTAAATTTTCTTAGTATATTTTAGACCAAGGCTTCATCCCGCCGAGGTGTGACTCAAGTGGACATTAATGGAGCAAGGACTGTGCCCCCATCTTTATAACCGAATAAGTTATTGATATTCAATGATATTTATCTTCGATCACGTAAAAAGAAGAAAAATGAAGTTATCTCACATGCTTCATTGCTTGAATCATATCATTAAAATTTTGAAGCATTTGCTCACGGAATATTGCTTTAGTCAATTCTTGTTTATATATGAGCGAAGGGGTGACAAAATGGCGGGGAATCAAAACTGATTGATCGAGAGGGGAGCCTCCCGATCCCCGTTCATTTCGCTATTTCTTTGTTTAGACCATATCTATTGATGCGGTAGACGGCTGTTGGGCGGGATATTCCGAGCAGTTTTGCCGCCCTGGTTTTATTCCCTTCACAGATCTGAAGAGCCTGGATTAGCAGACTCCTGTTCAGTTCATCGAGGTCTAAGCCTTCTTTCAGGGAACTTGATGATGATACCATCTTCTTTTCGCGGGAATGCAACAGGGCTTCTCTTATCATAGCGGAAATCGATTTTTCCGGGCCCTGCAGCGTATCCTGTCTTATAAAATGCTGAAGGGCCTCTCTGAAGAGCTCGTTGTCGGGCGCGTCCATGATGGGATAGACCCTTTGCCTGCCCGGATAACCTGATGCCTCTTTCCCCGGAACGGACATGTGGACCGCTGTATCCATCTTCCCTTTCCGAGCGAATACATCCTGGCTGTGGATCATAAAAGTAAAATGGTGAGGCTCGATTATATTGCCTTCTTCCATGAGAATGATTCGTTCTATAGCATTTCTCAGCTCCCGGACGTTGCCCGTCCAGGGAGCATCCACCAATATCTTCTTCGCTTCCTCGGATATCCCCTGAAAATTCTTACCATGCCTGACATTGAATTTGTTCATGAAAAATAAAGCGATGGGAATGATGTCATCTTTTCTTTCCCTCAGGGGCGGCAGGGATATTTTCGCAATATTTAACCGATAATACAAATCCTCGCGGAAATTGCCGATTTTGATCTCCTGTTCCAGACTCTTATTCGTGGCGGCAATGATTCTGACGTCCACACTTTTCTTCTCCGTACCCCCGACCGGATAAAACTCTCTTTCCTCGAGAAGTCGCAGCAATTTGACCTGGACAGACGGAATGAGCTCGCTGACCTCGTCCAGCAGGAGAGTCCCGCCATCGGCGAGTTCGAACTTTCCCTTTTTTCCCTCCTGCAATCCACCAGTGAAAGTTCCCTTTTCATAGCCGAACAACTCGGATTCCACGAGGTCCTTGCTGATGGCTCCGCAGTTTATACTGATATAAGGCTTTCCCACCCGGCTACTGTGGTAATGAAGAGCCCTGGCGATAATCTCTTTGCCGGTCCCCGTCTCCCCTTCGATCAAAACCGTCGTATCGTGACTCTTGGCAATCATATAGGTCAGCTTGAGAACATGTTTTATGCCGTCACTTTCGCCGATGATGTCCGTTTCAACCTCCTGCCATGATAACAATTGTTTGATCCTTCTCTCGTTTCGGGCCTGAAGCCTGGCATTATCGATAATGATGCTGGCCTGGTTTGCGAAGATGGAGAATGATTTGATATCTCTCTGCGTCAGCTGCATCTTTATGTCATTCTTGTCCGCCTCGATCAAGCCGATGACATCCTTTTTGATCTTTAAAGGGACGGCGAGTGTCGAAACCCTTTTCTGGATCCGGCTCACTTTCAGATCGATGTCTGTCACCCTCTTGTCGTTTTGATAGTCTTTTATAAAGATCGTTTTCCCTGATTTAACAACCGACGTTTCAATACAATCATGCTTGTCCATATGAAAAGGGAGACGCAAGGATCTTGCCTTTTCATGGGGCTGGAACCCGATCAAATACTTGCATTCCAGGAGATTGCTGTGCTTGTCCTTTAAGAAAAGAGCGACCCGCGTGAATCCGAAGACTTTGGATGTCTCTTTCACGATGGCTGTGAGAATTCTGTCAAGGGAAATAGGTCTTGTGAGAAGACTACTGATCTTATGGACCGAAAACAAAAGCTTCTCATTACATCTCGCCTCGAGGATATATTCATTTATCTTTTCCTGAGATATTTGTTTCTTTCTCATATCCATCCCTCAACTTGATCAAATTCATATCGCAAGAAACGGTACCCGTTCAATGACATCCTTAATCTTTGAGACCTCATCAAAGAACATGCCGATTAATACTTCACAAAAATATACATTATATATACCATCTTCAATCTCTTCGAAGCCAATATATCCTTCTGCAAGGGTACTGCTTACCTGAACCCAGCGGTGCCTCCATCGTATGCCCGAGTTCCTGCTGACCCGTCGTACCTCGAAGTGGGCAGCGTAATAATAGTGTTCTATTCTCGGCGGCGTCCTTCTCGGGGAAGAAACATAGGCCGATGAGGGTGTCTTCATCTCAAGAGCTTCATGGGGACAGAAGTGAGGTCTTCTCGACTGGTCGGTCAGACCCTCTTCTCCATGATTCTCATAACGCTGAACCCACTTATAGCCGGTCTTCCTGCTGATACTGAACTGAATGCACAATTCATTGAAGGGGCAATACCCTTCCAGGCACTCTGCAATAAATCGTATTCTCTGGTCCATCACGGTAACTCCTTTCCAACTCATAGGCCACCTCCCTGGCCTATGAATAATATAAAAAGTGTTACCTATGTATCCAGAATAAGCTGTTACCTATGTTTCCGTTCGCTCAATTCTATTTACTCCAAACACCCCACAAAGCCACGACTGACGCGAGACGTTCGCATTTCACAGCATAAAACTAACTTAAAAATCGGCCGGCGGTTAGAGTATAGATTTTTACGGCTTGAACCAGTTTTTCAATTACAATATTTTCATTTGGCTGGTGGGCAAGTTTGGGATCACCCGGCCCACAAATAATCATGGGGGCCTTAAATGCGGGCACCAGGGCCGTTGCATCGGTATAGTATCTGACGCCTTTTGGCGTAGGACGGTCGCCCAGCAACTCTTCCACAATATCGACAAAGAGTCTGACAGCAGGCTCATCAGGCGATGTCTCTACAGGAAGGCGGTCATTAGTTACCTTTACCGATGCCCTGAAACTGGGATTTCTTCGACTCAATTCGGCAATCATTCCCTTCACCCACTCGACTATTGCTTCGTGACGCTGACCGGGTACCGTGCGCATATCTACCGTCACCACACAGTTATCGGGAACTACATTCGTCTTCATACCGCCTTGTATCGTATTCACACTCATACTAAAACCGCCCAGCATGGGGTGCTCTTTAAACGGGATTTGCAGCTTCTGTAGTTCTCTTATCAGGTCTACCATCATCAGGACAGCATTATCGCCCAGTTCCGGCATAGCCCCGTGAGCAGTCTTTCCATGGGTGCTCAACTCCAACCACAGAGCCCCTTTCTCCGCTATATAGATATCGTTATCGCTTGGTTCGGGGATAATCACCGCCTGAACAGGCCCCAGTTGAGACCGGGATGCTATGGCAGTCGCGCCGAGCGAATCAACTTCTTCTCCGGCCGTCAGCGCCAGAATGAGATCTCCCCGCAAGGGTAACCCGGACCGCGCCAGTTCTGTGGCTGCAACGATCAGAGCGGCCATCCCTCCTTTCATATCCGCGGCGCCTCGGCCCCATATCCTTCCGTCCGAAATAACCGCGTCGAAGGGCTCATGACTCCATTTCTCAACGCCCAGCGGAACTGTGTCAAAATGTGCACTATAGAGCAGCGGCGCGATCTGTCGGCTACTCTTCAGTACCGCCAGTAAACTGGCCCTGGCCGGGCTGTGACGGATGATTTCTACCTCCAGACCTGCCTTGCTCAGTATCCCTCCAACGTATTCGGCGATCCGAATTTCATCTCCAGGAGGGTTTACGCTTACGATTCTTATCAGTTCCTGACATAAACCTACTACCTCTGTCTGCTGTATTGAATCCACCAATTTTCTTATATCCATGATCTCTTTCCTTTGAGCTATTCTGCGGTCATCGATATCTGATTGCGTTCATGATAACGCGGACAATCTTATCACAAGATTCAAAAAAAGGAAAAAGGATCCGCAGTCCCTCATTTCGCGCCCGATTGCAACGAACCGAAAATCCTTTTCCCTGTCTGCCAACGAACCCTGGGATCTTGTTTCATCCTCCGGGTTTCACTGAATGTTATTTCTTCTCCATTGCGCCGCCCTTTTGCGATTCGAAGCTGCCGAAGTCGACGATCGATTGCTCTCTGAGGAAAGAGATCGCGATCGCGCCCACAAAGGCAAGCATTGACCAGAACAGGAAGACGTTGCCGAAATCGTATGTGTTATCCGGAAGTGTAACAACCAGATATCCGGCAATCATGGGAGAAACAAATGCCCCGAATTGTCCCACACCGTTCGATACACCAACCGCCCGGCCGACCACTTCCTTGGGATAGCGCAGGGACGGGAAGGAATACATCATACCCCAGGCCAGGTTGATAAAGAATCCGCCGACGGCCAACCCCATCAGAAGCATATTCGTATCGCCCTTGGAGACGTGCCCGATGAAGTAAAGGGCCGGGATGCANNTCCGCCATCCATCCGCCTATGTACATCGCAAAGAAGGCCACGATGTAAGGCAGGGATGCATAAAATCCCATTGTCTTCAGATTCATGCCATGCTGCTTGACGAGGAAGGTGCTGATCCACGTTGTCATCCCCCAGTAAATCATCAACATGATCACGAGGCCGGCTGTGTAAAGATAGAATTGAACATCCGTCGCATACATTTTACTGCTGTATGTCTTTCCATGTTCACTT
Organism: Syntrophaceae bacterium; assembly: GCA_003142295.1. Taxonomy (GTDB): domain Bacteria; phylum Desulfobacterota; class Syntrophia; order Syntrophales; family UBA2185; genus Fen-1135. The sequence continues at coordinate 22,746 of PLLV01000114.1, forward strand.
GCTTGCACATCGATGGAGGATGTGATCATGTCGTGCTCTTCTTTTGTCACTTTTCCCATTTCGAACATGGCCTTCGGAGAATCAGATACATATTTCTTGAGCAACCAGATGCACAGAAAACCCGGAATTGCCAAGATGAAGAAAACGGGTCGCCAGGCGCCGTCGAAGAAGCCTGCTGCCAGCTGGGTAACAAGAATAGGAACTATGGCAGGGGCCACAGCCCATGTGGTTGAGAAGAATCCGGTCGCCCTTCCCTTTTCGCTTCGCGGGAACCAGTTTGCAATCATCCGCATGGAAGGTGCAAAATGTTGCCCTTCGCCGACGGCAAGGCTGAGACGGAGGGCAATGAATTGCCAGAAATTCTGGACAAATCCGGTTATTCCCGTGATGATTGTGAAGACCCAGACGGCAATGTTCATGGTTTTCTTAGGACCGATCCTGTCTGCCAGGTACCCTGCGAGAAACTGGGCCAGAGAGTATCCAAAGAAAAATATGGAACCCAGCCATCCAAGTTGAACGGCCGTTAACATGAGATCCTTCTGGATGAACGGTAGAAATGTTAATACAGAAATCCGATCAAAGTAATTAATAAGGTAAACAAACCAGATGATAATCAATATCACATGGCGATATCCCCATGCCTTTTTTACACCGTCATTCATTATTTCTTATACCCCCTTTATTTTTTCATTATCAACTTAACATGATGACATGTACCAGGATCATATCCGGCGCCAATTTACACAGCCGGCATTATGATTGTATATGCGCTCTGCTGATGTTTTCAGTCCCGACATCCCCCCTCTCCTCTGAAGTTTAATTTTCCATGTAGTGATGGTCCGAATCCTGAAATTCTCTGCCGCGCTTAATTCATACAACTGTTGAAGGCAGACCTCATTCGTCGATCTTGGCAATCTTCTTCGCCATCTTCATTTTCTGGCCCAATTTTCCTAATCGCTGGTACATGATTCTCTGGCTCTGCGGCGAGCCCGCGCCGTGCATACTTTCCACGAGTGCAGTGCCGCCAGTCATGTTCTCCAGGAGTCTCAGGATCTTCATTCTTGTCTCGGTGGAAACACCCTCAACACCTTTCATATATTTTTTGACGTACTTTCCCACCACCGGACTCCTTAGATCCTTATCGAAGGGAAGGGTCGCCATAATCCCCCCACCGATGTCATGAGCAAGCCTTGAGATATCGTAAATAAAACGCGTGATATTGTGCTTCGTGCAGTTGGCGAGGAGCGGATCCGGATAGTATGCCCCGCTTTTCGTTTTGGAACCCATCGCGGAACAGGCTACGGAACCCGCATAAACCGTCTCCGCCAGATGCAGCATCTCGACGAGTTTATCTTTGATGTGGGAGGCATCTAAAGTTCCCTGATATTGGGCTGCGAGCGCGCTTGCGCCGATGATGATATCCGAAACGCCTCCCTTGCATCCCCCGTAATTCTGGCGGTGCAGCGTGGCAAATCGTTCGACAAGGATTCCCGTAAAATCAATTTCACCGCACATGAATACTCTTTCCCATGGAACAAATACATCTTCAAGAACAACGAGTGCTTCCCCTCCGACCATCCCAAATTCACAATTGCCGGCATCTATACCGCATTCAAATTTCCTTTCCTCGTTGGTCTGACGGCCAAAAATCAAGGTAACGCCCTTCGCGTCAAGAGGAATCGCGGCGACTATAGCATAAGCCTCATCTCCTTCTCCCATAGCCTGAGTAGGCATGATCATGATTTCGTGGCTGTTAACAGCGCCCGTCTGATGTGCTTTGGCCCCCCTTACCACCACACCGTCGCTGCGTTTTTCCACGACGCGAGTGAATAGATCGGGATCGGCCTGTTGGCTTGGCCGCTTGGAGCGATCTCCTTTCGGATCGGTCATCCCGCCGACAAGCATAAAATTTTCTTCCTGGATCTTTTTGAGGTATTCCAGGAACCGTTCGAAATACTTCGTTTTGTGTTTCTCGTCCATTTCGTACGTGGTGATGTAAAGCGAATTCAGAGCGTCAAATCCGACACAGCGCTGAAAGCAGCTCGCAGTTTCGTGTGCAATCAGCCTCAGCATCTGAACCTTTTTTATCAGGTCATCCACAGACTGATGAATATGAGTGAACCGGTTTATCTTTTTCCCGGTGATGTTGCTGGTAGCAGTTAAGAGGTCCTCGCTTTCCGGCAGCAGGGCCAGTTCATAAGTTTTTGCAGCAGAATTTATGTGGGGAAGGAAAGCCGGAAAAGTCGTACGGTCTTCAACCCTTTCACCACTGTAATATATGACCACTTTTTGCTCTTTAAGACTTTTTACATAATCATCTTTGGTTCTAATCTTCATTTGTTGCCTCACTTTCTAACAGAATTTTCACTAAATCTTCCGGAGATAGTTTGTCATCTCTAATCGATAAAGTTTGCTTGTACTCACTAAAATCAACAGTCCGTCGGGGGCAGGCCGTGTCGCAGCCATTAACCAGCAGTACCGCATCGAACCCCTCCTCATCGAACGTAACCCATTCTATACCAGGGCCTGCCGNNCCGCAATATTTTAACGCCACTCTCTTGATACCTTTCCAGCTCCGTTTTCAGATCTTTCGCGTCCATAGCGAGGCCATTGCCGGCCCGCCGCCGACACATAAGGACGCGCCGCCCACCGTCAAGCCCAATCTCTCCATTTCATAGTACATTGTAACGATAATGCGCAGTCCCGTGCTGCCCACAGGATGCCCGAGAGCAATACCCGAACCATTATGGTTAATTTTCTCAATATCCAGCACCATCCCAAAATCCTCTTTCAGCTTCCTGCCTGCACCCAGCCACTGGGCTGCAAAGGCCTCATGAAATTCCCAATATTCGATGTCCTCGAATTTCATTCCTGCTTGTTTGAGGCACTTGGGAACGGCCACGGCCGGACCAAGACCCATAAATACGGGATCCACACCCTCACCGCATATGTTGATCAACTTCATGAGCGGTTTAATCCCCAGTTTCGCAGCCTTATCCTTGGACATGATTACGGCAGCAGAAGCCCCATCATTGATACCGGAGGCATTGGCTGCGGTAACGACACCGTCTTTCTTAAAAACTGTGGGTAACTGGGCCATGGTTTCCATACCGGCATTCCTTATGGGATGCTCGTCGGTATCGAATATCTTAACACCTTTTTTGGACTTTATTTCGACCGGAACGATTTCCCTTTTAAATCTCCCCTTATCGATGGCCTGGACAGCCCGTGTATGGCTCAACAAGGCATGCTCATCACATTCCCTTCGTGTGATTCCATATTTTTCTGCCACGTTCTCAGCAGTCACGCCCATGTGACCGGGAACGAGCTCATCGATTAAACCATCATGCAGCATGTGGTCCTCGATAGTCCCCTGACCCATGCGATAACCCATTCTCGCCTTGGGTATCAGATATGGTGCATTTGTCATACTCTCGACACCTACAACGAGGCCAACCTCTGTCTTACCAAGCATGATATTGTGGCAGGCGATCTCCAAAGCCCGCATTGCGGAAGTACAGTTCTGATTAACATTCACAGCACCGCTTCTGTGCGGAAGGCCTATCCTCATACCCACCTGCCTTGCAGGCAGCGACCCCTGCATTGCCGTATAAAGCTGTCCCATGCAGATTTCATCGATGATATCTGAAGTGATTCCCGCCCTTTCTATCGCAGCCTTTCCGGCAGTCATCGCCAAATTCCTCGCCGGTACATCCCTCAGCGCGCCGAGAAAATCACCGATCGCCGTCCTGCAGGCACTCACCATCACTACATCCTTCATTTTCATTTTGCTCCCTATGCTAATCTACGTGTGAAATTTCAAACAATCGTATGGCCACCATCAATATAGATTTCCGCACCCGTCATGAAAGCAGGGCATGTGGCCATATAAAGCGCTGTTGACTGTAATTCATCTAACCTCCCCACCCTGTTCAAAGGAATCATCTTCTTTACTAGTCCTTTTCCCACTTCCGAATCGAAGAAATCACGATTAAAGTCGGTCAAGATATATCCTGGACAGAGGGCATTTACCTGCACGTTATCGCGCATCAACTCCAGGGCCATCACCCGGGTTAGCTGGATGACTGCAGCCTTGCTCGCACAATATCCCGCCATGTTTCGGGCTGAAATTTTCCCCAGAATGGAGGCGACGTTGATAATCCTGCCGCTCTTTTGTTTGACCATTATTTGTCCGACAGCTCTCGAAACCAGGAACGTACCCCTAAAATCCACACCCATGACCTCATCCATATCCTCATCGGTCATTCTCAAAACCGGTTTTTCGCTTCCCGGAATCCCGGCGCTGTTTACGAGGATATCAATCCGGCCAAATTCGTCGAAAATTTCCTGAATCACTCGGTCGACCGATTTGGAATCGCGGACGTCGATGGCTTTACCGGCTGTCTTGACACCGAAATTCTTTTTTATTTTTTCCGCTGTCTCCTGGCATGCGGATAAATTTCGTGCAACCAATACGACATTTGCCCCCACTTCGGCATAGGTTTCCGCGATCGCCAGACCTATCCCCCTGTATCCACCCGTGATTACGGCCGTCTTCCCACTTATAGAAAAAAGTTTTTCAACCAGGTCTTTCGCCATATTGTCTCCTCTGCTCTTTAGCACCGCAATCGCTTCACTGCGCGTCAATCCAACGGTAAGATCACTCGAACATCAATTTAATCTTCGCATGCGAAGATTTCAGCATCTTGATGTAGTTTTCGAATGTAAGATTTTTCAATCCACCACCGGTGTAAATCTTTTGAGAGTCCAGCGTCCGGATTATATCCGCCTCATCCTTTGTCGGTGGCTGGGTTGTTTTTAAATCGGGAGACACTTTCAAGTCCCATGATACTTCCTTTCTGACATCCTCAGCACTTACTCCCGGATGCACAGAATCAAGGTATGCCTCTTTGGTATTTTCATCAAACCTGAAGATCGCCATGTTCGAAATGATGACGGCGGGACCGCCTCCCGGATATCCGTATTTCTCCCGNNGAACCGGCGTTTCTGCTGGTTCATCATGATCAACGTTCTCTTGGCTGAAATCGCAATATCATTTGCGCCGCCGCTTCCGGGAAGCCGTGTTTTTGGCTTCTCGTAACTGCCGTCACCAAAGATCGCGGTACTGTTTAAATTCCCGTATTTATCAACCTGGGCGCCCCCCAGCATGCCCATGTCGAAATATCCACGCTGCTGGTCGGAGAATGCCCTCCACAGGGAAGTTATACAGATTGCGTTTTCCCCGCATGCGTTGTCTCCTATTCCGAGCATGAGACGGTAAGGTGTCGGACCGATACATCCGGACTCGACTGCCAGGATGACATTTGGTGCATGTGTCAACTTAGCGACAAGCGCCCCCAGGCACGGTATACCGACGCCAACGAAAACAACCTCTCTGTCCCTGATCTCTCTTCCGGCTGCAGCGACCAGCAATTCCTGAAGCGTATAATCCTCAGCATATTTTTTTTCATTTGTATTCATAAATTCTTCCCTTCCTGTTCGGTTCTATTCGTCTTTTGGATCTGCGCTCACAATATACTCTTGCAGAACTTACGTTCAATCTGCGCCAGTTTTTTCAAACGGGCCCAACCTACCTTCTCGCAATATTCGTCATGGTCCTGACAACCGAACGCCCACTCATCCATCCACTTCTTGAAACCATCTGCCGTATCTATCTCAGCCATCATCTTCATGTGAAACGGTATATCGTACGCATATGCAAAGGGCATGTTCCACGGATGGCTGCAGAACGGGACCTCAACGACAGCATCTACTACATACTGGGGCACGGTGGTAAATGTGGGAGCCTTCTTGATCTCGTCAGTTGAGACTATTTTCTCACAGGTTACGATTGTCCTCGTCGCCGCCCTGGCGATGTTTTCAGCATTTGATGAAAAACCTATGTATTGAGTATTCCCCAATACGTCCGCCCTGTTGGCATGCACGATTGCTACATCGGGCCTTGCGGCAGGCACCAGCGCCACTTTCTTGCCCTCGTACGGGTCATCTATGACCTTAATCATGTCGTTGTACTTTTCAACAGAAGTTCCCGCGAGAGATTTTGTTACCATGAACGGAAGACCCATGGCGCCGGCTAAAAATCTGAGGCCCATAGTATAGTTTGAAAATTCACGCACCTCTATTTTATGAGGTAGACCCTCTTCCACAGCCCGTCTGTAACTCGGGCTGACACCCGCTACTGCAAAGGCTAGCCAGGCGACCTCGATTCTCTTTATCTGACCGGTGCCTACAAGATAATCCCCAACCTCGCAGGGACTGTCTCCCATCAGCGTTAAATTCTTCTGTCCCTGTCTCACGATCTCATAGGTTGGGGCAACAACCTGTCCCCCACCCATGCCGCTGAAGGCTATTGAACATCCGTCAAATACATATTTGGAAATCGCCTCCTTGAGAGTCATCCGCTTGTCCAACGATTTTTTGGTATCCTCTGCTTTCATTAGTGATACTCCCTCTTTCATTTTATTCTGCTTCGAAAAGCCAGCGTTCTCATTTTTTCAGATCTTGCCGATCATTAGTCGCCAAACTAGTCCCGAAGGTTGGCTCCAACTCCAGAGCTTTTGAATCATCGAATGTCTCATCAATGCCGGACAGGTATCTCCCCAGGCGCTTTTTCTCATCGAAATCATAATCCAGGTTAAGGGCAATCGTTTCCATGATGGGAGATCCTCCGCCATGCACGCCTGCAATTTCATACCAGGCCGACATGGGTGATGCGCCGATGTTCTCAACAAATCTCCAGATTTTAAGAGAGATTTCCGGAGAAAGTTTTGGATTCCTGACAATAAATTTATCCAGATATTTCTTCGTACTTTCCGCATGGAAATCCTCTTCAAAAGGAAGCGTAACTGCAATTCCTCCGGCGATTTCCGTCAATAAGTTGTATTCGTGATAGATTAGCTCCCCTGTAAGTCTCCGGCCAACATTGGCGTAAATCTTATTTGGGAAGAAAACCCCGCTCGATGTTTTTTCCCCATAAAGAGCCGAAGCCACGCCTGCTGCATAAGCCAGTTCGGCAGCACCGGCATAATTTGAAAGTTTTTCGCGANNCACAGGACGTCCGACATGCCGGGTTTGCACCCGCTGTAGCTGTGGCGGTGGGAGTCCGCAAAGAGAAGGGCAAGCCGTCGCCCAAATTCCCATTCCCGGCACATGAAAACCCTTTCTTTGGGGACGAATACATTGTCGAAAACGACAACCGAATCCGATACCCCATATTTGCACAAGGGCGGTGCGCTGGGGTCATCCTTTTCTCGCAGCCACACAGGGCGCGTGACCAATGTGATTCCATCCCAATCTGCAGGGATTGCAAAAGCCACGGCAAAGTCACGGTCGTCTTCCATCAAGGCCCGGGTGGGCAGCACGAATATCTCATCCGCATAGGCCACCTGAGTAATAGACATCTTGACACCGCTTACCACAATCCCGTCCTTATGCTCTTCCACGATGTGAACATATGCATCAGGGTTTGGCTGCTCGCTGGGCCTTTTCATGCGGTCTCCCTTGCTGTCCGTCTGCGCACAGCAGCCATCGCAATCCTTCATCTGGTATAGCCGGAGGTAGGTCATAAACCTTTTATGATAATCTGTTCCTTTGGCCTCATCCATTTCTTTCGTACAGATTGCCAATGCAGTAATAGCATCGTGTCCCATGCATCTCTGTATGCAGCCCCCGACCCGGCGTGCGACACAGCGGATCATTTTTTGTTTCTGCAAGAGGTCGTAGGGGTTCTGAGGCAAATGGGACCATCTGTTAATTTCCTCGCCAGTTATGGAGGATGTTGTGGTTATTAATCCTTTCCATTTAGACTCCTGGGCCAGATCGAAAGTAACATCGAGAACATTAATGCCTGGCCGGAGGCGGTGGTCATCTCTGCCAACATTTTCTCCACCTATGAATACATTTGGTTTCATTTTGAACAGATCTTCATGGTATTGTTCTTTAGTCCGCAGCACCGTCCGACTCCTTTTCTTTTAATTAAAAGCTGATGCTTTTCGTTTCTATTATAGAGGCTGAATACGATAAAGCAGACGTTGTGCCATTTCGAGAACGATCATCAAATAATAGGTCAATCAGTCGAAATCACGGTGTATTCTGAAAATGAGCTTGCAATTATCAGGGAATCATGCTTTGAATTCGTTGTCCCAATTTAGGTCACATAGGACATTACGGGACACAGTGAGACATAGTGAGACATTTAAGTTTTTGTCTCAACCGAAAAGTATTTGTTGGACGGAACTGATGTCTTCAAGAAAAAACTCGAAAAAGGAGTGGCACGGAAAGAGATATGGACTTTGTCGAAAAATTTGATGTGCTTTATGCGGAATGGAAAAAATATATAAGCGGAACGCCGGTCAGCGAGTTTATAATATCCTCCACTATACTAGATTCATGGGACAGGTGCAGGGAAAACAATGTCAACCCTTATCTAACGAGGGTTCCCGTGGTCCTTGATGATTATGAACTGGCAGAAATTTTGAAGAAAAATGAAGAGCTTATAGACATAAGCCTTCCCTTCATGAAGAACCTCTATGGTCTTGTCGTAGGGTCCGGCTTCTTAGTTGCTCTTTTTAATGCAGATGGATACATGTTGAAGCTGGTCGGGGATAATGATGTGATGGAGAGGGTGAAACGGGGGAATTTCATTGTGGGCAGTTGCTGGTCTGAAGAAGTAGCAGGCACCAATGGCGCAGGGACAGTAATAAAATTAGAGAAAGCTTTTCAGGTCTACGCTAGCGAACATTATTGCATTAACTCTCATAAGTGGACCTGTTCAGGAGCTCCGGTTCATGATTTAAACGGCAAATTGATCGGCGTCATTGATATGACAGGGCCATATCAAAAAGCCAATCCGCATACGCTGGGGATGGTCGCAGCCGCAGCACATGCGATAGAGAATGAAATACGGCTGCGAAAGGCATTGACAGAATACAGGATCGCGCACAGCTTTCAAAAGACGGTTATATCCTCTATTCCCGAAATCATAATGACTGTGGATAATGACGGATGTATTTCGATGATGAATAAAAACGCAAGAAAAGCCTTTGGAGAGGATGCAGACAGATTTCTAGGGAAAAACATGGCCGAAGTCTGGAGCACTTATAATAAGAACCTGCTCAATCTGATAAACAATAACAACTCTCTCACGGATATAGAGGTGAGAATCGCCTGTAAGAGCGTCCAGGGGGATTACACTTTGTCCTGTTACCCTATAATGTCAATGGACGATATCATTGGAAAGGTTATCATACTGAATGAGATTAAGAGGGCCCGGACGCTTGCAACGAAAATGATGGGAGCAAAGGCGAAATTTCGCTTTGAGGATATCATTGGTCAGAATGCGAACTTTCTGGAAACAGTCAGGCAGGCCAGAATAGCATCCCAGATCAAATCCAATGTGCTGCTCTTGGGAGAAAGCGGTACGGGGAAAGATGTTTTCGCTCAGGCCATTCACAACAGCAGCGGTCGCAGCGATGGTCCATACCTCGCCATTAACTGCACGACGATTCCCCGCGACCTGATAACCAGCGAACTTTTCGGCTATTCCGAGGGGGCATTTACAGGGTCAAGGAAAGGCGGTAGCCCGGGTAAATTTGAGCTCGCAGACGGTGGCACAATCTTTTTGGACGAAGTAGGGGAAACCCCCTTGGAACTGCAGACAGCCCTCCTGCGGGTCATTGAAGACAAATCTATAATCAGAATCGGCGGAACCAGGGTAACAACGATAGACGTCAGGATCATAGCGGCAACCAATAAGAATCTGAAGGAAGAAGTTCGAAAAGGCAAATTCCGCGAGGACCTGTATTATCGATCAAACGTATTCACGATTCGTTTCATACCCCTTAGGGAAAAAAAGGATGATATCCCCCTTTTAGTCGAGTGTTTTGTCAGTAATATTGGCAAAACGATGGGGAAGAAAATCGAGAAAATCGAAGATGAGGTCTTCGAGAGATTCATGAATTACAACTGGCCGGGAAATGTAAGAGAATTGCAAAACGTCCTGGAAAGAATGATCAATATTGCACATACGAATATACTTACGGCTGACCTCTTGCCGTCAGAAATTACGGATTCAAAGTCAAGTGACGACATTTACAAAATTGAACCGGTGATAAAAATAGAGCGTGAATTAATAATGAAGATGATCAAATCGAATATCCCCAAGAGAGAGATTGCAAAGAAATTGGGAATAGCGAGAAGCACATTATATCGGAAATTGAATGAAATCCAGAATTATGCGGGAGAGTAAATAATTGTGCGTGCACTAAGGGGAGCTGTGGAAAAAGCCATCACTAAATAAATCGCTTTGCATTTATTGATGCTTCTTACGTCATCTCGCATTTCATCACTATGGAATCAGCATAAAAATGGAAGAGACAAGGTTTGGCAATTTAGTTTTTATTCCAGGGATGGGTTGCGGAAAGTACCCCTTTTGCAATTCTTTGTATATTGATGATAAGAAAAAGGCAATCATCGATCCGGCTTCGGACGAATCATTTCTAAGGAACCTTGCCAGGGGGAAAAAGGTCGATATAATAATTAATTCCCATTACCACGAGGATCATATTGCCTTTAATTACCTCTTTCCTGAAGCCGANNAGGAGCGCACACCCTCTGTCGAGTTTGGGGACGGGGATCTCTTAATTTTTGGCGATACGAAATTGCGGGTTATCCATACCCCTGGCCACACCGCCGGACATTGCAGTTTTCATTTTCCCGATCAGGGAATATTATTCATGGGGGATCTCGACCTCTCCCGATTCGGTCCCTGGTACGGCGACAGGGTTTCGGACATTGATCAGACCATACAATCCATGCGTAGATTATTGGAAATCCCTGCAGACATTTATATCACCTCGCACGAAACTGGAATAATTCGAGGCGATATTACTGAGCTGGTCGAAACGTATCTTAATGTTATTACGCAGAGGGAAAAGAAGATATTGGAATTCTTGGAAAGACCGAGAACTGTACATGAGATTGTCGAGCGCTGGATCATTTTCAAGAGAGAGCTTCAGCCCCGGTATTTTTTTGAGTTCGCCGAACGGGGAATGATAACCAAGCACCTGGAGCGATTAATTAGAAATGGCAACATAGGAACCGAAGCAGGTAAATTCTATTTTATCTCATCTCCTGACAAAAAATGATTGCATCTTCTGAAACGTCTGATCACCACCTTCGATGCTTTCCTTCTCCCGATTTACCAATCTCCCATCAAAATATCACCTCTGCCCGAAGATTTTATGATATGTTTATTGTCCATTTGCCACTTTACAGACGGGAGGCACCTATGTTGAGAGAATCCATTATCAGAGCAATCGGTATATCAATACTGTTCATGCTGGTCGCGGGCGCCTGGGGATGTGCGGGCATGCTCGTACCGAAGGAAGATCAGTTGATGCCCGCCGCACGCTTCGCTGAGCTGGAGATTTACATGGAAAGTCAGGTTAAGGACCTGCATTCAGCCTCAACGCGAAAGTTGATGTACCTCTGTTACTCCTACTCAAGGCTCAAAAAATATAACAAGCTCTTCCCCTGCCTCGATCAGTTCGATGCCAACATTGAAAAGGGTGACGTTACCGTAAACACGTTCGATATGTCTATCATGCCGCGTCTGCTTCGGGCAGAGGCCTATATAGAATTCGGAGACTATGGAAAAGCGGTTGGAGAGGCCCAAAAGGCTTACGACATTGTAATAAATAAAGACCTCCACCGATACATGAGGATTCAGGCTCTAAGCATTCTTGGCCTCGCGCAGGCCCTCTCCGGCAATCGTGAGAAGGCGATGGAATGCGCAAGACTTCTGGAAGACATCGGCACCCATTATCCCTTTACGTTCCTCAAGACGGATAAGCTGAACGGCCTTTCACGGATATACATGGCCTTGGGAGATTTTAAGAAGAGCCTGGCTCACATCAGAGAAGACGAAAGCATTTCCTGGTCGCGCTCACTGGCGCAAGCCGCCGTCATACTGACAGGCGCGATGCCCGTAGGCGACAACATCTTTGCCTACAGTCAATTGCCCAAGGCATTCATCCTGAACAAGAGCCTGTATGAGACTGGTAACCTCAAAGAGGCGAAAGACGGATACGACGCCCTCCTGAAAGAGCCGCGGACGAGAGACAATACGGACATCTACTGGATGATCCTCTTTGACCGGGGAAAAATTGCCGATGCCGAAGGCCATCGCAAAGAGGCAATAGATTTTTACAGACGCGCAGTGGACCTCGTTGAACTGCAGCGTTCCACCATCAACACGGAGGCGAGCAAGATCGGATTTGTGGGCGACAAGCAGAATGTTTACAGCCGCCTCATCGCCTCGCTTTATGCGGACGGCCAGTACGGCGCCGCTTTTGATTACGTGGAGCGGTCGAAGTCACGGGCACTTGTCGATCTGTTAGCCTCGAAGCAGGACTTTGCCGTGAAGGCAGGCGACGAACGGGACGTGCGCAATCTGCTTGACACTGACAGAAAGGCTGAGGCGGAGGTCATAGCGCAGGATCTATCACCCGGGCGGTCCAAGACACGCAGTGTCATTGTAACGGTGAAGCAGGAGCTGAGGGATAAATCCCCGGAACTCGCCTCCCTTGTGAGCGTTACGTCACTCTCCGCCTCTGACATACGGGCCCTTATGCCTCCTGACGAAGCGCTTATTGAGTACTATTACAGCGAGGGAGAGATGTTCGCCTTTGTCCTGACGAGAGAGGGTTTGAAATCCATACGTCTCAACAGCGATAAGCTTGTAGAGGATGTCCGGCAATTCCGGACCCTTCTTGAGACGCCGGGTTCCTCCGATTACCTGACGTTCTCCCGAAGTCTCTACAAGCGGCTTTTTGAACCCTTCGAAAACATGTTAGACAAGAAGAACCTCGCCATCGTACCCCACGGCGCCCTGCACTATCTCCCGTTCAACGCCCTCCGCAATGATAAAGGATTCCTGATTGAGCAGTACAGCATCCGCATCCTCCCCAGCGCCAGCGTAATCAAATACCTCCATGCCAGGAAATCATCTAAACCGGCGGACATCCTTGCCTTCGGCAATCCCGACCTCGGTGATGCGCGCTATGACCTCGCCTATGCCCAGGAAGAAGCACAGGCGGTTGCCCGCACGCGCCCGCGCTCCCGCGTGCTTCTGCGCAAGGAGGCAACGGAGTCCGCATTCAGGAAATATGGCCGGAGCTTCAGTTACATCCACTTTGCCACTCACGGCCAGTTTGACTCCGATATGCCGCTCAAGTCCGCCTTGTTGCTTGCCGGTGATGAGCGGAGTGACGGCAGACTGACGGTGGATAAACTTTATTCCATGAACATCGATGCCGATCTGGTGACATTGAG
>PLLV01000172.1:0-24304 GCA_003142295.1 Syntrophaceae bacterium
TTCACGCTCTGCATGCCGCATGCGGAAAGAGCTACTAACAGACACAATACACCAATCAGCAGGGAATACCTTTTCATTGTTACGCTCCTTTCAGTTTCTGTTGATGAGTTATTTCTACCTCAGAGTGTCGGCGATTTCAAGTGCTAAAGCTGTTCAGCGTACCAACATCATACCGAACTTCTTGAGATGACATCGTCATCATGGCGGTATCTAAGGATCATGTTTTTAGCCTGGCCAGAGAAATATCGCTTTCCTTCTTAATGTAATCGGGAAGCGTGCTCGCCAGTACGCGTNNTATCGCTCCCGAAGTTTTCCATTCTGTGAATTCCTTTATTTAGCGGCAGCACGTACGTCGTCTCACCCGGATTGAGGACGATAGAAGAAACCTCCTCCAATTCCGCGTACCCTTCTTTTTTACCGTCATCCATGCGCATATACTTGCGTTCCCCGATGGACTGAACGAAGCTTCCGATGATTCCCCATGATCCGTGATCATGAATGGCATCACTGAGACCTGGGTCCCAAATATAGCACAGCACAAGGAAAGAGCGGTTAGAGCTTCTGTGTAGGGTGATCTCATTGGGCCAGATGCCAGGCTTCTGGCTCTCCGAAAATTCCTTATCGAAAAGTATTCTCTGAAGGATGTCGCCGAACCACTTCTTCTCATTCATCAGTTCGCTCACAAGAGTCCGGCCTGTTCTGATCACGGTTGATATGTCCGGTTTGCCCTTAAGAAGGTCATTAAAGCTTTCACAGAATTGTTCCAGATTTGTGATTGCCATCTTCACGCTTCCTTTTTCTTCCCGTCTTTTCCTGTTCTGGAGACCGGAGCGGCCTTCCCTTTCGTGAGCCCGTATTTCCGTACATGCGTCCAGGACTTGTATTCGGGATCGTCGGGGTTTGCGGCAAGAGCCTTGGCCTCCTCGAGGTATTTCGTCCGCATGCCCTTCTGTTTGTAGAGCACCCGATCCTTGCCAATAGGACATACCTTGGTGCAGATACCACAAGGGTAGCAGCCTCTTCGGGTCAGATCCTCTGCCATTGCCAGACAGGCCATTTTATCGTAATCACCGATTACGCAGTCCTCGCGCATCGTGAGAGACTTCTTGGGGCAGCAAAGGCAGCAGAGTTCGCACTTGATGCAGAGATCCTTTTCCACGAGGGGGTCTGGCGGTATGACGGCTGCCGTGAAGACGGAAACAAACCGCACCCTGGGACCGAATTCCGGTGTCAGAAGGCAGTGGCTGACGCCGATAGTGCCGAGCCCGGCATATTTCGCTGCCATGACGTGACTGAATGCGGCCATGGGCGCATCTCGCAGAGCCTTCAGGTTGGCGTAGACATCACGTCCAAAAAAGAAGGAGGCGTGTCCCATGCGGTTGAGATGTCGGGTCAGGTCGTAGGCCAGTGTGTCCAGCTTCCGGTTTGCCGTCCGGTAAAGCTCCATATGGAGGACGGAGGGTGTCGTCTCCACGATAGGAAGGGGCATTTCAAGGCCGATGACGATGACGGTCCGGGCCGGTGGCCAGAGTGTCCGGGGACGGAAATCCGGCGGCACCTCCCCGGCGTCATCCCAACGTTCCACAGGGGCAAAACCAACGAGGTCTGCTCCCTGAGCCTCACAGAACTCTATGATATGATCTTTAAGCTCCTGACCCTCAACGGAGCTTTTTTTACGCGGTTCCATAGAATATATTCATAACCCATTTTAGACTGAAAGTAAAACCTATTGGCCGGAGAGTTTGGTGAAAGGCGAACTCATGATAGTTGACTGAAGTCCACAAAACGTAAAGCTCAACGAAAATAAAGAGTTTTAACTGGCAATGATCAATTCAAATCTAATCTGAAAGTTAAAGAGTAGCAGTTAACAGACAGCCCTTCCTGCAACCTGTGATTATTCGTTATTGAGAAACTATTCTGATTTATTGCGGTATTTCACCATTGAATTGCTTTTGTTCTATAGTATAATTAGCATTAGTCAAAAGTAATACCAGAGGAAGAGAGAGATGATTAGATTAGACGCCAAAGCATATGTTGAGAGATTCATCGAAAACCACAAACATAGAGTTAGGCCAAAGGGCGCTAAATACATGACGCCAAGTCAGAGTGACTTATATGAAACCATCAAAGAATTGGTTAGTGAAGATGGAAGAAGAGTAAACAGGAAAAATGTCGAAGAGAGATATGAAAAGAAATATCATCGCGAGATGAATCTATTGCCCTCAGACTTCTGTTATAATCTTGTCAATGTTGCTCCAGATTTTGAATGCAAGTTTTTAGTAAGGATTCACACCGGGAAGTATGAGTTTGTGAATTTTCAATGGCCTGCTGAAGAAAGAATAGAAATCACATGGTCGCCGAGAGGTCGCAATGTTCCGTCTGAGTTGAAGGGGTCTTGCTTTAAAGTAGGAGGGTATTTCAAAGGAAAGTATAATTGGGATTTTAGAGAGATAGAAAACTATCTGTTGTAGGTGACATATACAAAACATTTCTTCTTGAAATCTACCTTCTGCTAATCATGATGAAGAACTGAGAATACAACCAGAAATCATCTATAGTTGATGAAGGAAGAGTGTGGGTTGCGTAGTTAATACCCGAGACGCTGGGCATTACTGAGGGCATGATCTCTGTCGGGACCTATATATCCGGCTCGGACATAGGTATCGTAAGAGCTTCTGTAATATCTCCCTGCCATCCCTCTCTCCCCCCGTTTCTCATATATAATACCCATACCGAAGAGGAGTCCGGCATAGCCCACCGTATTCTGCAATCCGAGCCTGTCCAGTATTTGCTGAGAATCCGTGTAGTATCTCAGAGCACTGTCACGGTCGCCTTTGTAATTGTGGACATTACCGATGTTCTTCATGAGTTCGGCATAATCGATGGTTTTAACGGCCTTTCGGGATTTCAGTATTTTATCGGCACGATTAAGGTAGCTTAACGCCTCATCAAAGAGGTTCAATGTGCTGCCGGCAGTAAAACCAGCTTCAATCAGAGCAGAAACATAGTTCTTATCTATGTCCAGGGCTGTCTTGAAATAGGCGAGAGCCTCCTTAGGGTTTGTATCTCGGAGTTCCAGACCTTTGGCGTATAATTCATAGGCCGTTGTTCTCGGCCTTGGTTTTTCCGCTATTTTTTTCTTGTCGGCTTCAGCAATTCTAACTCGCTTTACATCCCGAATACTCACCCTACCAGTCTCAGACAGGAGTGTAAGGACGACTTTGTCCTGGAGATCAAAGATTTTTTCGAGGGTGCCATCGAGTTTCGCGGAGCTCTCCACTTTCCCTGTCTCCACGTTGATAAGACGGGCAATGACCCGGATGCTATTCTCTGAAACCAGATAGCTTCCGGTAAAGATGACGTTCGCACCGGCAAATTTACCCACTTTCAACATCGTCTCTTCTGCAACAAGACCGGAGAGGATGAACTTCGTCTCCTCCATAATCTTCCTTCTGTCCGCATTGGAGATGACGCTGACCTCTCTTATGCCCATGAGGTCATTGATTACCGTTTCCGTCATCCCCGCTGATATCCAGGAGTATTGCTTGTCTCCCGTGTTCTCGAAGGGGTAGACGAGGATGTTCATCGTTCTTGCTATGGCTGGGGTGGATAAGGACATGAGAAGCAGGGAGAGAATAAATATTCTATAGAAAAACAGTTTCTTCATCGCACTTCCTTTTGAGGATTGAATGTGTTCTATTCTTACTTAATGAAAAGGATAATTCAAGGCATATTTGGTAATTCTAATGCTATTATATTACTCGTTTGAGGCATCTTTAATATCCCTCCCGGAGTTTACCCTGAGTAACCACGAAGGGCTCGGGACAAGGATTTCTCCTTCTCACCCCCTTTATAAAAGGGGGTCGGGGGATTTTATTCCACTATCAGAAATCCCCCATTGCCCCCTTTGTCAAAGGGGGCGAAAAGCAAGGATGGTAACTCTGGATTCCCGATTTCTCGGGAATGACAAGGAAGTGTTTCTCAGACTTTTTTGGAAGCTGCCCGAAGTCATCTATTGTTGATGAAGGGAGGGTGTGAGTTGTATCATCAATACCCGAGACGCTGGGCATTTTTGAGGGCATCATCTCTGTTGGAACCTGTATATCCGGCTCTGACATAGGTATCATAGGATTTTCTGAAATATCTCCCCGCCATATCCATCTCTCGCCGCTTCTCATATTTATCCCCAATATTAAAGAGAACGTCGGCATAGCCTGGAGTATTTTGCATTCCGAGCATATCAAATATTCGCTGCGACTCCAGATAGTATTTCAGGGAATGGTCAATGTCGTCTTTGGAATTATATACCCTACCGATATTCATTATGAGCGTTGCATAGTTTGCCGTAATCCGCAACCCAAGCCCTTCCTGTATTTGTTTAGAGTTAGTGTAGTATCTCAGGGTACGGTCATGGTAGCCCTTTATTTCGTAGACACTACCGATGTTCATTATTAGCGTTGAATAGTTTGGCGTATTCTGCAATCCCAGCCCTTGGAGTATTTCCTGAGCATCCAGGTAGTATCTCAGGGCATGGTCGAGATCACCTTTGGACTTGTAGACGACACCGATATTCCTAAGGAGCATGGCATAATCTATGGTATTCGCGGTATTCTTGGATTCCAGTATTTCATCGGCACGCGTGAGGTAGTTCATGGCTTCATCAAACATGGTCAATGTATAACCGGCGGTGAAGCCAGCTTGAATCAATGCAGAAACATAGTCTTCATCTATGTCCAGGGCTTTCTCGTAATAGGCGAGAGCCTCTTTCGGGTTCGTATCCTTTAGTTCTAGGCCCTTGGCGTATAATTCATAGGCGGTGGTTTTCTGCCTCGGTTTTTCCACTATCTTTTTCTTCTCAGCTTCCGCAACTCTGACCCGGCTCACATACTGAATACTCATCCTACCAGCATCAGACAGGAGTCTAAGGACGACTTTGTCTTGGAGCTCAAAGATTTTTTCGAGGGTGCCATCAAATTTGGCGGAACTCTCTACTTCCCCTGTCTCCACGTTGATGAGACGGGCAACCACCCGGATGTTATTGTCTGAAACCAGATAGCTTCCGGTAAAGATGACGTTGACACCGGTAAGTTTACCAACTTTCAATATCATCTGTTCTGCAACAAGCCCGGAGAGGATGAACTTTGTCTCTTCCATAATCTTGATTCTGTCTTCATTGGAGATGACTATGACCTCTCTTATTCCCATGAGGTCATTTATTACCGTTTCGGTCATCCCCACTGAAATCCAAGAATATTCGTTATTCCCTTTGTTCTCGAATGGGTACACAAGGATGCTCATCTTTTTTGCTATAGCTGGGGTCGACAAGGACATGAAAAGTAGGGAGAAAATAAATACCCTATAGAAAAACAGCTTTTTCATCGCACTCCCTTTTGAGGATTGAATGTGTTTTATTTTTACCTGATGAATAGGATAATTCAAGAGATATTTGATAATTCTAACGCTGTTATATTACTCTGGCTATTAACCACGCCAGTTGTCATGCCGGACTTGATAAGCCTGCCCCGTACCTGATACGGGGGCATCCAGTATCTTAGATTCCCGATTTCTCGGGAATGACAGGATTGATATAAACTCTGAGGGAATTAAAAGACTACCTCGTCATGACCAGTTTTTGTTCTTCTTTGGGAACATACCACTTGATAAAATTGTATCCGATTCCCAGAGGTGCAGGTTTGATGCCATGAAAGCGGGCATGGATAATCGGCAGGGCATCGGGCACATACAGGAACGTATAGGGCGAGTCTTCCGCTAATATTTCCTGGATCCTGTCATAGTATTTTTTTCTTTCCTTCTGGTCGAAGGTGCCCCTTCCCTTTTCAATCAGTCTATCAACTTCCTCATTTTTGTAGGATATGAAATTCAGTTCCTGCGGTCCCGTTTTGCTCGAATGCCAGACATCGTATATGTCGGGATCGAGAGGTACTGTCCAGCCAAGGATTGTGGCGTCAAAGCGCCGCTTGTTAATGAAGTCATTGACAAAGGCAGCCCACTCCAAGACCCTGATTTTAACCTTGATGCCTATCTCGGAAAGACGCCTTTGAATGATCTCTGCACATTTTGCCCGGATCTCGTTCCCCTGGTTTGTGATAATTTCAAAAACAAAAGGTTGCCCATCTTTATCCAGTATACCGTCACCATCTGTATCCTTCCATCCGGCAGCCGCCAGAAGCTCCTTCGCCTTCTTCGGGTCGTATGGATACGTCTCTACATTAGGGTTGTAAACCCAGGTGCCCGGCTTGTAAGGGCCGGTGGCAATCTTGCCCAAGCCCAGCAAGACGCCCTGGATGATCTCGTCCTTGTTGATGCCATATGCAATGGCCTGCCGCACCCGTTTGTCGGCGAACAGCGGATTTTTCAGATTGTAGCCCAGGTAAGTGTAAGAAAAGGAGAGATACCTGTACTTATTGAAATTCTTCCGGAAGAGATTGTTCTCTGTCTGCCTCGTGTACTGAAGGGGCGTCAGATTCATCCGGTCAATGCCGTTTGCACGCAATTCCAAAAACATGGTAGCCGTATCCGGTATGATCCTCATTATATAGCCATCGATATACGGCCTGCCCTCGAAATAGTCCGGGTTTGAGATGAGGACTATCTTCTGGCCGGGCAACCACTCTTTGAATATGTACGGTCCTGTTCCTATGGGATGACGCGCCAGGGGAGATGTTGTGATATCTCTTCCTTCCAGGAGATGCTGCGGCAGAATCGCGGCCCCCCAACTCATGAGCGCAGGGGCGAAGGGCTTGTCATAAGTAACCCGGAAGGTATGATCGTCCAGGACTTCTGCCCTCTTAACCTTGAGAAAGTCACCGGAATACGCAGTGGGCGTCTTGGGGTCGATCGTAACCTGATACGTATACAAGACGTCGCGGGCGGTAAAAGGATGGCCGTCATGCCATTTAACACCCTTCCTTAAGTTAAACGTAATGATAAGCCCGTCCTTGGACACTTCCCATGATTCAGCCAGGTCTCCCACTATATTGACGTCTTTGTCATATTTGACAAGACCGTTAAAGACCAGTCCGGAAATTTCATGAGAAGTACTGTCTGAGGAAAGTATGGGAATCAGATTGCTTGCATCGCCAATAGACCCCTCAACTATAATGTCCCCATAGGCAGGTACTGAATCGGTCAGATTTCGGGTGGTGCTTGCCTCGTCTTTCTGACTACAGCCCCCTAAGGCCATGTGAACGGTAATGACAATTAGCAAACCAAGATACGCTAAATCCCTCATGGCAGGAAGATTACAGGATACAAAAGACCTTTTCAACGAAATTCTGCGCTCTTTTGAACTTGACACACCCCTGCCTCTCCCCTATAGTTTTCTCGGTTTGCGTGCCAGTTTCCATCGAGAAAAGACCAAAATGTATTCTTAGTACACTGTTTCATAAATTCGGTTACGTATTTNNATAATGAAATGATGTACTTAGTACAGCTTCTTCAAAAAAGCATAAGCCCATGACCGGTAAAACGAAACAAACATATGAGAAATTGAAACACAAGATGGAACGGCCCCATCTCGTTCTTGCCACAGCATGGGACATCCTCTGGGACGCGATAAAAAATTTCCAGGCCAACGGCAATACCAATCAGGCTGCGGCTATTTCACTGTATGCGATGCTGTCTTTTATCCCCCTCTTCATTTTAACCATGCTGGTGGCAAGCTACATTTTCAGCTCACACCCGAACATTCAAAACGAGCTCATTGAAAAAATCCATGGTTTTCATCCTTACTTCTCAGAATCCCTTCTGTCACAGTTGGGACCCATGGAGCAGAAAAAACAACTCCTTGGCTGGGTCGGGATCATAAGTCTGATATGGTCTTCTGCCATGATCTTCAGTGCTATTGAGACAGCCATGAACATGATTTTCCGATCGAGAGGTCGGCGAAATTACCTCGTATCAAACCTCCTTGCCATTGCCATGATTCCCATGGGGTGGGCTGTAGGCGTCGCCAGTGTGGGGATCACATATATTTCAACAACGCTTGTAAAACAACCTCCTCTTTTCAGCAATGAGTTCATGATTATTCCCTTCTTGCATGGAGCGTTATTTCGTTTTTTTCTGCCTTACCTGCTGACAGTGGCATTTTTTACGCTTGTCTATAAAATAACTCCCACGGGAAAAGTCAGTCTTGGCAGTGCGCTGACCGGCGCCGCCATCTTTTCAGCCTTAATGGAAATTGCCAAGCATTTTTTTACCTGGTATGTATCCGATGACAAAAAATATAATCTGATATTTGGTTCGCTGGAAACCGTGGTCATTCTTGTGCTCTGGGTTTTCTACGTGGCATTAATCCTCTTGTTCTGCGCCGAGCTTATTTCTTCTCACCAGAGAAGAAATCTGATCCTCCTTGAAAAGGCCTTCTTAAAGCCCAGAAAGAAAATTATGAAAATCGAGGAACGCCTGTTTAGGAAATTCGGCCATATGTACCCAAAAGATACTTATGTTTTCAGACAGGGGGACACCGGACAGGAAATGTACTACATCCTGATGGGTAACGTGCGCGTGGAAAAAAGCGCCGGCCAGATAAAGAAGGTCCTGGCCGAAATGGGGCCGGGAGAGTACTTCGGTGAAATGGCGGCGTTGATCGAAGCGCCTCGTACAGCTTCGGTACAGGCCACTGAGGACAGCAACGTGGCTGTGATTGACGGGGACACCTTTCGTAGCCTGTTGAGGGAAAGCGGCGAAGTGTCTCTTTTTATGCTTAAAGAATTTTCGAACAGAATCAGACAAACAGGTAATGCGCTCGGTGAACTTACCCAATCCTGGATCAGATTGATTGCCGTTCTATATTTTCTCATGAAGTGGCCACTGCCAGACAATCAGAACCCTCTCGATGAACTGGCCAGGTACAACAGAAAAGAGCCCATTGAGATTCAACAGGTCTTATGGGATCTCAGAGACCAGGGTGTCATAACCATCCTGGATGGACATGTTTCCGATTTCAGTAAAGAGCGTGCCTGGGAATTGTTGAATGAGCAGGTTTTTTTCTCGGAAAGACGCATAGAGAGACGAGAACTGGGCATCCACATATAAATTTTTTAAATGTGCATGAACAATGACAGAAGAATCTGCCCACCCAGACCAGCATTTAACCTCTGGACATTGCCCCTCAACAAGCGGTTAAGGATTCGTCTCTGGCAGAGGGTATGAACTGAGGCTCTAAGGCAAATATATGATAAGCATCTCAAGACTATGCTGTGGCACAGCAGAAACTATGGACTCACTCCGTTATGGAAGCGAGAAGCATAAACGGCCTGTGGTAGTCTGGAACATGACCAGAAGGTGTAATCTCAACTGCATACACTGCTACTCAAGCTCCCAAAACATCAAATACAGTAATGAATTGACCACAGACGAGGGAAAGAAACTGATATCCGATCTTGCTTCCTTTGGGTCACCGGTTCTCCTTTTTTCCGGCGGTGAGCCCATGATAAGGAAGGATCTCCCTGAGCTGGCCGAGTTCGCTGTAGATCAGGGTATGAGGGTTGTCTTATCAACCAACGGGACTCTGTTTACAAGAGAATTAGCATATACATTCAAGAAAATCGGGGTTTCCTATGTTGGTGTAAGTATCGATGGGATGGAGAAGACGCACGACGGCTTTCGGGGCGTAAAAGGAGCTTTTGACATGACCCTGAGAGGGATTAGAATCTGCCGGGATGAAGGAATCAAAGTGGGAATGCGTGTTACCATGAACAGGAAAAATGTTGCAGATATTCCTGCCCTCTTCGAGCTCATAGAGAAGGAAAACATACCCCGTGCATGTTTTTATCACTTAGTCTATTCCGGCCGCGGTTCTAGGCTAGTTAAGGAAGACCTCTCCCAAGATGAAAAGAGGCGAGTCCTGGATCTTATCATGGACAAAACCATGGACCTGTTCAACCGGGGAAAGCCCAAAGAGATACTTACAGTGGATAACCACGCCGATGGACCCTATGTCTACATGCGCCTGCTGGAAGAGGATCACGAACGAGCAAGTGAAGCTATGTCACTCCTTATGGTGAACGAGGGTAACAGTTCCGGAAGCGGCATCGGCTGCGTGAGCTGGGATGGGGAGGTGCATGCCGATCAGTTCTGGAGGGGCGTCTCGTTTGGAAACGTGAGAGAACGTCCTTTCAGCAAGATCTGGATGGATACATCAAACGAGCTGATGTTCAGGCTTAAAGACAGAAAGAAATACGTGAAAGGAAGATGCGCCGACTGCCGCTGGCTCGATATTTGCGGTGGAAATTTCCGGGCCAGAGCGGAAGCGGTCACGGGAGACATATGGGCTCCCGATCCGGCATGTTATTTGACGGAAAAGGAAATAGCAAAGTGACGGCCCGAAAAGCGGGCATTTAAGAAATTAAACAAATGTGCCGACTATTAATCTTGACAAGAATTGATTAAAGTTGATAGGTAACCTTGACATATCTTATTTAAGAATTCCTGCCGTAACAGGGGCGTGTTTCAATGGATGAAAAGAATCCAGCCAGGGAATGGTTCATGGAGGGGTGCAGATATGACCTTCTCGATCCACAATCCGATAAGGCAATAGAAGCCTACAAGAAAAGCATTATCCTTGATCCAAGATTTACGGATGCATATGTTAACCTGGGGTTCATTTACCTCCAGAGAGAAGATTACGACTGGGCCCTGATATGCTTAGAGAGGGTGGCCAAACTAGAACCCAATAATCCCGAAGCTTACAACAACATTGGCTATGTCTACGAGAGAATGGGAAGGCTGGGTCGTGCACGGCAGATGTATGAACGGGCGCTCATACTCAGTCCGGGAAATATTGAAGCGATGTTTAATATAGGCCACGTCTTCGAATTGGAAGGAGACTATCACGGCGCTGTAGAACAGTACAAGAAAGCCATTGAAGCAGGCCCCAATGCCGTGACACCGCGGTTCTTTTTGGCCCTTCTGTACGACCGCCACGATATGTTCGACGAAGCAATACAGGAATATCAAGGCGTCCTCGAAAGAGATCCCTCCCATGTAAAAGTCCTCTTTAACCTGGGGACCCTGTATGTCCAGTTAGGCGACTATAATAAGGGTATCGGATTCTTTAAGAATGTGCTGGCGATCAATCAAAAGAATCCCGAAGCATGGAATAATTTGGGGTCTATTTTTGAAATCACTGGCCAACCTGAGGAAGCAATTACGGCTTACCAGAAATCCCTTGCGTTAAACCCCTATCAAGAAGAAGCTAATATTAATCTCGCTCAGATACAGTATGAGAATTACCGTACAAACCCGGATAGCAAAAAGAAGGAGGACCTCATCCGGCGGCTTCACTTTGTCCTTTCCATAAATCCGCAAAAGACAAGGGCTCAACACCTTCTCCATGAGCTTACAAAGTAAAATTTTTGATAAAGAGACCGGGCAGGATTCATCCTGCCCTCTCATTTGAGTCTGCTCGCGACAAACTCACGCAGATCACTCCACATGGAAATAGGATCAACTGACGGTGCAGATGTAAGCTCTTCGTGTTTTTTCATGATCTGCGCCGCCAGAGTGCCGGCTATCTTCATCCGATGCTCATGAGTGGACGATTGAGCCTGTTTGACAATTTGGTGGGGAATATTCACGGCAAACTTCAAACCGCCTACCTCCACTTCTGCGGAAATGTCTTTTTTGATCACACGCGCTTCGGGAGAGGGTGCAGGCACATCCGCAGGCCCTGCTTTTTCTGCTATGAACTCCCTTTCTTGTGACCCTTCGACGTCTTTGGAACGGCGTCGCTCCGTAAAGGCTTCAACGGAAAGCACCCCGGGATCGTCGGAAACCTGTACCGCTTCTTTCTCCACTGCTTCTGCGACAACCTCACTTTCAGGTCGTTTTCTCGGCTTTCTCTTCGGGATAGCGGGTCCCGTCAAGTGTCGGAAGCGCTCTCCAATCTGACGAACAACCTCCCCTGAAATCAGCGTAAACCCATTCGTCTCCCCTGCCTTTAGTGATAATTTGCACATCTTGTTTATCAGACGAGGTACACCATGTTCAGAATACTCCCACAAAAAACCATATGCATCATCAGCAAAAATCTGCCTCGCTCCCCCTGCAAGCCTAAGCCTGGTTTCAACGTAGCCCTTTAAAAGATCCTCAGATTCTATTTTATCTATCCTGCTCAAGGTCCCTATTCGTTGCAGAAGGTTGGCACGTTTCGGATGTTCCAGTCTTCTGGCCAATTCCAGCTGTCCCGCAAGTATTATGGTAAATAAATTCCTCTGATCCTCCTGCATATTCGTCAGTAATCTCAGGCTTTCCAAATTCGTGGGCGATATAGCATTTGCCTCATCAATAAATATCAAGACCTTTTTCCCTGAATCTATAGTGTCGAACAGAATCTTGTTGAATTTTTCCAAGAGATCAACTTTTCTTCTTTCTTCACACTTAGTACCGGAAAGTTGACCAATGATTTCCCTCAAGAGCTCAATGAAGGACATATCAGGGTTTGCAACCAGTGCAATTTTGTATTTATCAAGATGCAGAGAATCAATAATTATCCGCAGGGACAAAGTTTTCCCGAGACCGACATCGCCCACAATTACCGCGATGCATTCATTCCCTTCGTCTATGGCAAATAGAGTCTCCGCAATGGCATTCTCCATTGAAGAATGAGAATCTGAGTACATCGTCGGATCAGGGACATTATCAAAAGGTGGTTTTTGCAGGCCCCAATACTCGTAATACATACACTCATAACCTCCTCGATGTCTGAATGAGACACTCGAAACTACAAAAGTTTTATGACTCGGAACTTCCAGAAACCTCTTCACTTCTTGAGAGATAATCAAGGACATCCTGCAACAAGAAACGCCTGAGCCTGCCAACCTTATAGCTTCTAATCTTTTTTGACTTGACAAGGCTCATGAGCAGGCTGTTGCTGATCTGCAGCATTTGACAAACATGTTTCGCCTTGAGCATTCTTACAATATCTACTTTCTTGAATTGGAAATTGAAAATAATCTGCCCCTCTGTGTGTCTTTGTATATCTAAAGATACGCCCGTTGCGTCTCCGTTCAGGAAATATTTCACATAGCGGTTTGACTTGACGAGATCATACTGTTCTGGCGTCAAATTAATTGAAATCGCATCATTAATATCCTTATCCGATTCTTCCAAACTGTGCGACTCTTCCCTCACGCGCCTCGGACTTTGATTCAACACGCTGGACGGAATCTCGATCAATTCCTGACCGTGAAGCAATTGTGAACCGATTTCAGGTTGCTGCTGTCCTCGGGGTTCAAAAGCCCCGTTTCTTCGTCTTCTAACAATAGAAATTTTCCCCATACCTTTTCCTCTTTGAGGAAAACGAATCATGAACTGCTCATTTTCCACTGCCTGTCTTATCCTATCTTATGAAAACATCGCAATTTTTGTGCCTTTAATTCCAACTAATTGCTTGTAATCTTAATGAACAGCTTCAGATAAATCAATATAATATTTTGAGCTCTCGGCAAAGAAAAAGGTGGTCACAGAACAAAGATTTAGCATGCGTTCATCATAAAAAAAGGGGCATGATTGGAGGTAAATACGGGGGGGGCTTTCCTCAGTATCGAAGCAATGGCAGGGTGTTTCTTAAATTCCCTGTCAAGGAATTGCCTCACAAGGCTTCTTTTCCACCCTCTGGGATGAAAAAAATTCCTGTAAAGCGACAGGTCACCTTTATAAAAATCACTGACGTCGAGCTCCCGGGCCTCCGGACTATAAGCCGGGAGGTTGAAGATTGCAAGGTTGAGAAAATCGATCTGCCTGCTGTGCTGGACTGCAAAATCGAGGGTCTTACGCGCCTCAGCAACTGTTTCCGAAGGAGTTCCAAAAATCAGGTAGACGTAGGTGGCGATACCGGCCTTCTTCAGCGTCTTCAAGGCGGCGGAAGCTGTCATTAGATCAAACCCCTTTTGCATACTGTCTAGGACATCCTGGTCCCCCGATTCCAGTCCAAGCTGTAACATGACACAACCAGATCGTTTCAGAGCCCGGCAGAGATCGAGGTCCGTCAAGTGCGAGGATACTTTGGCAAATCCGTACCATGGAAGTCTGAAAAATGATCCCGCCATAGCCTTAAGAAGTGCCGGACTAACGGCATTATCCAGGAGATGGACGAGGGCGGGTTTCGTTCTTTCGGCGAGGCTGCTAATATCCTCAATTACCCGCTCTACGGGCACGGGTTCATAGGGACTACCCTCCGCCCTTTCGGGACAGAAGGAACAGCGGTTCCAGTAGCAGCCACTCGATGCACTGTAAGGCAAGACGGGCCCCGGAGCCAGATAGTCGTTCATGGATGATACATCATAATCGGGAGTATGATGTCCCTGCCGACAGGTAGTACCGTGAATTGAAAGGAGGGCGGCCTCACCCGGCCCTGCCACCAGGTCGTCAAGGAGGCCACCAAATGGATTCGACCATCCTGGTCGCCGCATCCACGATGTGACCAGCCCGCCGCCCAAGACCACCCTGATGCCGGGGCATTCTCGTTTCAAGAAGCCGATCATGGCAAAGGTGCACAGTGCCTGGCTCAGATAGTTTAATGAAAATCCGACAGTGGCAGGGCATTCCTGCTCCAGCGCCGCCCCAAGACGCTTCTTGAAATACCCATAGAAGGGATTATGTTCGGGTGTTTCAGAAGCTCTTATCAAATCCGCACTTCTGACCGGAGAGAGATTCCGATCAAGGTAATTAGCCAGACTCAGATGCGCACCGCTGTGAGACGCCGCCACCTCGAGAACCCGGTTGAGGTCAATTACCGCCCGTTTATAACGATCAATATTCTTATAAGTCTCCCAAGAGGTTAAAGCGGTAATGTTGCTTCCCAGGTAACGGAATGAACGGTTCGTCCAAGTATTCAATAAATTTTTAGGAATCGCCCCCTTGTTATCGTCGGCTATCCACTTTTCTGGGTAATATCCCCCCATCACTCCTTCCGAGAGGAGGCTTGAGATACCCTCCACATTGGCATCAATTACTTTACAGGGAATGTCGTGGTCATACATGACACCTGCCAACTTCGCCAGTCCCGCTGGCGGTTCACAGGGTTTAACAACCGGTGGATGGATAAGAATCATGATACAGGGTCAGGCCCGTTATAGAGTTTGTAAAAATAATACGGCCGCCATTTCGTCCTATTACGGCATAATAGATGGCGGTTACATTGTCAACTGCCGGTTAGGGTTTGCTCCTGCCGGTATTGGCAGGCACGGGAATCGCTTGTTCTTCGCATTTGAGGCAAGTTAATCTCTGAGAGGACTCAGTTAGGAGACGGTCTCCCCGTCAATTTTTTTAAGCAGCTCAACCATGTCGCGATGTATCTTTCCATTTGTGGCCAGGACATGCGGAGCCTCAAGGTGAAATGCGCCGCCGAAGAGATCCGTAACTGTTCCTCCCGATTCACGGATCAGAAGCCACCCGGCAGCCGTATCCCACGGCATGAGTTTCAGTTCCCAAAAGCCATCAAAACGGCCCGCCGCAATATAGGCCATATCAAGAGCCGCGGATCCAGCCCTGCGAATAGCCTGGGCACTTTTCGCCATCCCGTTAAAGTAATTGATATTATTGTTTCTGTCAGACCTTATGTCATAGGGGAAACCGGTAGCCAGAAGACTCCTGGAAAGATCGGCCGTATTCGATACTGCGATTTTCTGACCATTCAAGAAAGCTCCCTTGCCTTTTTCTGCCACAAACATTTCGTCCAACATAGGATTGTAAATAACACCCGCATGGATTTCACTATCTTTTTCAAAAGCAATGGATACGCAGAAAACCGGATAACCGTGAGCATAATTCGTCGTCCCATCCAAGGGATCGATAATCCATCGGTACTTCGAACCCAGTGCCATTCCTGTCGACTCTTCGGCAAGGATGTCGTGGTCGGGATATCTCTCACGAATTCTGGAAGTAATCATCCCTTCAGAAAGCCGATCCTCTTCCGTGACAATATTTATTTCCCCTTTATAGTTTATTACGTGTTTGTCATTGAGCCTTTCTCTTAAGAATATTCCCGCTTCTCTTGCTACGGCTATTATAAAGTCAGTACAATCATCCATAAACCAATAATTCCTATCAAGAGATATTTTTAATTCTGTGGACTATTTCAAATTCGCATATCAAAATTCTGAGCTTTCTTGTCTTGGTAAATTGTGTTTTGAATATTCGCATTTGTTTCGGACTTCGTGCTTAGCCTCTGGATTTTAGTCGGCCCTGGCTCCATCCGGCATAAGTATTACAAGAAAACCCTCAGATTTTAAATGCAAGAATATAGTAACATATACCAAGCTTTCCGATTTTTTGAAAGTTGCATCTTTCTATTGCGTGACTCTGAAATTGGTGGTAATTATACACTTGATATGATTTGCTGAATGTCAGGCCTTGCAAGCCGTTATTTTTCTTACTATGGCATCTAACCGGAATATTAAACATGGTTGATACGATAAAAAACACGGGGCATTCGGCAATACCCTACCAAGGCTTCGGTATTACAGAATACGATCTCAAATCCATCAGGGAATCCAAAGGGCTTACATTAAGAGATATATTCGAACGCACCCGGATCAGCGTAGCCAATCTTGCAGCCATTGAAAATGGTGAATTTCACCTGCTTCCGCCGCCAGTTTTTACGAAGTCCTTCATCAAAATATATGCAAAGACTCTGGGCATCGACAGCAATGTAATTCTCACTCGTTATGAGAAATACATAGAAACACTCAATCCGACTCACCTGGATGTAAAAATCAAAGAAATCCCTAAATCTGCAAGGCTGTTCTACAAGGCCTTCCTGTGGGTATTATTAATTATTATTATCGTTGGCCTTGTCACTTTCTCGTTATCTACATATGAAACAGCAATCGACGTCGTGAAAAATCAAATTTCCGAACAGGAACATAAATCATTCAGTTTAAAGACAACCGATGATATTGGAACAATCCCCAAGAGTGAAGCTCAGGATCAGACAAACGTGGCTGCAAAAACTCAAGAAGGAGATGCCCAACCAATCCCTCTGTCGCAGGCACAACCGGCCCCGCGCGAAACTCAAGAGAAGCAGAAGATGACGCAGGGGACAGCATCTGAGGAAATCAATAAAAACCAGGGCGACGCAGCCGAAACATATCAAATAACCATGGAAGCCAGAGAGATGACATGGCTAAGAGTCACTGCAGATAGTAATCCACCATATGAAATTTTACTGCAACCAGGTGAAAAGATAGAGAGAGAAGCGTCGCGCTTTATTGTTGTTGTCGGCAACGCAGGCGGTATTGACATCATATTTCAAGGAAAATCTCTCGGAAACCTGGGTGAACGAGGTCAGGTTGTTCACTTAAAGCTGCCGTAAAATTATAGGTTTGACAAAGGCGTCTTGGTGCTTTAAATTTATTTCTAATATCAGAAGAGGTCACCGAAATATGTTTGGAATAGGCGTGCCTGAGTTAATTGTAATTCTTGTCATCGTTCTCATCATCTTTGGCGCCGGCAAGCTTCCGGAAATCGGTGGCGCCATTGGAAAAAGCATAAAGAACTTTAAGAAATCAGTCCGTGAATCGGATGAGAACGAAACGGCACCGGACTCTAAAAAAATCGATGAAAAGAAATAAAGCAGGGGCAGGCTAAAAGGGAACATCATCGTCCGGTGCGGATTCGGACCCTGGAGACCCTGGAGACGCGGGAGGCTGATCATCAACAGCGGCATCCTGGCTCCGCGTCTGCCCCTTTGAATCCAGCATTTGCATGTTTGACGCAACAATCTCCGTAGTGGAGCGCTTTACTCCGTCTTTGTCTTCCCAGGACCGTGTCTGAATTCGGCCTTCAATGAATATCAATTTCCCCTTGGAAAGATAATTGCTACAGATTTCGGCCAATTTGCCGTAGGCCACTATCCTGTGCCATTCTGTTCTCTGAATCTTTTCTCCGTTCTTATCTTTCCACTGAAGATCTGTTGCTAAACGAAAATTGGCCACCATGGTGCCGTCAGGCGTATATCTTACCTCAGGATCTGCACCCAGCCTGCCTATCAATAATGCCTTGTTAACCATAATTATCCCCCCTTCCTCTATCTGGTTAGTTTCCGGATCATACAAAACATTATGGATCTTAGCAATCTAAAATTGGGCAAGCGTCGAATTTGTGCTTGATTTCATAAAAAAAATGCATTACAAATCAAATCATACTAACTGTGCAGGGGTGCCGACCAGGCTGAGAATATACCCTTAGAACCTGATCTGGATAATTCCAGCGGAGGAAATCGAATATACGTAATAATTCTTGTGGGGCATATCCTTAAAATGGGTATGCCCCGTATTGTTTATATCGTTCGACTATTACAGGAGCGTTTCTAAAATGACTCAATTGAAGAGAGCACGAAAAGGCTTCATATCTGAAGAGATGAAGCTTTGTGCCAAAGAGGAGGGGGTATCCCCTGAATTTATCCGTGACGGTGTTGAAAAAGGCACTATCGTGGTGATCCGCAATAAAAAACACACTGCAATAGCGCCCCTTGCCATAGGCAAGGGTCTCAGAACCAAGATCAATGCCAATATAGGGACATCCAGGGATCGTGTGGATTTCGACCTGGAGCTGGAAAAAGTTAGAGTTTCTGTCGCCGCGGGGGCAGATACAATCATGGACCTGTCCACAGGAGGAGATATCCGGAAGATCAGGCAAGCAATCACCGAGGCATCGACTGTTCCCGTAGGGACGGTTCCTATATACCAGGCTGCCGCTGAGATGCTGGAGGCAAAAAAAGCCATCATGGAGATGACTGCTGAGGACATGTTCAGGGTTATCGAGGAAAATGGCGAGGACGGCGTTGACTTCATCACCGTTCACTGTGGCGTGACGAGAAGAAGTGTAGCCTGTATAGAGGAAGAAGGACGGATTTTAGGCATTGTCAGTAGAGGCGGGTCCATTATTAGAAACTGGATGTCATTTAATGACAGAGAAAATCCGCTCTATGACAGATATGACAGGCTGTTAGAAATCGCGAAACGTTATGACATGGTTCTAAGCCTTGGTGACGGTTTGCGGCCGGGGTGTCTCGCCGATGCAACGGACAGGGGACAGGTGCAGGAGCTCATTCTCCTGGGCGAGCTCGCAAAAAGAGCAAGAGGGGAAGGAGTTCAGGTCATGATCGAAGGCCCCGGTCATGTACCCATCAATGAAATCCAGGCCAACATACAGTTGCAGAAGAGCTTGTGTGACGGCGCACCTTTCTATGTCCTGGGACCACTGCCAACGGACATAGCTCCCGGTTATGATCACATCACTTCAGCAATTGGCGGAGCAATAGCCGGATCATTGGGTGCGGACTTCCTCTGTTACGTAACGCCATCAGAACACCTGCGTCTACCCACACTTGAAGATGTCAGGGAAGGAGTCATAGCCTCAAAGATTGCCGCGCATATTGCAGACATAGCAAAGGAAATCCCCGGCGCCTTCGAGAAGGACATCATGATGGCACGATGCAGAAAGGAATTCGACTGGCAGGGTCAGGTGAAGGCCTCCATTGATCCGGAAAAAACTGAAAAACTTCTGGAAACCAGTAAAAGCGCAAAAGAAGAGGGCTGTACTATGTGTGGCGAATTCTGCGCCATCAAGCTGGGAAAAATAAGCAGTCATGGCTAAGAGTGTCCCGAATAGTGAACAAACACTATTATTTTAAGACCTCCCTACTGCAACTTCTTATAACGCCTTCACTACTCTCTTTACCTTGAGCTCAGTTCAAATTATGAGTCCAGAGAGACCTGCCGTCGCTCAAAATCCCTTTTTGCAAATTCTTCAAGAATCTCATTGCGCTGACGAATCTTAAATCATGCTTGACTAATCCCCAAAAAAAATATAGTCAAATTTGATTTATATGAACTGGATAAGTTATCTATGGAAGACAGCGAACTATTAAGGAAGAAAAGGGAAAAGATAGAATCCCTTAAGGCTGACGGCATTGATCTGTATCCCAATGATGCCCGGGTCAAAGACACAGCCGCATCCAT
This sequence comes from Syntrophaceae bacterium, assembly GCA_003142295.1. Taxonomy (GTDB): domain Bacteria; phylum Desulfobacterota; class Syntrophia; order Syntrophales; family UBA2185; genus Fen-1135. Next base: position 19,989 of record PLLV01000172.1, read on the forward strand.
CATCACCCGTTTTGCCCACATGGACAGTGAGGCCATAGGCATGATCGCCGAGAGATTCGCCATAGCGGGAAGACTGATGGCCATTCGAGACTTTGGAAAAGGTTCTTTCGTCATTATTCAGGACAGAACGGGTAGGCTTCAGGCCTTTGTCAGAAAGAATCAGGTGGGAGAAAAGGCTTATTCGCTCTTCAAAAGGCTCGACGTGGGGGATATAGTTTTTGTCGCGGGGAAGATATTCAGAACCAAGACGAATGAGCTGACGATCGATGTTGATGAACTGAGGCTCCTTTCAAAGGCGATACGGCCCCTGCCGGAGAAATGGCATGGCCTTACAGATATAGAGACAAAATACCGTCAACGTCACCTCGATCTCATTGTTAATCCTCATACTAAAGAGGTCTTTGCCAGGAGGAGCCACATCATACATTTGATACGTTGCTTTATGGAGGAAAGAGATTTCCTGGAAGTGGAAACCCCCATGATGCAGCCAAAGGCAGGCGGTGCCATGGCACGCCCGTTTAAGACACATCACAATGCCCTGGGTATGGATTTTTATCTGAGGATAGCCCCTGAATTGTATCTGAAGCGACTGGTTACAGGTGGTTTCGAACGGGTCTACGAAATAAACAAGAATTTCAGGAATGAAGGCATTTCCGCCTTTCATAACCCTGAATTTACTATGATGGAATTTTATCAAGCTTATGCCACGTACGAGGATCTGATGGCACTGACCGAAGAGTTGTTTAACTTCATCGCCTGCGAACTCTTTGGCTCCCCGAAGTTTCAGTACCTGGGAACTGAGATTGACCTTACCCCCCCGTGGCCACGCATTTCAGTAAGAGATGCAATTGTCCAATATGGAAAGATAGCCGCCGAAGTCCTGGACGACGGTGCCAGGATTATCGCCTGCGCAAGGGATCTCGGCCTGAGCATCAAGGACAGTGATGCACCGGGAATGGCCATTATGGCTATATTTGAAGAACAAGTGGAGGACAAGCTGATTCAACCCACTTTCGTAACTCACTATCCGGTTGAGGTTTCTCCCCTTGCCAGGAAAACCCCCGATCATCCCGAGGTGACTGATAGATTCGAGCTTTATATTTGTGGGAAAGAAATCGCCAATGCCTTTTCCGAGATTAACGACCCTGTTGACCAACGGGAAAGGTTTGTGATGCAGCTTAGAGCCAGGGAAGCCGGAGATGATGAGGCACACGAGATGGATGAGGATTATATTCGAACCCTCGAATACGGGATGCCGCCTACAGCAGGAGAAGGAATAGGTATCGACAGACTGGTGATGCTCTTCACGAACTCTGCCTCCATAAGGGACGTTATCCTTTTCCCCCTTTTGAGAAGCAAGGAAGAATAAGATTAATCATGTCCTTTGAATTTTTTATCAGTCTCCGATACCTCCGGGCCAAGCGAAAGCAGATCTTTGTCTCCATTATCACATTCATATCCATTGCCGGGATATTCTTAGGTGTTGCCGCACTCATCATTGTCCTTGCTGTAATGAACGGTTTCGAGACCGATCTCCGGAATAAAATACTGGGAATAAATTCTCACGTCGTTCTCATGCAGTACACAGGAGCGATGAAAGACTACCAGAAGGTCATGAACGAGGTTGAACAAGTCGAAGGTGTCGTCGCCTCCACGCCATTCATATTCAGTCAGGCCATGCTAAGAAATGAGGGTCGCACCAGCGGTGTAATCCTGCGGGGAATATCAGTAGCGAACGCCTTCAAAGTCATTAATCTGGGGAAGATGCACGAAGGAAACATTGATTATCTTTCTGAAAAACAGCGCAGTACCATAGAACTCGGCAAGGATACATCCACGCTACCAGGCATTGTAATAGGCAAAGAACTGGCAAAAAACATGGGGCTTCTTCTTTTCGACCCTGTAAATATAATCTCGCCCATGGGGATTTCCACGCCTATGGGCATGGTTCCCAAAATGAAAAAGTTTGTTGTCGTGGGCATCTTCGATTCCGGATTCTATGAATATGATTCAACCCTCGCATACATTTCCCTGAGAGACTGCCAGGAATTCCTAAACCTGGGAGAACGGGTCACTGGCCTTGAAATCAAGGTTAATGACATCTACAGGGCGAATATCATCGCAAAATCCATAGAGAAAAAACTTGGATTCCCTTTCTGGGCAAGGAACTGGATGGAAATGAACAAGAACCTATTCTCTGCCCTGAAACTGGAGAAGCGGGTCATGTTTATCATCCTCAGTCTCATTGTTCTGGTGGCAGCGTTTAACATAATATGCACGCTCATTATGATAGTCATGGAAAAAAGCAAGGACATTGCCATTTTGAAATCCATGGGGGCCACTTCAGGAAGCATCATGAGGATATTCGTTTATCAGGGAGTGACGATCGGCGCCATCGGCACCCTTATGGGCTGCATAGGAGGGCTTGCGGTTGCCTTAAATCTTGAGAAGATTTCTGTATCCATCGAAAATCTTTTCGGTTTCAAAATACTTCCCGGAGATGTATATTACCTAAGCCAGTTACCTTCCCAGGTCAATTACAGTGATGTAGTCATCATTATCATAGGGACCATGTTGATATGTTTCCTGTCGACAATTTATCCCTCCCGGAGGGCTTCTAAACTGGACCCGGCGGAAGCCCTGAGATATGATTGATGACTGGAGATAAGAGCCCAGGGGCTGAAGCCCAAATGCCGGAGAATACGGAATTACAACTATCCGAAATGTTAGGATTTAGATCTTAGAATTTAGTATTTTATTTGATGATACAGCTAAATAATTTAAGTAAAACCTTTATCAAGGATGGTAACAGGATTGAAGTTTTAAAAAGCCTGGACTTCACCATAACCCGAGGTGAGTCTCTTGCCATTTTGGGTGTTTCCGGTGCGGGAAAGAGTACCCTTATTCATATTCTGGGAACGCTGGATCACCCCACATCGGGCACTGTGCTTTTTGACGACATTGATGTCTTCCAGTGGGACAAGAAAAAACTGGCAGAGTTCAGAAACAAAACGATTGGGTTCGTTTTCCAATTCCATAATCTGCTGCCCGAGTTTAACAGTCTGGAAAATACGATGATGCCGGCTCTGATTCACGGTCTACCGTACCGAAAAGCAAGAGAGCGGGCCGCAGCCATATTGCGTGAAGTGGGACTCGGCGACAGATTAACCCACAAACCCGGCGAGCTTTCCGGAGGCGAACAGCAGAGGGTTGCCGTGGCGCGGGCACTTGTCATGGAACCGGAAATCATTCTGGCTGATGAGCCTACGGGAAATCTTGATAGCGAAACGGGCAAGAAGATAGAAGATATCCTGCTGGACCTCAATAGAACGAAAAGAATCACCCTTGTCGTCGTTACCCACAACAGAACGCTGGCCGACAAAATGTCGAAGAACATAGGCCTAAGAGACGGAATAATTTACAACTATGAATAAGAATAGTCTTCTCATAAAAATCGTCTTTCTCTTGGCTTCTCTCCTGCTGATGCATCATCATAATGCTCTTGCAGAAGACTTAAAGAAAATTGCCATCCTGCCCTTTGAAGTTCACGCCCAGGCAAATGCAGCCAATTTGCGGGAAGCCATCTACAAAGGGCTCTCCACGGAGTTTGCCAGGTCAAAAAGCTTCCAGCTAATTGAAAGAGTTTCACTGGCCAAAGCTATGGAAGGCAAACGTATTGATGAAAAGCTTGCCCTCAATGTGGGCAAGGAGGCGGGTGCCAATTACGTAATCATGGGGAGTCTTTCCGCGTTCGGAGAGCAAATCAGCGTAGACGCCAGGGTCATTGATGTAAAGGAAGGAAAAGCGCTGCATGCAGTCTTTGCGCAGGGTAAAGGCATAGAAGCCATTAGCTCCATCTCTGCCCAATTACGGATAAATATACTCCTCAAGATAGCGGCAGATATGAGGATAGCAAAGATTGAGTTTAAGGGTAACCGGAAAATTGAAAGCAGCGCGTTAAGCCAGGTCATAAAAAGTGCCAGGGGCAATCTATTTTCGGAAGCAGAGCTCACCTCCGATATCAAAGCTATTTACAAAATGGGGTACTTCGATGATGTTGCCGTAGACGTCACTGGCAGTCCTGAGGGAAAGATCATCGCATTTATTTTGAAAGAAAAAGTCCTCATCTCAGAGATAAGAATAAAGGGGAATAAAGCCATCGAGAGGAGTGAGATTGAAGGAGTTCTGACATTCAAAGTCCAGCAGGTCCTCAACCCGGAAAAAACTGTCGCCAGTACAGAAAAAATCAAAGCCCTCTACGATAACAAGGGATACTACAATGCAGAGATCAAGTATGCCATTGATAAAGAAGGCGA
>PLLV01000172.1:24329-29160 GCA_003142295.1 Syntrophaceae bacterium
ATCCTGAAGAAAGACCAATTAAAACAGGATACGGACAAACTAAACGCATTTTACCTGAATCACGGTTTTATCAACGCACAGGTCGGTGAACCTGAAATTACGCGCGACAAGAAAGGGATTTATGTAAAAATACCGATAGTGGAGGGAAAACAATTCAAAGTAGGCAAGGTAGATATTACAGGCGATACATTGACGGTTTCCCGCTCTGAACTGCTGAATAAACTTAATATCAGCAAGAAAGAGTTTTATGAAAGGGAAGCTGTCATGAAGGATATGGAGTACCTTACCCAGGCCTGTAATGATGATGGATACGCATATGCAGACATTGCCCCGCGGACTGTTCCTCAGGAGAAAACCCAGACGGTGGATGTAACTTTCAATATTAAGAAAGGTCACGAGGTTTTCTTCAACAGGATAACTATCACGGGTAACACAAAAACCAGAGATAAGGTAATCAGGAGACAGCTAGCAATCAGCGAAGGGGATCTTTATAGCAGCAGTAGGCTCAAGAATAGCTATATGGGCCTCAATCGCCTGAGATACTTTGAAGAGGTCAATTTTCAGACGGAAAAAGGCCCTGATGAAACACTGACGGACGTCAATATCAACGTCAAGGAAAAACCGACAGGCATGTTCAGTATCGGCGCAGGATACTCAGCGCAGGACCATGCCATCGGTACCGCCCAGATCTCCCAGCAGAACCTCTTTGGCAGGGGACAGATATTAAGCCTCAAGGCAAGCATCGGGACTATATCGAACATGTACGAACTCTCATTCATAGAGCCATGGCTCTATGATACTCCTCTGTGGAGTAAATTTGACCTCTGGAGCGCACAGCGGCAATATGACAGCTACACTTTGAATACCAAAGGGTTTGGAATAACCTTTGGTTATCCTCTCTGGCCATACGTGTCTGGTTCTGTGGGATACAGACTTTTTACAAATGATGTGGGGGATGTCTTGGACACCGCAGCGAATATAATCAAGCAACAAGAAGGAAGAACGACAGAAAGTATGATGTCCTTCGCCCTCACAAGGGCTACAACTGATGACCCTATGTTTCCGACAACGGGTAATGTAACCGTCGGTAGCATTGATTACGCGGGAGGGCCCCTCCAGGGCAGTGTAGACTATATCAGATATGGGGCAAGGTCTTCATGGTACCATCCCCTGCCCCTGGACACTGTATTCAGTGTGCGCGCGCGAGGCGGTTTCATACAACGTACTGGGGATACGGATGTCCCTATATATGAGCGCTACTATCTGGGCGGGATCGATTCGCTTCGGGGGCTTCGCGATGTGGGGCCAAGAGATTCCGTCACAAATGATCCTATCGGCGGCTTTACAATGCTATGTTTCAACTTTGAATACATCTTCCCTCTGATTAAGAATGCCGGGATGAAGGGGGTTGTATTCTTCGATACGGGCAATGCATGGGACAGCGGTTATCATTTCGATGACATGAGGAGAACGGCAGGAGTGGGCGTACGGTGGTACTCGCCTATCGGTCCCCTGAGGCTCGAATGGGGCTATGTCCTTGACCAAAAGGAAAATGAAGCTTCCAACCGATTTGAATTCACAATAGGTATGTTTATGTAAGCATGCCATTTCATTCTAATTAATAAGGGGGAAAAGGTTATGAAAAAAAGTGGTCTGCTGATTTCAATGGTATTTGTCATTCTGTCATTTTTCCTATGTGGCACATGCGCAATTGCCGCTGAAAAAATAGGCTTTATCGACATGCGAGAGATCATGCTTAAATCCGATGCCGGAAAAAAGGCCGCCGAAGATTTCGCCAAGCTCTACGAAAAAGACAAGGCCATGATACAGCAAAAAGAGACGGAAATGAGGAAACTTAAAGAGGATCTGGACAAACAGCGAACCGTTCTGACAGAGAGCGCCATGAAGGAAAAAGAGGCGGCATACCAGAAAAAATTCAGGGATTACCAGTTACTGGTCAAGGATGCCAACGAAGAGCTTCAGTCAAGAGATCAGGAGCTTTCTAAGAAGTTGGTCCCCGATATTTTGAAGGTAATAAATGTCATCGGTGATAAGGAAAAATATACGCTGATCATCGATCTCGGCACCATTCCCGTTGCCTACTTTGCGAAAGAAAATAACTTGACCAAGAGGGTCATTGAAGATATCCGGGGAATCGATGAGGCCGGAAAGGGCGATCTGACCTTCATCGCAAACCCAAAATATTTGAAGTCACTTGAGACAACGGAAGCCTCTGCCATCCTGGTCTCACCACAAATCGAGAGGGATGACAGAAACCTGATCGTTGTTGATGATCCCTATATCGCCCTTGGCCGGGTCCTCGGTCTTTTTTATCCGGAAGACCATGATCCGCCCAAAATTAGTACGGAAACCTTCATTGAGGAAGGCGCAATCGTCTCAGAAGATGCGACTATCTATCCCAGTGTATATATCGGACGGGAAGCAAGAGTTGAACGGGGCGTTATCATTTATCCGGGTGTCTACATCGGTCGTCGCGTTGTCATCGGTGAAGACTCCATTCTTTATCCCAACGTCGTTGTATTAAGAAGGTGCATTATCGGAAAGAGGGTCATCCTGCATGCCGGTGTCATTATCGGCGGTGACGGCTTTGGTTTTTCCAGGCCGGCACGGGAAAATATAAAGATTCCCCAGGTAGGCTTTGTGCAAATAGACGATGACGTTGAAGTGGGAGCCAATACCACCATAGACAGGGGCACCATTGATAAAACCTGGATACAAAGGGGTGTAAAAATCGATAATCTGGTACAAGTGGCCCACAATGTGGTCATTGGCGAATACTCCGTGATTGTATCCCAGGTCGGCATTTCAGGAAGTACAAGACTTGGAAAGGGTGTCATTCTGGGAGGTCAGGCAGGTCTCGTTGGCCACATCGATATAGGTGATCATGTCATGGTTGGCGCCCAGTCAGGTGTTCATGACGACGTCCCGTCAAACCAGGTTGTGTCCGGTTCACCGCATTTGCCTCACAGACAATGGTTACGAGTAGAGGCATGTGTTTCACAACTTCCGGAAATGCGCAAGAACGTAGCGTCAATATTGAAAAGACTGGAGAAACTGGAAAAGGACATAAAAAATAAAACCAAAAGCGCCAAATCCTGAGTGCTGGACGATGTCAGAATCCAAATGCACAGAAGATTTTGTATTTTGAATTTGTTTAGAATTGAAATATCAGGATTTGGGATTTCAAGGATTTACTATGAATATTCACCCTACAGCAATTTTATCTACGGAGGCCCATATCGGGGAGGGAGTCGAGATCGGCCCTTATACAGTCATAGGGCCTGATGTACATATCGGAAAGAACACCGTTATCGGACCTCATGTAGTAGTTGATGCCCATACCGACATCGGAGAAGGGTGCCGCATCTTTCAATTTAGTTCAATCGGCGCAACGCCTCAGGACCTGAAATTCAAAGGGGAAAAGACTCGGGTTATTATCGGAAACAACAATACAATCAGGGAATATGTGACCATCAACCGGGCCACAACTGCCGATATCGGTGTAACCATCATAGGAAATAATAACCTCCTGATGGCTTACTGCCACGTAGCGCACAATTGTAAACTGGGAAATAATATCGTTATGGCCAATGCTGCCAATTTGGCCGGCCATATACATGTAGAAGATCACGCTATCATCGGCGGATTAACGGGCATCCATCAGTTCACACGCATCGGAGCGCACTGCATCATCGGCGGCGCTTCCGCCGTTTCCAAGGACGTTCCCCCTTTCGTCATGGCCTCCGGCAACTATGCAAAGCTGTATGGTCTCAATATAATAGGACTGAAGCGCCGGGGTTTCAAGGAGGAAACCATACAGGCGCTGAAAAAAGCCTACAGGATTGTATTTAGATCATCTCTCCTTCTCTCCGTGGCAATCCCAAAGGTCAAAGCCGAGGTTGATGATTTTCCGGAAGTACGGCAGTTCGTTGAGTTCATCGAAACCAGATCGGCGAGGGGGATCTCAAGATAACTCTAAGGCCTGATGGTTTTGAAAGGGTCCCCGCTGAGTTCGAAATGACAGTTGTACATTCGCATCTATGAAATGATGTATTAGAATTTATAATCTCGTCTGCCATATGAAAGAAATCAGAATCGGCGTGGTGGGTATCGGTCATTTAGGTAACTACCACCTGCAAAAATACCGCGAGTTGTCCAATTGCCGGATTGTCGGCGTGGTAGACATCAAAGAGGAGCGTGCCCGGAAGGCAGCCGAAATGTACGACTGCCTTGCTATGTCCGATCACCGCAAGCTGATAAGTTCAGTCGATGCAGTCAGCATTGCCGTTCCAACCATATCCCATTACCGGATCGCAAAAGACTTCTTGGATGCGGGCATTGATGTCTTGCTGGAAAAACCCATGACAACGACTATCGAGGAGGCTGACGAACTCATAGCCATTGCCGAAGCAAAAGGATTGATATTTCAAATAGGATTGCTTGAACGATTTAATCCGGCAATCGTCGCGCTGAGAACGGTTATGGGGAAACCGCTTTTCATTGAGACTCACCGCCTTCACCCATTCTTCGAACGCGGCACGGACGTGGATGTCATTCTTGATCTCATGATCCATGATCTCGATATAATCCTACACTTCGTCAAGTCACCCATAAAGAATGTGGAAGCCGTGGGTGTATCGATCCTGTCGGATAAGGTGGATATTGCCAACGCGAGGATAACCTTTTCTTCCGGTTGCGTGGCCAATGTCACCGCCAGCAGGGTGACGGGAAAAACAATGCAGAAGATTAGATTCTTCGGCTTTGAGGGGTATCATGCAGTCGATTATGGGAAGCGCGAATTGGTCTCTCT
>PLLV01000140.1 GCA_003142295.1 Syntrophaceae bacterium
CAGTCGTCAAGTACGATATTGGTTCTCATCTGGCACCTCCGATGGTGTATCACTATACACATGCCTGAAGCTTCTGTCAATAAAAATTGAAATGCCTGGAAAATGCACAGTAAATGTGATTGTGGATATGCAGGTGGTGATTAACCCCGTCTGCATTGTATCTTTTGAGAATATAAAGATTGCCGCGCTTCCTCCGGTCGCTCGCAATGACAGTTTGGCTGTGTCATAAATCTCTTATTTGTCATTTCGAGCTCCGCGAGAAATCTTGTCGTCTCATATTATAAATATTTCTCCCGGAGTTTAGCCTGAGTAAACCGAAGGCGTCGCAATGACAGGTTCGCTGGTTGAAATGACAATTTTGTAAAGAGACCTCACATGCGGGATAAAATTAACATGCCCACACATATGGGTCACGGGGGATTTTCGCAATGAAAAAACCCCGGAGGGGCATCCCCCCGGGGTTTTTAGAGTGCAACTGATAACGACCGGATTAGAAGGTGAGTGTAAGTTTGTGAGTTACAAGATAGTCGTTATCGATATTGGCTGCTGCATTGGTGCCCTTCCAGTAATCACCTGCCCAGAGGTAGCCGAAGCCGACCATGTAGGACAGGTTGTCATAGATCTTGTAGGTTGCCGTAATATCAAACTCGCTACCATAGCTCCTGGACTGCCAGCCCGTGGATGCTCCGTCCTTGTCCGCTGAGGCAATGGCGTAGGCCGCCTTGATATCAAGCTTCGGCATAGGCTTCACACCAACGAAGAGCTGTGCGATCTGCGCGTTGTAAATACCGCCATTCTGCGCGGCGTTTGCTGGGTTGTAAGTACCAGTCGCTGTGGCTGTTGTGCTTAAGCCATTACCAGCACCATAAGTGCCGTTCCATCTGGCCAGATCATAGTTGAAGAGCATCAGCATGGGGTTGAAGTCGGTGCCCGCCGGAGGTCCCGATTCATCCTTATCGGTTGTGCCTCTGTCGTCACCTGCCGCATAGATCAGGTTAATGCCGGCATACATAGGTGCGAAATCAACGGTCGCCGAGACATAGGCGGAAGCTCCGTCCCTATTTATGTCTTGACCGCCAACGACATCAGACTTCCTTCCTTTACCTGTCCAGTAAAGGACTTCAGCCTCCAAATAGACTGGACCGAGCTGGGCCTTCACGTACGGGTCGAATACCCAGAACTGCCCCTTGTAGCCGGTAAGATCTGACGTGGACGTCGCGCCAGCGGTCCCGTAGTATGGATATGCGCCTGCAGTCTGGCTCAGGAGATAGTAGTAGAAGAGTAAACCCGTATTCCCCTTGCTCCAGCTATACATAAAGGCGCCGACATACTTTTCCGCAGTCGCATCTACCTGGTAGGTGTTTACGCCGACGTTGGCGGCGGGACCGCCCGGGGCGTAGTACTGGGTACCTTCAATCTTGTCCCAGAGGACTATAAATGTCCAGGGACCAGCCACGTAATCGTATCTGATCCTGGGGCCGTAGGTCGAGTCGCCGCTGTCACCGAACGCGGTGCCAAACACCGACTGCTGCTGGTAACCGACTCTCAGGAGACCGCCAAAGAGGTTGGCGGACACATACACGTGCTCGAACTTGATGTTTTCCGCTTCCTGGTTGTTCCCGGCGCTGTCAAGTCCGGTATTGCCACCAAGCGAAGATACTATTCCACCTGTTGTGGTAGAAGTATACACAACAGGCGTCCTGGGAGCGCCCCAGATTTTCTCCATGGCATCGAACCTGGTCGTCAGCTTCAGGCCTTCCTGTACCTGGAAGTCCGTCTGAACCCGCAGTCTCTGCCAGATATTGGAGACGGATGCGCCGCCGTCTTTCAACAGCGCGCGGTTGTTGTCATAGTAACCCTGGGCGATGTAGGAGCCGCTGAACTTCACATCCGCCGCACATACGGGCATAGCGAAGGCCATGATCAGGGCAACTGATAGTAAAACTATCCAAAGCTTCTTCATTTTTTCCTCCTGTTTTTGATTTTTTTAAAATCGATCTTTCCGGGCATATTCCTGAAAGACCATTCTCATTAGAACCGCTTTAAAAACTTCGGCCTTCAGAATTACCTAAAGGCCTTTCGAATCCCTCTTTCACCTCCTTTCATTGAGATATACGGCAAAGACAAGTAACACCGTCAATATTCGTTGTCAAGCACTTTCGCCGCTGTATTACAAAAGAGGGCATCGCAAAGAACCGCCCTTCTTTTACTTATTCGGACAGCAATAAGCGTACCAGCGCGGCGAATCAGGAATACCAGAGAAGAAGTGGCACCGGTAACATACTGTAAATAAAGGCGTAAATGCCAAAGGCTTGCTGCCGTCAAAGAAATGCGTTTAGACACCTGTAAAAGCCCTGAAAATCGACAATTAATGTCATTGCACGCGGCAATAGCGCCGAAGCCATTGGGTAAAGCCCTGGTGGGACGTGGACAATATTATTAGTTATCAATAACTTATAACTTTTCTCCCGGAGTTTACCCTGAGTAATACGAAGGGGTCTAAATGACAGATGGGAAATGTTTCGAAACCGTAAGATACGCCCCGCATGTGTGTCGAAAAGAACACAACTTAAACAGGGCATCGGGATTTTTTACAATAGGGATTGATGATCTTTTACCATGTCTATATCCATATTAATGTTGCGCCCCTGCGTTGTCAGATAATTGCCGATCATCAGGCCATTTGCACCCGCGAGCATGGCCCACGATTGATAGTCTCTGAGAGTCACTTCTCTCCCACCGCAGATAAGGATATTCTTGTCTGGATTGACAAATCTGAAAATGGCTATGCACTTCAATGCCTCCAGAGGCTTGAGCAAGGGTCTATTTTCCATCCTGGTGCCGGCAATGGGGTTGAGAAAATTTATCGGTATCCCGTCAACATCCAGTTCCCTCAGAGTAAAGGCCAGCTCCACGCGCTGCTCCCAGGTTTCACCAAGTCCCAAGATGCCTCCTGAACAAACCTTCATCCCTGCCGCTTTGGCAGTCTTAACAGTTATAATATCCTCATCGTAATTATGGGTGGTGCATACCTTGTCAAAAAAGCTCCGGGCCGTTTCCAGATTATGATGGTAAACGGCAATCCCCCCTTCCGCGAGCCTGCATGCCGTGGTCTCCGTGAGCATCCCCAGAGAGGCGCAGACCGTAAGGGCCGTCTCTCTGGCAATGGCAGCTGCACTATTGCAGATGACATCCAGTTCTTTGTCTGTCAGCATATATCCGCTTGTGACCATGGAATACCTTGTGGCCCCTCTGCTTTCTAACTCAATTGCGCTTTTCACAATCTCTTCTTCATCCAATAAAGGATAGGTCTTGATCTCCGTTCTATGATGTGCAGATTGGGCGCAGAAGGCGCAATCTTCGGAGCAAAAACCCGATTTGGCATTGATGATGGAACACAGAATGGTTTCTTTTTCCGCTCGCATTTTTTTGATCTTATGGGCGCAGAATAATAAGTCCATGGTATCNNCGTGTCATTTCGAACGCAGTGAGAAATCTTGATGAATAGTGCAAAAGATTTCTCACGGAGTTTAGCCTGAGTAAACCGAAGGCATCGAAATGACAGTTGGGGATCGAAATTACATGGAAATCGCAAAACGCAATTGCAACACCGGTGACCCGCACGTCTTGTGCCTCATAACAGAGAGAGCAATATAAGTCAACCTTAATTGCATTTTGGGTTGACAATTGGTCGCGAGGATGTTATGAGCCACGCATGTCTACAAGACAGCAATTACTCATCTATTTAAAAGAGGGTAAGGGAACCTGGGTCTCCGGCGAATTCCTCGCCCATAAAATGGCGGTTTCCCGGTCGGCTGTATGGAAACATATCGGCAGTTTAAAGGACCATGGCTATGTGATCGAATCGTCGCGAAAAAAGGGATACCTCCTCCGGCAGACTTCCGATTTACTTCTTGCAGATGAGATCCGGGAAGGGCTGAACACAAATGTTTTCGGTAAGGGAGAAATTATTTATTTCAGGGAAACNNGCGGAGAAGCAGACACAGGGAAGAGGGAGAAGAGGAAGAAGCTGGTTTTCACCTGCAGGCGAGGGTATCTACACCTCTATTGTGTTAAGGCCGCCCATTCCCCCAAATGAAGCGCCTAAACTCACTTTAATGGCATCCGTGGCGGTAGCTGAAGCGTTGCTCTCTCTTACATCATTAAAGGTCAACATTAAATGGCCCAACGATATACTGATCAAAGGCAGGAAGGTCGCAGGCATTCTCACGGAAATCAGCACGGAAATGGACAGAATCGATTATGTGGTCATCGGTGTTGGTGTAAATGTGAATACGCCGCGCAAAGGCCTTCCTCCTGATATCGCACACACGGCAACATCTGTTTTTATGGAAACAGGCAAGGTGTTCCCAAGGATTGCCCTCCTTCGTGCCTACCTGGAGTGGCTTGAAATATATTACGAAGCATTCAAGACGAAGGGGTTTGATCCCATATTGAATCGATGGAAACATCTTGCTGACATAATCGGGCGGCGGATCAGTGTTGACCTCATGGACAGCGTACGCGTGGGTAAGGTTCTGGATGTAGACAAAGACGGTTTTCTGATCCTCCAGGATCGTGTGGGGACGATTGAGAGGATAATTTCCGGGGACGTAACTCTGTTGAGTCAGGAGTAGAGCGTTTTATAGATTTCATGTCGTTTCAAAACTAACTGTCATTTCGACCGGAGGAGCTTTGACACGATTTTCGTTTGTCATTGCGAGCGACCGAAGGGAGCGCGGCAATCTCTATATTTTCAACACCCTGTGAGATTGCTTCGGTCGTTTCACTCCCTCGCAATGACAATGGTACACCGCCTGGGACGGAGAAATCTTTATAGCAGAATCAGAGGTTGAGATAATATGACCAGCAAAGATAGGAAAAAACTGGAGATCGATGATAAAAAGTATGTTTGGCATCCCTTTACCCAGATGCGGGGTTATGAAAAGGAAACGCCGCTCATCATTGAGGAAGGGGAAGGATGCCTGTTAAGAGATATGGAGGGTAACAGCTATATTGATGGTGTTTCTTCGCTCTGGACGAATGTTCACGGCCATAGGAAAAAGAAACTTGACGACGCCCTGAAAGAGCAGCTTGGCAAAATTGCCCACTCAACCCTGCTGGGACTTTCCAATATACCTGCAATCAGATTGGCAAAGAAATTAATCGCAATTGCCCCGGCGGGATTGACGAAGGTATTTTACTCCGATAATGGTTCCACAGCCAATGAAATAGCCCTTAAGATGGCCTTCCAGTACCATCAGCAATGCCCTTGGGGAAAGCGCAGCAAGAAAAAATTCATTCGCCTGTCCAATGCCTATCACGGAGACACCATAGGCTCCGTGAGTGTGGGAGGGATTGATCTGTTCCATTCCATGTATAAAGACCTGCTCTTCCCGTCTTTCAAGGCGGAAGCACCGTACTGCTACCGCTGCACCTTCGGAAAGACCCATCCCGCCTGCGGGCTCGAGTGCCTGACGCACGTGGAGGGCATCATGAAGGCTCACGGCCAGGAGATTGCCGCTCTTGTGATAGAGCCCTTGGTTCAGGGAGCCGGAGGGATATTGGTTCAGCCACCGGGATACCTGAAAAGGGTGAGAGAGTTATGCACGCGTTACAACATCTTCATGATCGCCGACGAAGTGGCAGTCGGCTTTGGCAAGACAGGAAAGATGTTTGCCTGCGAACACGAAGGGGTGGTGCCGGACATCATGGCCCTGGCAAAGGGAATAGCCGGAGGTTACCTGCCGCTTGCGGCAACCCTTGTGACGCAGGAAATCTATGAGGGCTTCCTTGGGGAGTTCGAAGAGTTCAAAACATTCTTTCATGGACACACTTTTACGGGAAACCCTCTAGCATGCGCCGTCGCCATCGCCAGCCTTGAGGTCTTCGAAGAGGAGCGCACCCTTGACAAGCTCAAGGCAAAAATTGCACACCTCGCAAAGAGGCTAAAACCATTTGCCTCTCTGGAGCACGTTGGAGAGGTGCGCCAGTGCGGCATCATGGTGGGCATAGAGCTCGTTTACAATCGGGAAACGAAGCAGCCCTTTCCCCCGGAGAAGAGAACAGGTCATAGGGTCATCATGGAGGCGAGGAAGAGAGGCGTGATTATCCGCCCTTTAGGGGACGTCATTGTCCTGATGCCGCCCTTGGGCATTTCTAAAAAGGAAATAGATCTGCTCTGTCAGGCTGTATACGATTCGATTCGAACAGTAACGGGGTAGAACATTTCAAAACACTGTGTCATCTCGACCGAAGGGAGAGAGCTTTGTAATATACCTGATTATTTAATATTTTTCGCTTCGCTACGAAATGACGGTATTGCTGAACTAATCAGGCAATGATCAACGAGGGGAATTAAGACAAGTGATGAGCGGGGATCATAAGGAGTCTGCTGAAATACCGGAGGGAAAAACTCTTGAGGGCGTCTTCTATTTTCATCCGGATGACGGTATTTACCAGGATCATTTCCCCGGTTACCCGGTTGTCCCCGGAAGCCTGATAGTGCATGCATTTTTGGAAGCGGCAGCAGACGCCGGCTTCTTGCCGGATTATCTTGCAATAGAAAACTTCAGGTTCAGAGAATTTCTCTCTCCCGGCCATTACGCATTTCGTATCCAACTTGATGAGGAGAGGCTGAACTGCCTCATTTATCGGGGGGAGAGGAAGCTCGTTACGGGAGTCTTGAAAAGATGAGCCTCACTTTTTCGGGAAATCGTGCCCTCGTTCTGGGAGGCACCTGCGAGCTTGCTCTTGCTCTGGCTCACTCCATGATAGAGTCTGATCTTTTTCCGCTTCTTACTTACAGAGACGATAGGGGTCTAAACGCAATCAGAGAGGCTCTGCGGTCCTTTAACGGGAAATATGAGACTTGCTATTTGAAATTCGGTGATCGTGATTCGCTGGATTCCATCTTCTCCCACATCGGTGATGACCTCAATTTCCTGGTAGATTTTGCCCAGGGAAATTATGAGAGCCTTATCGCCGGAGCAGACGAGGACAGCGTTTACAGTTATTTCATGGAAAATATCTCCTTTCGCGCCGAGATTCTGAAAAGGGTTGGAAGGGCGATGCTGAAGAAAAGAAAGGGGCGACTCGTTTTTATTTCTTCTGTAGCCGCGGCAAGACCCAATCCCGGCCAAGGATTTTATGCAGCCGCCAAGCTGGCTTCGGAGGCCCTCTATCGCAATATGGGACTTGAGCTGGGGGAACGCGGTGTGACCACGGTGATTCTTCGCCCCGGTTATATCGAGGCCGGGCGGGGAAGAATTTATTTGCAAAAACAGGATCGGAAAATTCTTGATATGACGCCGATAAAGAGGGCTATAACAGGCGAAGAAATTGCCCAAACCATTCTTTTCCTTCTTTCCGACAGTGCCGCCGGCATCAACGCGACGGAGATTTCCATGGATGGCGGTCTCACATCCGGAAAATGAAAATCCTCCAATCCGTTCTACCGGAGGGCGGAGAGGGTATTCAAATCGCACATCCGAAAGTGGAGGGCACATGGACGTTTTTGCTGAATTAAAGAAAATACTTGTGGAGCTCCTGGACCTTGAAGACAGGGAAATTACGCCGGAGACATTCCTCATTCAGGAATTGGGCGCTGAGTCAATTGACCTTCTGGAGCTCGCCGTAACTATAAACAGCCGGTTTAAAATCGCCGTGAAGGATGATGAGATATTCCTGACACGGTTCAGACTTTATTCTACAGAAGCTAAGCAACAGGGGAAAGACGCAGTCCACTATATTGCCGGAAAATATCCCTTTCTTGGTGAAGAAAGGATAGCGGAGATAATGGCGCATATCAAAGAGGGTCCTCAATTGAAAATTAAAGACCTTATCAGTTATGTAACTTACCGGTCACAGGGGGTTTAACACTTTGGACATAACGCCTCTGGATAAACTGATCAATGCCAGAAGAAGCATCAGGAAGTACAAACCCGAATGCCCTCCCGAAGAGTGGGTAAGAAAGATGATCCTTGCAGCCATGAGAGCGCCTTCTCCGACAAACAGCCAGCCTGTACGGTTTATCCGCATCCGTTCTCCTGAGTTGAAGGACTGTCTGCTTCAGGCCATGCGCGACGGCGAAGAGCGTTTGTTGGAGGCTGTTAAGAATTCGAGCAGTCCAAAAAGGTTGAGAAACTGGGTCAATGCCTACAGCCGGTTCTCAGAGTTCATGTTCGATGCCCCGGTACTTTTTGCTGTCGGGACCACCATGACATTTCTCAATCTCGCGGAAAGACTGTTCCGCGCAGGCGCGATGGAACAAGGACACAAGAAACACAGGGACATTGACATTGCCGTAGGTCTGGCTCTTAAGGGGTATCTCCTGAAGGGAGAGGAGCTTGGCCTCGGTTCTTGTATTCTCACGGCCCCCCTGATCTTTATCCAGAAACCCGAGGGAATTCTCGGCTTGAAAGGGTTGGAGATCAAATGCTTTGTTACAACAGGATATCCCGATGAAGAACCGGCGCATATCAAGAGAAAGGATATCACAGAAATCTACAGGGAAACTTGACGGCGTTGTAAAAAGTCCATATCCTGCGTTGTGCTTCATCCTTCGTCATTGCAGCGTACGTCTGTGTACGCCTCATTCCTCAGGATTCGCGCGCCTTGCCTCTGGAGCTTTTTACTTCGCCGACCATTTTCAACTCAATTTTCGTCTTTTTATGGGTATCTTATAAATGAAACGAAGGGTAGTCATTACCTCTATGGGGATTCTCTCATCTCTGGGCCGTGATCACGGGGAGATTGTGAAGAGTTTCAAAGAGAGAAAAGTAAATTTCGAAAGGCCCGCCTTTGACGACGAAGTCGTTACCGCCCCCATCAGGAAATTCAACGTCCGGGACTATACAGGGCCCTTTAAGGATGGCCGTTATCTAAACCGTGGTTCGCAGCTTGCTGTTGCTTCCGCCATCGCAGCGATAAAGAATTCAGGGTGCAAGAAAGACGATCTGGCAGGAGCAGGACTCTTTGTCGGCGCCGGTGTGAATCTCAATATCGGCGGCGAGTTCCCGGAGATCAGGGGAGGTAAAATTGACCGGGAAGACCTTCAGGCATTGTGGATACTGAGATTTCTGCCCAATACCGCCGCATCTGTTATCGCGAAGCTTTCAGGGATCCACGGAGAGAACCTCACTGTATGCACTGCCTGTTCAGCTTCATTACAGGCAATCGGAGAGGCGTTTCGCAAGATAAAGAACGGTTATCTTGATCGCGCCCTTGCCGGAGGCGGTGATTCTCGCCTGAGTCCGGGAGGGATTCTGGCCTACAAGAAGGCAAGCGCCCTCTATAAAGGTGATAGCGAACCCGATAAGGCAAGCAGGCCCTTTGATTGCAGCCGGAGCGGCTTTGTCCCCGGGGAAGGAGGGGCCTTTTTTCTTCTGGAGGAATTTGAGAAGGCGAAAGAACGTGGGGCGCGGATATGCGGCGAGATCTGTGGTTACGGAAGTTCCATGGACGCTTCCAACATGACGGCCCCGGAAGGTACTGGGAAATGGGGGAGGATGGCCGTGCTTTCGGCTTTACAGGAGGCGGGGATGTCTCCTTCTCAGATAGATGTAATTTCCGCACACGGAACAGGAACCCTCCTTAACGATGAAGGGGAGGCCAACCTCATAGACGATATCTACAGTGGCTGCAATCCCCAGGTGATTGCACTGAAGTCCTGGATAGGCCACACGGCTTCCGCCTGCGGAGCTATGGAGCTTGCCATCTCACTGATTTGCATGCAGAAGAATTATATCCCTGAGGTCAGAAACCTGAAAGACCCGTGCTGCGGGAAAATCAATTTTGTTCGGAACGGGGGAACTTTTTCATTTGGCACATGCGTCATTGAAAATTTCGGGTTTGGAGGACAGAACGGCGCCCTCATCGTAAAACGGCGTGAAGAGGTTTAAGAATGCTGTTGTCCCCGTGCCATAGCAGAAATTTATTTTATGGAAGCACATAGTATGGATGCGAACATTGTCATCAACACAGGACTCGCAGGTTTCATAATGCTTGACAGGGTTCTGGAAGTGGGCACTTCCCGCATCGTTGGTACAAGATCCTTTACCGGTGTGCCGGCCTATTTGCCTCTGGAGTCCCTTGCCCAGCTTGGCGCGTTCCACATCCGCTATATAACCGGGTTTTCCAGGCATGTCTTTCTCATAAAAATCGTGAGCTGCTCTATCCCTCTAAGGACAGCGATGGAGGGAGAATATGTACTGTCCGGAAACCTGGTTGGCCGGAGCGACTCGTCCTTTCGCTCTTTTGTGAAGGCGGAAAAGGACAAAGAAACAGCCGCGGAGGCGGAGCTTCTATACGCCGCAGTTGATTACGATCATAATTTCAAAAAGGGAATCTTGCATGACCACTACACAAAGGTATTTTCATGTTTGCAGAGAGATTTAAAAACCGGCTGATGCTTCAGCAGCAGACGGGCCTATACCGCCAACCGCCGGAAGTGAAAATCAGAGACGGGAAATACCTCAGCATAGAGGAAAGGAGGGTTTTGAATTTTGCCTCCAATGACTACCTGGGGCTTGGCGTTTCCGAGGAATTGCGACAGAGGGCAGCCCGAAATTTTGGGAAATATGGAACATCGTCTTCGTCATCACGGCTGGTATCGGGAAATTACTCTATAATAAACAAGGCGGAGAAAGAATACGCATCATATTTTGGTTATGGCGATGCCATATTTTTCCCGAGCGGTTACCAGGCTAACTTGGGCATTCTTTCCACCATTCTTGAACGGGGAGATACAGTAATTTTTGACAAGCACATCCATGCAAGCTCTGTAAAGGGAATGACGATGAGCGGGGCGAATTTCCTCGGGTACAACCATAATTCCATGCCCCACCTTGGAAAGAGACTGGAAATGTGCGGGAGCCAGCAGGTTGCCGTTCTGACGGAGTCCCTCTTCAGTATGGATGGGGATCTTCTGGATGTAACCGGTCTGGGAAAATTGAAGGAGCGTTGCCGTTTCCTGGCAATAGTCGACGAAGCCCACGCCTTTGGCGCCATAGGTTCCGGAGGGCGGGGCATCGCCGGTCCCGTAGCGGATATTGCTGTTGGAACCTTTGGAAAGGCTTTTGGCTTTTTTGGCGCCTTCGTTCTTCTTCCTGAGGGATTTAAGGAATACCTCTTTAACTTTTCTTCCCCCCTCATTTATACCACGACCCTTCCCGAGGCTCATGCCGCCACGGCAATAGATATTTTGGAAATTATTGAGCGCAGTGAAGACAGGAGGAAACACCTAAGAGATGTCAGTCAATTTCTCAAGGAAGGCTTGCGTCTTGAGGGATTTCGGGTGACCGGTGATGCCCACATCCTGGCCCTGGAGATCGGTGATGAGGCCAAGGCCGTGAATATGGCCCGGAAGCTTCTCCAAAGAAATATATTTGTCCTCCCAGCCCGCTATCCTACAGTTCCTCTGCATCGCTCCATACTGAGAATAGGTGTCACGGCGCTTCACGAAGAGGAGGACATTACATCATTCATTGACCATGTAAAGGGAGCAAGTGGAGAGCTTAAATAAAAAAATTGAAAATCTATTTGTTGTAGGAACGGATACAGGGGTGGGAAAGACTGTGCTTGCTCTTCTCATGATGCAATTCTTTTTTGCCAAGGGATACAACCCTTTTTATCTCAAGCCTGTGCAGACAGGATGCAAGGATGCAAACGATNNAAGGCCGAGGCCCACTCCCCCGTAATTCTCGAAGGTGCAGGCGGTGTTCTTGTCCCAGTAGCGGGAAAGAAACTAATGGTTGACATTATAAGCTTAGTAAATGGAACTCCCGTCATAGCCGCAAGGGCGGGATTAGGGACAATTAACCACACTCTCCTTACCATTGAAGCCATAGAGAAGAGAGGGCTTAAGCCTCTGGGAATTGTCTTCATTGATGCCGGAGAAAAGGAGACATCGGCCGAGATGATTAGGGAAAACAGATCTGCTATTGAAGAGACTTCCGGCATAAAAGTGGCCGGGGTTATCGGCAGAATTCATGATTTTTCGCGGCCACCGCATGATTGCTACAAACCGTTAGCAAAGATGTTTGGTTGATTACGATTGTTCCCGGATATCTGCTGCACATTTTTCATTTACAAAAATATTTCTTGACATCAATCAATTAATGATGTAGCCGACGTGGCGCAGGTGTGACTAATAGTCATATAATGACTGCTGTTCAACCTTTGAATTGGTTCCCTATCATCTCCTAATCATTATTCTTCAAATGTGGAAACGTTTCTTGTCTGAGAACTTATTTCGTGGTAGGAACGAGGGCAATTTCCCCGTGCCGGAAATATTTAAATAATCTTAATATTATTTATAAATCTTTTAATATTGATATTTATCAATTAAATGGTGTAAGGTTCGCAACTCATGCTAAAGCCTGACCACCATCATTTCCGCCTAGGGAAAGGTCCAGAACCGCAAAGAGAAATGCGGATTCCAGTTTTTTACAAGAGCTGTGCAGAATATAGTGTAGAGAAATTTTATTTGATGCCAACATGAAAGATATAGAAAAGGGAGGTTATTCATAAACATGGGAGATACAGAAAAGCTTGAATTGAAGGAAGTTTATCCTGTTCCCGATTGGGCGCGCAAGCAGGCGTACATTAAGAGCAGGACCGAGTACGAGAAACTGTGGAAGCGTTCCCTGGAAGACCCTGACGCTTTCTGGGCGGAGATCGCAACTGAGTATGTGGACTGGTTCAAGAAATGGGACAAGGTAGAAGACTATAACTTTGATGTGCAGAAGGGCCCCATTTACGTGAAGTACTTTGAGGGCGGCAAGCTCAATGTCTCATACAACTGTTTAGACAGGCAGCTTAAGACCAGGGGGGACAAGATCGCCATCCAGTGGGAAGGCAATGAACCCACTGAGGACAAGTCCTACACCTACAAGGAGCTGTATACGGAAGTTTGCAAGTTTGCCAACGTTCTGAAGTCCTTAGGCGTGAAGAAAGGTGACCGGGTATGCTTCTTCCTTCCCATGATCCCCGAGCTTCCCATCGGGATGCTGGCGTGTTCCAGGATTGGTGCTATCCACAACATAGTATTCGGCGGATTCAGCGCCGAGTCTTTGCGTGACAGGATTCAGGACAGCGAAGCTAAGATACTGGTGACCTGCGACGGGACCCTCCGGGGTGCCAAGGCAGTTCCCCAGAAGAGTGGTGCGGACGAGGCATTGAAGACCTGTCCTTCCATCGAGAAGTCTATCGTGGTTAAAAGGGTGGGCGACAAGATCGCGTGTGAAATGAAGGCAGGCAGAGATCTCTGGTGGCACGATGTGATGGCAAAGGCAAGTGATAAGTGCGAACCGGAATGGATGGATGCGGAAGATCCCCTTTTTATCCTGTACACGTCGGGTTCCACAGGAAAGCCAAAGGGCGTCATGCACACGACAGGCGGGTATTTGGTGTTTGTGGCCTATACACACAAGATGATTTTCGACTACCATGAGAATGACATTTTCTGGTGCACTGCCGACATCGGCTGGGTAACCGGGCATAGTTACATTGTGTACGGTCCTCTTTGCAACGGCGCCACGTCGGTGATGTTTGAGGGCGTACCCAATTATCCCGATGTGAGCCGTTTTTGGAAGGTCTGCGAAAAGTATAAAGTGACGATTTTTTACACTGCTCCGACGGCCATCCGTGCCATTGCTAAGGAGGGGACCGATTGGGTAAAGAAGGCCAATATATCATCGCTGCGGCTCTTAGGCACGGTGGGCGAGCCGATTAACCCCGAGGCGTGGCACTGGTATCACCACAATATCGGTCGTGACGAGCTGCCTATTGTGGATACGTGGTGGCAGACCGAGACAGGTGGCATTCTCATTACGCCTCTGCCCGGCGCAATTGATCTCAAACCCGGCAAGGCCACAGTCCCCTTTATGGGGGTAGATCCAGCCATTATTGATGAGAGCGGTGCGGAGATCACTGCAAAGGTTGCAAGCGGGCCCCTCTGCATAAAGAAGCCATGGCCCGGGATCATGAGGAGGGTATACGGGGATCCTATGAGGTTCCAGGAGACCTACTTCATACAGCGCCCCGGATTCTATTACACCGGCGATGGATCCACCAGGGACGAAGACGGCTATTATCAGCTCATGGGCCGGATCGATGACGTTATCAATGTTTCCGGGCACAGACTGGGGACGGCGGAAATCGAAAGCGCCCTTGTTGCCCATGAGAAGGTGGCCGAGGCCGCCGTTGTAGGGTATCCTCACGATATCAAGGGTCAGTCCATATATGCATATGTGACCCTCAAGACGGGTGTGCAGAAGTCTGACGACTTGAGGAAGGAACTTGTGGCGCACGTCAGGAAGCTCATTGGGCCGACTGCCACACCGGAAAAGATCCAATGGGCCGATGGTTTGCCGAAGACGAGAAGTGGTAAGATCATGAGAAGGATACTGAGGAAGGTGGCTGCAAATGAAATCAGTGATCTGGGAGATACCACTACCCTGGCAGACCCTTCTGTCGTTGATGATATTGTGAAAAACAGGGTGCTATAGAAGAAAGGAGGAAGATGTGAATATCGTAGCATGTGTAAAGCAGGTTCCGGACACAGAAACCCTTATCAAGGTGAAGCCTGATGGATCAGGGATCGACGAAACTGGTATTAAATGGGTAATGAATCCCTATGACGAGTTTGGCGTTGAAGAAGCCCTGAGACTGAAGGAAAAGTTCGGTGGGGAAGTTACCATCGTTTCTGTCGGTCCAGCGAGGGCATTGGAGACCATCAGAACAGCCCTTGCCATGGGAGCTGACAAGGCGATACATATAAACGATCCGGCCTTTGAAGGTGCTGATGCATATAACATAGCCGCTGCTCTGGCCGCAGCAATTAAAGGTATTCCATACGACATTATCTTTTGCGGACAACGGGCTATCGATGACGACGCCGGTCAGGTAGGTTCCGTCCTTGCAGAATTCTTGGGTATCCCTCAAGTAACCATTGTTACGAAGGTTGACGTCGAAGGTGCCTCCGTAAAGGTAGTGAGACCGATTGAAGGGGCTCAGCTTCTGATTGAAAGTTCGCTGCCATGCGTGATTACCGCGCAGAAAGGACTGAACGAGCCACGCTATGCATCGCTTCCGGGAATAATGAAGGCAAAGAAAAAACCTGTCGATGTTAAGGATGCTGCAGGGCTGGGAGTAACTGTCGCCCCGAAAGCAAAGATCGCCAAGACCTTGCCGCCTCCTGCCAGACCCCCTGGAAAGATTATCTGCGGTGAGGAACCGGCGGAAAAGGCCAGAGAACTGGCGAAACTGCTCAGGGAAGAGGCGAAGGTTATTTAAGAGCTTGTTGCTGAGCTTTCTTAATGATCTCTATATATGGAGGAAAGTAAAATGGCAAAAGGTGTATGGATCGTTGCAGAGCAGAGATATGGAGCTTACCGCAAGATAAGTTTTGAACTTGTCAGTGCAGCCAGAAAACTTGCCGACCAGCTCGGGGAAGAGGTGGGTGCCATCCTGCTTGGTTCCGGGATTGAAGGGATTGCCGGTGAGTTAGGGAAATACGGTGCGGATAAAGTCTATATAGCGGATAATGCCCTTTTTGAACCCTATACCACAGACGCACACGCTGCGGCAGTTGCCAAACTGGTTAAGGAACAGAATCCTTCTATTCTGCTTCTCGGTTCTTCCGCTCAGGGCAAGGACCTTTCTGCCAGTCTCGTTGGCAAGTTGGCAACTGGAATGGCAACGGACTGTGTTGACTTGAAGATAGTCGATGGCAAATTGCTTTCTGTAAGACCCATGTACGCTGGGAAGTGCTATGGTGAAGTCGCTGTATCCACATTTCCCCAGATGGCGTCGCTCCGACCGAACGTATTTCCCGCCGCCGAAAATCCTAAGACGGCGGAAGTTATCAAATTTGAACCCGGCCTGGATCCGAGTCAGCTGAAGACGAAGGTGCTTGAGGTACAGAAGGATACATCCGGAAAGGCTGACCTGACAGAGGCCAATATAATCGTATCCGGCGGACGCGGCATGAAAGGTCCGGAGAATTACGCGATCATCGAAGAGCTGGCGGACGTTTTAGGAGCCACAGTAGGGGCATCGAGGGCAGCAGTGGATGCTGGCTGGAGGCCGCAGAAAGACCAGGTTGGGCAGACCGGGAAGGTTGTCTCCCCCAATCTTTACATAGCCTGCGGCATATCCGGTGCAATTCAGCATCTTGCCGGTATGGGTTCTTCCAAATACATTGTGGCAATCAATAAAGACCCGGACGCCCCCATTTTCGCAAGGGCTGATTACGGCATTGTGGACGACCTCTTCAAAGTTGTCCCGGAACTGACAAAGGAAGTTAAAAAACTTCTAGCGTGATGAAACAAACCCTGGGGGTGCTACATCCACCCCCATTTTTTTGTAGCGAGGAGATTTATGGAACTGTCAAAGTTTTCAGTCGGCAACGAAGGGAGAGAGGTTTTCTGGAATGCTGAGAATTTTGAGGGACTCCTTTTTGCCTTTACTGCTATCGCCCTGGCCATTTTTGCTTACGGCATTTACATAAGGTGGCAGATGTGGACCGCCCTGGGCAAACCGGAAGTCAGAAATGACCAGATCAAGGAACGAATTAAACTGCTTCTGACGAACGGCCTGTTTCAGATTAAGACATTCAGAGACATCTATCCAGGCATTATGCATGGATTGATTTTTTTCGGATTCATCGGTCTGATATTTGGTGCTGCGTTTGATGCGACGGAATTCCATGTCGGCGAACCGTTTGGAGCTCCCTTCCTTACAGGAAAATTCTATCTTATCTTCTCCTTCCTTATGGAAGTATTCGGTTTATTCGTTCTCGCCGGGGTATTTATGGCTCTGGACAGGAGATACATTACCAAGCCTGATCGTCTCGGTTATAAAGGTGAACCGGATAATACGCCCGATGATGCAATCGTCCTTCTTCTTCTGGGGGGCATCATCCTTACGGGATTTGTAATCGAGGCATTGAGAATCCACGTCACCAATCCGCCATGGGAAGTCTGGTCGTTCGCCGGCTATACCCTGGCAAAGGCATTCGCCGGCGTTGACAACAATACCGCGAGAATCCTTCACAAGGTAATGTGGTGGACTCATACCTTTATGGCTTTAGGCTTCATCGCCTACATCCCCTACTCAAGGCTGGTTCACATGATCACCACCCCTGCCAATCATTTCATGGCGTCTTTGAAACCGGTGGGCAACATTGAACCGATCCGCGATTTTGAGACTGCTGAATCCTTCGGCGCAGCGCAACTCGAGGATTTCACCTGGAAGCAGATATTCGATTCCGATGCCTGCACGCGCTGCGGGCGATGCCAGGACGGTTGCCCGGCTTATCTGTCGGGGAAATCCCTGTCTCCCAAGAAAGTTGTACAGGATTTAAAAACATACTGGCTTGAGAGGGTCCCACTTGTAATGGCAGCGAAGAAGGCGGCCGGTAAAGCCGGGGAAGGCGCAGTGCCGGAAATACCGGCGCCGGGAAAAGCGATGGTGGGAGAGGTAATCGATCTTCACGAACTTTGGGCCTGTACAAACTGCATGTACTGCATGGAACATTGCTCGTCCTCAATCGAACATGTTCCCAAAATCGTCAACATGAGACAGTATAAGGTTCTAACGGAGGCGGATTTCGCCCCCGAACTCCAGTTAACATTCAGGAACATGGAGAACAACTCAAACCCCTGGGGCGTTGGTTCCCATCTCAGGTCAGACTGGGCAAAGGATTTAGGCATCAAGACCTTGGCTGAAGATCCAAACGTGGAGTATCTCTTCTATGTGGGATGCGCCGGATCGTTCGATGACAGGGGAAAGAAGGTATCTGCCGCATTTGCAAAGATCCTCCAGACAGTGGGCGTCAGTTTTGCCATCCTCGGTACCGAAGAGGGCTGCTGTGGTGATTCAGCCATGAGGGGAGGAAATGAATATCTCTCTCAGACTCTGATGCAAACAAACATTGAGATCATGAACGGCTATGGTGTGAAAAAAATAATTTGCACATGTCCTCACGGGTATAATGCCCTGAAGAAGGATTATCCCCACTTCGGCGGCAACTACGAGGTATATCATCACACTGAGATCATCGCTAACCTGATTGCCGCAGGGAAGATCACCCTGAAAAAGCCCATAGACGGTCTGTTCACTTATCATGATTCATGCTTCCTCGGCAGATACAACAATATCTATGATCAGCCAAGAAAGATTCTCACCGCCATTCCCGGCATGAAGTTTACAGAAATGGATCGTAAACTTGACAAGAGCTTCTGTTGCGGCGCCGGCGGGGCGAGAATGTGGATGGAGGAACATGATGGTGAAAGAATCAATAATATGAGAACCGACCAGGCAATTGACGTAAATGCAACTAACATTGCCGTCGCATGCCCGTTCTGCCTGACCATGTTAACTGATGGCATCAAGGCGAGGGAAAAGGAAGAAAAGATGACTTCTC
This sequence comes from Syntrophaceae bacterium, assembly GCA_003142295.1. GTDB lineage: Bacteria > Desulfobacterota > Syntrophia > Syntrophales > UBA2185 > Fen-1135. Next base: position 18,431 of record PLLV01000140.1, read on the forward strand.
TTGACATTGCCGAAGTTGTCTGGCGGGCAATGGGACTTGAAGAGGAGAAATCGCCCGTAGATGTGTGTGCACCGACTAAATAGGTTGCCCAAAAACAGATGATAGCTTTTTTTTGAAAGCCCCACTGCTAATGCATGGGGCTTTTTTGTTGCAATGTCATTGAAGTTGTATTTGAATAACATTTGATGTAGAATCGGTCCCGTTCGCGATGCAATATTTGAGATTCTCCGCAGCAAACACCGGATAATCTTCGATCGTTAAGGAATAGTACCGTTGAGCATTCGCTCGCTTCCGGATTCAATACATGACCTAATAATAAAACACTTAGCAAAAAAAGGAGGGCAAGCATATGGCTGAAAAGATCAGGTATCAGGATAAACCATGGCTAAAGTTCTATGAGAAAGGAGTACCGGAAGCAATCAGTTACCAAGAGATATGCATGCCGGACATCCTGGACAGAACGGCGAGAGAGTTCGCCGATAAGACAGCCATCGTCTTTCAGGGATACAAACTCACATACGGTCAGCTTAAAGAGATGGTGGAGAGATTTGCAACATGCCTCGCCGATTTCGGTATAAAACAGGGCGATGCGGTAGCTATTCTTCTGCCGAATCTAATACCTTGTGTCGTGGCATATTTTTCCATATTGAAGATCGGTGCAATAGCGGTGATGAATAACCCCCTCTACACGGACCGCGAGCTCGAGCATCAGTTCAATGACTCCGGTTCTAAAGCCCTGATCACCCTTGATCTGCTGGCGAACCGGATGATCGATCTCCGGCCCAAAACAAAGATCAAGCAGATCGTATATACTTCCATAGGTGATTATCTGCCATTTCCCAAAAGCCTTCTTTTCCCGCTCGTCGCAAAAAAGAAAAAGCTCGCCGCCGATGTCAAACAGGCGCCGGATGTATTTACATGGAAGGATTGCATTGCTAAATACCAGCAAAGACCGCCGACCGTCAAGCTGGGTTTTGAGGATGTGGCCATGTACCAGTACACGGGCGGAACGACAGGGGTATCCAAGGGTGTAATGCTCACCCATGCCAACCTGAGCAAACAGGTTCAGCAGTTGGAGGCCTGGTTTCCTCAATTTGAGAAGGGAACACAGATTATGCTGGGGGCGCTCCCCTATTTCCATGTCTTCGGGTTATCCGCGGCCATGAATTTTGCTGTCTGTGTCGGTTGGACTCAGGTATTGGTCCCCCGACCCCAACCTGAGCCTCTACTGGAAGCAATCGGAAAATTCAGGCCCACATTTGTGGCACTCGTACCTACCATGTATATCGGAATGCTCAATCACCCTGACCTGAAAAAAACAGACATGAGCTGCATTAAGGGGGCCTTTTCCGGAAGTGCTCCCCTGCCCGTCGAAGTAATCCGTGATTTTGAGAGAATGACAGGGGCTGTAATTGTTGAGGGGTTCGGCTTGACAGAAACGACGCCGGTTACCCATATTAATCCTTTTGGCGGCATCCGCAAAGTCGGCAGCATCGGCGTACCCATCTCAGATACTGAATGCCGTATTGTCAGCCTCGATGATGGTGTGACAGACGTACCGGTGGGAGAGCCGGGAGAACTGATCATAAAAGGACCGCAGGTAATGAAAGGCTACAAAGGTATGCCCGACGAGACGGCAAACACGCTTCGGAATGGCTGGTGTTACACAGGAGACATCGCCACAATTGATCAGGACGGGTACTTTTATATCGTGGATCGAAAGAAAGACATGATCATCTCCGGCGGATTTAATGTCTATCCACGGGACATTGACGAGGTATTCTACGAGCACCCCAAGGTACAGGAGGCATGTACTATCGGGATTCCTGATCCTAAGAGAGGGGAAAATGTCAAGGTATTCGTGGTACTCAAAGAAGGCGAAACAGCAACCCAAAAAGAACTTCTAGAATATTGCGCGACAAAGCTGGCGAAATATAAGCTCCCCGGGGAGATTGAGTTCCGCAAGGAGCTTCCAAAAACAAACGTTGGTAAAATCCTTCGCAAGCAGCTGAGAGCCGAGGAACTGGAAAAAAGAAAGAGTAAATAGCCGTAACCGAGGAATCGAATCCCCCCTAACCTCTCCCTTTGCCAAAGGAGGATGGGGGGATTTTTTTGCAACTGAACTCCTTTTACAGAGTCTTCCCTATAATTCTATGCCCCGAACTTCTCAAGTCTTCCGGCATGGGCCAGGGCGAGCCCCATCAGATGGACCGTCGGCATCCTCCCCAACCCACCCGAGATACAGTCCCCCTCGCCAAATCGCTTGACCCGGTCCGGCCTTGCGGTTGCTGAATACAGGAGTACCGGCAACGGATGCCAACTATGGGAGGCAAGTGCCGCCGGTGTAGAGTGGTCACCTGTGATAACCAAAACATCAGGCTTGAGATCCGTAACCATGGGGACCAGGGAGTCTACCTCTTCGATTACCTTCACCTTGGCATCGAAATTGCCATCTTCGCCTCGCGAATCTGTTGCCTTAACGTGAACGAAGAAGAAGTCATACTTTCCGTAGTTTTCCCGGAGGGCCATTATTTCCCCTTTGAGGGAATCGGGCTGAGGGCCAATAACCATGCCCAGAAGCCGTGCTATACCGCGGTACATAGGATAGGTGGCAATGGCCAGGGCATTGAGACCGAACCGTTCGCTTAAGTACGGATACCTTCTGTACGTGGAATAGCCGCGGAGGAGCAGCATATTCGCTTTCTCTTCATCAGAAAGCACTTCCCTGGCCTTATCGACAAGCTTCTGAAGAATACCAGACGTTTCTTCCGCTTCCGGGATGAGGGCTTTCGGCAGTAAAGCCGGAATCCCCGTCTTCTGCGGGTCCGTCTCCTGAATCTCTTCCCGGAGGCCACGCCTCCTCAAGGCTAAGAGGGCGCGGTGTTCTCGGACCGGCTCAAATATGACCTCTACATCCGATATTTTTCGGATATTGTCCTGCAGTTTTCTGCAGATTCTCTTATTGGTCTCGTCGCCGATCCGGCCGGCCCGGCGATCGACGATGACACCGTTCTTGTCGATCGTGGCAAAGTTGATCCTGATGAGGAGATCCCGCTCGGTCATGGGGAAGTCGATTCCGGCTGCCTCCAGTATCCCCCGGCCGATGTTGTTCTTGATCGGATCGTAACCAAAGAGGGCAAAGTGGGCCGGTCCGCTGCCCGGTGTGACCCCATATCCAATAGGATCCAGAAGCCCGCAGACGGATTTCCCGGCGAGGGCATCCATATTCGGTGTCTTTGCCGCCTCCAGCTCCGTTTGATCCACCTGCCCCATGGGCAGGCCGCCGAGCCCGTCCATAATGAGAAAAATAATCTTCGTACTATTCTTTACAACGAGACTATCAATGAATTCTGGATCCATAAGCGCTCTATGCCCTTTCGAGGACTATGGCCATGCCCTGCCCGCCTCCTATACACAGTGTAGCCAAGCCGAGATTCAGGTTTTTCTTCTTCATCTGCATGGCCAGGGTATAGGTGATCCTGGCGCCCGTACAACCAATGGGATGGCCGATGGAAATACCGCTGCCGTTGATATTACACTTGTCCAAATCTATCTTCAGCTCTCTGAGGCAGGCTAAGGCCTGGACCGCGAAGGCTTCATTGAGTTCAATCAGATCGATGTCTTTCATGGTTAAGCCGAGTTTCTTGAAAACCTTCCGTGTCGCCGGGATGGGGCCCAGTCCCATGTAAGCCGGGTCAACACCACCCGCGGCAAATCCTTTGATCTTCGCCAGTGGTTTCAGGCCGAGCTCCTTCGCTTTTTCCGCACTCATGACAACTACAGCCGCCGCACCGTCGTTAACACCCGATGAGTTCCCGGCTGTTACGGTACCGCCGTCCCTCTTGAAAGCAGGCGCTAGCTTGGCCATCTTCTCGAGGGAGGTATCCATGGGGCGTTCATCCACTTTAAATATAATGGGATCGCCTTTTTTCTGAGGGATAACAACGGGGACAATCTCCTCGGCATATGTACCATTGGCTATGGCAGCTCTTGCCCTTTGATGACTCATCAGGGCAATTTCATCCTGCTCCCGCCTGGTAATCCCGTATTTTGCCGCGATATTTTCCGCGGTAAATCCCATGTGGTAGCCGTTGAATATTTCATAGAGGCCGTCATACACCATAACATCCGTAATCTTGCCGAATGGCATACTCATGCGGTATCCCCAGCGGGCATCTGGAAGGACGAACGGTGCATTGCTCATGTTTTCCATGCCGCCCGCAACGATTGCATCCGCGTCACCAGAGTTGATTATCTGTGACGCCAGGGTTATGGCCTTCATACCGGAAGCACATACCTTATTGATGGTAAATGCATTGGTCTCTTCCGGCAGGCCTGCATATATGCTCGCCTGTCTTGCCGGATTCTGTCCGAGGGCCGCCTGGAGCACATTTCCCATAATGCATTCGTCGAAATAGACCGGTTTCAATGCACGGTCATAATCGTAGTATTTCTTGTTGATATCCGTCATGTCAAATTCGCCGAAGACATCGGGACGGGCGGCTTTAACAGATTCACTAATGACAGGTCGCAGTCCGGCTCTCTTGACAGCCTCTTTGATAACCAACGAACCCAGGTCAACAGTCTTAACCCCATTGAGGGCGCTCCCAAAACTACCAACAGCAGTTCTCGCACCACTCACAATCACAACTTCTCTCATACTTAAAAACCTCCTTACGTTAAAATATCTTGAATTTTGGTTGCCACTAAAGGTCAGATTATTTCTTGCTGATCCCTATGAAATACTCTGCATGTCAATCGATTCAACAAATTCTACTGCCCGCGGCACCTTGTAGGATGACAGATAAGTCCTGCAATGTCTCGTAATTTCTCTTTCATTTACCGGTATATCCGGATTCCTTACAATCAGAGCCGTGACAATTTCTCCTCTCATGAAATCGGGTTTTCCTACTACCATGGACGCCTGAACAGCAGGATGAAGTTCCAGAACCATCTCGACCTCCCGGGGATAGACATTGAAGCCGCTGGTTATAATCATACGTTTCTTTCGTCCTGTGAGGAAAATGTAGCCATCCTCATCGATCCTGGCAAGATCACTTGTGTAGAGCCAGCCGTTCCTGATGACTTGCGCAGTTGCCTCCTCATTCTTATAGTAACCTTTCATCACATTGACGCCCCTGATGACAAG
>PLLV01000192.1 GCA_003142295.1 Syntrophaceae bacterium
GCCGGTTTTTCGACAAGGATTCTCTTAATGCCATAATTCAACAATTGGGTCGTAACATTCTTAAGCTCCTCTATTCCCACACTGACAATTGCCGAACTCGGCAAGTCAGGTGAAGATTTTACAAACTCTCTGATGCCTCCTCTGAAAACGGAAATTCCTGAAAGATCCTCAAATTTGGCAGCGGATTGCGCCCCCCTCCCGACCACAATAAGGGAGAGGCTCTGCGCTTTGAGCACCTTCGCATAGTCCAGGGCCATGCCTCCCGCCCCTATAAGCCAGATGGGTTTGTTCATGAAAGTCAAGTGATGGGACAATATTTTAACTTTTTGTGGGAAACCTTTTCGATGTGATTTAGAAAACATTCTATCATGGGCGCATGTAGCCTGAACGAATCTGCGAACGCCGGCAAGGTGCAGTCCTCTTTCTGGAGAATGGCTTTTGCGATGATGTTCGTTAATTCACTCTGGAGAGGTATGCGAAATGTGAGAGGTTCCCATGTCCATCCATTTTCCATTCTGGATATCTGCGCGATACCGCCTTTTTCATCAATAACCAACCTGCATGATGGTCCATGAATGCTGATTAGATGAGGTGTGCTGCTGTGTCTTCTTGATTGGAGAATGAACTCGCTTTCGTCTGAAAAAATCCCCTGCAGTATGCCAGAAAACTCAATAAACCCTTGACGTTTCGCTTCAAATACCTCTCTCAGGCCGGAAGGAGAGATGGTGTAATCGGTATTGTCGATGAGAAATGCAACATGGTCGATAAAATGGATGGCGTTGCAGGCCAACCCCCACTCCCCGCCCTGGACGGAATATGTGATCGGGTCGCCGTCGCAGAATAACTTTTTCAGCTCGTTGTAGAAAGGATAGGCTCTTCGTGAACAATTAACCCAGGCATTTATCCCATGCTTCGACATAAGGTCCGCTATCTCTGTAAAATCTTCAACCGATTGAAATACGACTTTTTCGAAAAGAATATTCTTCGGTGTGACACTGCGACATAATTCCCTAGTGACTTTTGCCCTCACGTCGGCCGTCGTTGCAATGATAGCCAGATCAACGATCTGGCCCGTCATCTCAAATCTGGTGTAAAAGTTGACGGATTTGACATTGTTGTTAAATGGAACTTCATTGAAGCGTTGTTTCGCCGTTTGCAATGAGGAGAGGCTCGGGTCTATGACGTCAATCCGAATTGGGATGTCTATCTTGCCTAAACCCTGCAAATGCCGACTGCCGATCTGGCCTGCGCCTGCGATGACTACCCGGTGCATTGTTTATTCCTTGTTCACCATTTCTCCATCATTGATCTCGATGACGCGATCGGCGTGTTGAATGGCGCTCTTCCGATGTGTCACGAAAATGACCGTATTCCCGTCCTGCTTCACAATCCTCAGGATCGTTTCGATGATTTTTTCCTCCGTCTTGTGATCCAGTGCGCTTGTGGCTTCGTCGAGCAGAAGTATTTCCGGATTTTTCAGCAGCGCTCTGGCGATGCAAATCCGCTGTCTCTGCCCCCCGGACATTTTCATACCGTCGTCAGCAACAATATAATCCAACCCGCCCGGCAGGGATTCCACAAAATCTAGGACATCCGCCTTGCGGAGAGCCTGCTTTATAGTATCGTCACAGGGGTCATTTCTTCCAAAGAGGACGTTGCTCCGTATGGTATCATTGAAGAGGAAAGGATCCTGGCCCACATAACCGAAGTGTTCGCTCAGCGATGCCGGGGAAAAAGAATCCATCCGCCTTCCATCCATCATGATTTCTCCCGATGAGACATTCAACAGTCCTGCCAGTAAATCGAGCAGAGTCGTTTTCCCTGAGCCGGATGGGCCTATTATGCCGACGAATTGCCCTTTTCCGATCTCGGCGCTGACATTCTTGACGGCGGGCTTTTCCGTGTTTGCGTAATAAAAGGTAACATCTTTGATTTGAATCTTTGCACGAAATGCATCGAGTTGCTCATGGCCGCTGCCGTCTTTCTGGTGGCGGTCCGATTCGTCGATTGCGTGATAGGCCGCCTCCGCGTGGGGCAGCATGGACATGACCTCCATTCCGTAAGAACTGATTTGCTTAAGAGATGGCATCAGCTTCAGGAGGGAATATGCGAATACACCAATCACAGGCACATTGCTGAGCAAGCTGCTGCCGCTGGCGGTAAAATACAAGGCCATGGCGCAGATGAACGCGATGGTCACCAGCTCCAGGAGCATGCCTGGAATTCCGCTTATGGCGGCGTCTTTGCGGGCGAAGATGTAAAAGTTTCTGCACTCTTTCCCGAAGAGGTCAGCCCAGAATTTTGTGACCCCGAATAGCCTGATAGCCTTGATCCCTTTCAAGGCATTCATGGCATGGACGGACTGATTTGAGGCGCTCTTTGCCCTGCCGCTCCCCGTTCCATAGGACACATTCCTCGCTATGAATCGTGCCAGAAGAAAATAGAAGGCCGCTACAACAATAAGAACGATGGTTATCTGGGGCGAGATAAAAAAGAGCATGGCCATAAGCATGAACGTTTTCAGGAGCTCGACGGCCATCATGGGCATCACATTGGTCATCTTGCTGACGTAACCCGGCGCGGTTAGGACACGGTATGCCAGATCACCCTTCTGTGCGCTGAGCAGGAATTGATAGTCAGCCGTTAGGAGGGACGACATCATCTTGATCTGGGTTTCCTGATAGATCCTGTTCGCCGTGATCCATGTCAGAAGGATATTTCCGTAGCTCAGGATCAGCTTGATCAGCGTGAAACCGAAAAGCAGGGCGACAGCGGTGTAAAGGGGAGCGGCTGAGCTGTGGCTCACTATCCAGGCCATGACCGCATCCAGATAAGGATTCTGGCCGCGGCTGCCGGAAGCCGGCGCCACGAGGCTCAGGACAGGATATATGGCAAAGGTCGCCAGGCTTTCAAAAAAGGCAACGGCAAAACTCAAGATGGCGACAAAGACGAGCGCCCGCCACTTTTTGGACAGGAAGTATCTTAAGGCCTTCTTTGAATCACCTGTCAGTTTCATCGGATACCTTCCCGGTTAAGATCAAAGGGAACACCATATTTGCGGGCCAATGCCGAAAGTTGATTGAGGAGGTTCGCAGGGACAGGGATACCGGTCCGGGAGCGTTCCCGGGAAAATGCCTTTTCCGGATCTCCGGGCGCCTGCACGGGAACAGCCGCATCTCGCGGCGGTTCTCTTCTAAGGGCATCCATCATCTCCTTGAGGCGTTTCTTAAAGACGGCCGGATCCTCAAAGCAGTCGATGCGGAGCGCCATGAACAAATGCCCTAAAAGCCGCTTATCGCTCATCGGAGTCCCGAACATCCTGCTCACATGGGGACCGTAAGGAGCGCCCGTCAGTAGGCCGCAGAGTATCTCCACCATCATGCTGAGCCCGAAACCCTTGTAGCCGCCGATGGCAAGCAGGCTGCCAATCTTTCCCGGGTCTTCCGTATCCATTCCGGCAGAATCTACGCCCCAGNNATATCCCGGCAGAATCTACGCCCCAGCCGACAGGCACGCTGATGCCTTGCTCTCTGTGCTGCTGAACCTTGTTGAAAGTGGCCACCGTTGTAGCCATATCGAGACAGAACGGGTCTTCGTCGTCGCAGGGAGCAGTGAGGCAGATGGGGTTGTTTCCGAAAAAGGGACGCCTGCCTCCGTAAGAAAGGACGTGGGCTGTAGCGTGGGTGAAGCTGATGCCAATCATGTCCTCCTTTGCCGCCATGAGTGCATAATAGGCCGCAGCCCCGAAGTGGCTCGAATTGAAGACCGCGACAGCCCCTGTCCCTGCCTCTTTCGCGAGGGCCATGGCCTTCAACATCCCTTCCGCCCCGGCTGCATGACCGGGAGCGTGGTCACCGTCCAGCTTTGCCGTGGAGACGGAGGTTACGGTAAATTTGTACTGCGGGTTTTTGTTCAGCCGTCCCTCTTCCAGACCCTGCAGATAGTGCGGGAAGAGCCGGATGCCGTGGGAATCAATCCCGCGGAGGGATGCCTGCACGATACCCAGAGAAAGATGCTGGGAGACATCTTCACGAACCCCGGCCTTTCGCAGTAAAATAGAAAAAAGATTGATGATCCGCTCTGATGGTATATAGACGTCGCTCATCTGTTTCTGACTGCTCCTTCAGACCATTGTGTCATCAGTTTTTCCGCAAACGAGAGACCCGCTGCGTCCCTCACCTCTACAGGGCTATAAGGGTTTGTGATCTCCAGTATCCCCACCTTTTCGCCGAAGAGGCGGCCTTCCCTCAAGAAGGTCGGATGAGTCGCGCAACCTAGACCTTTGATGCCGACATAGACGGGGTCTTTGAATTTCCTGGGAATGAAACCGGCGTCCACCCGTTTGATAGCCTCATCGTCCCTGACCCAGCAGGAGCCATACTCCGCCCTTACAGCGACGACACTGTCCAGTCCTTCCCTTGCCAGCCGCAGGATGAGCTGATCTATCAATCCCTCCGGGCGGAAGGGAAAAGTAATTTCCATGGGGACAACGATATCCGCGATGATGCTCATCTCTTCCATCTTGTTGATGGAGTACTGGTAGACATGTTCCAGATCCACGTGCTCGCCAGACAGATGAGGCTCCCGCAGGAAAGGGGTAAGGGCTCCGCAGTCTCTGGCGATCTTCGCATATTCCTCTGAGTCCGTAGTCACGATGACCTGCTTGACGAATTTGGATTCTTTAGCGGAGTTTATTGTATATTCGAGAAGTGGTCTCCCCTTCAAATAAAGGACGTCTCCCCGGACAGGGATGAGGGCGATGATATTCATGTTGTTCAGGTCCAGATGGTTCAACTGATGACCATTGGCTGCGTCGAGGTCAAGGTTTTCCAGTATCCTGACCACATTGACACACCGTTCCCGGTCCTGGTTCTGATGGATACCGTGATAGTGGAATACGCTCGCCTCCGGCTCATAGATGATCCGATAGCCTCTCTTGAGGACTTCCTTTGCCCACAAGCGGTCCTCAATATTCGTCGTCTTTTCATCGAAGGGAATCTTTCCCCAGACGGATCTCCGGATCATGCTGTTGGCGTTGTGGAAGAAGCTGTCCCTGATCTGCACTTTCCGGTCCAGGCCGAAAACCGTCAGCATGTCCCGCTTATCTGCGTCGGGCGTGAAGGCCATGGGTTCCTGCCTGCCGTAAACACCGGCGACCTTATCATCTTCAAAGTTTCTTAGCAGACTTGAAAGCCACTTATCGTTGACGGGTATGCAGTGTGCCGAAAGACAGACAATGAAATCCCCCTTCGATTCCCGGATGCCGAGATTCAGGGCCTTTCCCGGGAGGAAGTCGTCGATAGAAATGATCCGCAGGGGATATTTCTGGGCCTTCATCACTGTCTGATCGGTGCTCTTGTTGTCAACAAGGATGACATCAAAATATTTGTAATCCTGGTTGAACACGGATTCGAGACATGCGCCGATCCACTTTTCCTCATTGTGGGAGCGGATAATGATGGAAATGTTTTTTTTCGTCATTTCAATTCTAGACCTCTCAGGACGAACTAAACCACGCGAGAGCTGACGACCTTGGTCTCATATTCCGTGCAGAAATGGCATATCCCGGGGAATTTCCCTTTCGCATGCATCGCCCTTATCTGTTGAAATTTTTCGCCGTTATATATTTCACTGATCGTCTGTTTACTTGCGTCCCCTAATTTGACGGTCGCGTCATAATCAATGAAACAGGGCACGACCGTCCCGTCCCAGTGAACCACAATATTTCCGCGCCACAATTCAAAGCAGGATTTTGTTCTCTCTTTTTTTTCATAGGTGTTCTGACGCTGCATCCTCACAGTATCGGCTACAGATGTCCACCGTTTCTCAAAGTCCTTTGCACCGTCTTCTGTTTCCTTGCCAATAACCATTGATACATCAATCGCTGTTTTGGCATTCATTTTTTTTCGTAGAGCTAAAAAGTCCAAAATGTTTTTTTCCACTTTTTTATAGGGATAATTTCTGATTTTTTCATAAGTGCCCTCTACCCCATCTAATGAGAAAACGACTCTGTCCAGGCCTGTTTCCAGGATCATCTTACCCATTTTTTGATCCAGCAGTGTTCCNNGGGGAGTAAAAAATAACTTCAATTCCTTTATCCTTGGCATATCGAATCATGTCGATAATCCTGGGGTGAAGCAATGGTTCTCCCCAAAGAAATAAATTGATAAACTGCACGTGGCTGTTTTCGTCAATAATTTTTTTGTAAAGGTCAAAATCCATATAACCCATTTCCCGCTCCATATCGTGTCTTGCCGGGCAGAATGTACATCGAAGAGTACAATGATTGGTCGGTTCAACAACGACACTGATTACCTGAAAGGATTTTTTCCAGCCAAGCCGCCAGGCAAAATAGCTTAAAGACATGCCCCCGTATGCTTTGAGAGAGTGATATTTGATGTAGATGAGATCAGCCAGGTCCGGCTTTCCCAATATAAATCT
>PLLV01000019.1:0-16268 GCA_003142295.1 Syntrophaceae bacterium
TTCGAATCCCGGTGGGGACGCCAGATAAATTTAAGGGGCTATCAATTTTATGGTAGCCCCTATTTTTTTGTGCTCTGCTTCTTGCAATACAAATAAAATTCTTATGCACGGCGGCACATGACGGCGTACAAATTTCTATGAAAAGAGAATGAATGGATAGAACCCTCCCCTTTTCTCCATGAACCGTTACTTTCATGATTTTGTTATTCGTTTGCAGCATATGAGAAATATGATATACAAACTTAAGTATTTATTAACGATGCCGGATCTGAAGTTTAGCATCCACCACAAACATCTCCAGGTTCGCACGACTCAACTTTAAAAGTTCTATTACCGAAGGGGGAACGTCCTCAATCCTCTCCAGGAGCTCCTTGAAGTATTTCCTGCCGTGGAGCCGCTTCTTACTGTAAGAGGTGCCCACCTCCATGAGAAGATCACTAATCTTGTTTTTCATCTTTACGGCTGTACGTACAATATGATTCCGGTATCGCAGTATACGCCGCAACTCTCTCAACTCCTCAGAGGCCATGTAACATTCAGGCAGAAGACCCACCCGCAGTAAATCGGCGATGCGCTCGGCATCACAACGGTCATTCTTTTTCTTGGCCGCCGTGATCGCCTTGAGCATCTCCGGATGGGCCACGTTCAACGCCAGGGCATGAGGTTTCAAAAAATCATATACCCAGCCAGTGAATATCGTCGCCTCCATCGCTCCGATCCAGGGATTTGATAACTCCAACAACCATTGCCGCAATGCCTTCCTCTCAGCAGGCACAACTCCTTGACGCACAATCGTTCCATCCTGAAGTTTGATACAGTACGCAATTGTTCTCTTGTGAATATCCAGCCCAATGTAGTAAAATATCTTCATGGAAGCCTCCTTGTGATTTTTGTTTCTTGGCGAGTCCGTCTCGGCCCAGCCGCTTGTACTTACAAGCTTACATTACCACCGGGGGCTTCCTTTCTTAAAACTTATTCATTCAAACACCATACTTAATTATCTCTTGAAGGTTGGGATAATTCGGGATTGAATTAAGTATGGTGTCCCCATAATTACCTCATAATTACCGCTAATAATCACTCATATTACAATATCAGCAAACGTATACGCATCAAAAGCCTGAAGGCTCTCCTTCATCACCTCCTCACAATGAGTACCGGGATTTTTGTTTCTTTGTGGATTACGCCATAGGTAACGCTGCCGAGGACCGCGGCCGCTAAGGTGCTCTTCCCGTGAGAACCCATAATAATCAGGTTTACCTTTGCCCTCGAAGCCTCTTTCACAATATCCTCAACGGGATGCCCTGCCGTTATAACAGTCTTTGATTGGACTCCATTTTTATCGCAGAGCTTCTTTATTTCTCCGGCATACCCTTCGGCAGCCTCTCTCAGATAATCTTCGATAGGCTCTATTACATGCCTTGCAGTCTCCCTCGCGGGAACTGTCTGGCTCATAAATGAGCGCTTATCAATAACGCTCAGAGCAATTACCGAGGCTTTTAACTGTTTTGCGAGGTCAACAGCATACATGGCTGCCTTTCGAGCTGCCCTTGACCCGTCTGTCGGAACAAGAATTTTTGAAATCATACGTCCTCCTATTCATCCTGTGAAAAAATTACCACCGTGTATGGCCCAATGCCGATTTCGCCGGAGCAGGGCAGCCCATCGGATCCTTCCTCACGGGTTTCGACGTCAGTGGTGGGATGATTGGCAAAATTTGGGCCGTAGTTATAAGAGTCACTGTTAAAACGCGTTTTCCACAATCCGGCACGCGGGCACGACCATTAGCTACCTCGTCGTGCGACTCAGTATAAATGACCCGCCGAAAGGCGTCTGAATCGTAGCGATGCTCAATAGCTTTACTGACTGCTCCCACATCACGTAATGAATCATCACGTGAGATGACGGCGCGGCGAACGGGGTGAACAAATTCGGCATCCCATTCTATCGGACCGGGCGCACGCTGATTAAACGGAAAGGAATGTCTTGCCAGGCTGATTAGTTCAGCAGCCTGGCTTATTTGAACTTAGAGGTCGCCTCGTGGAAGGCAGTCTTGACTTCAGCCCAGGCCTTTTCTGCGCCTGTCTTCAGGTCTTCCCATGCCTCATCACCGGCGGTCTTCAACTCGTGCAGCCTTGTCCCGGCCTCATCTTGCTTGCGCTGCAAGGCTTCGATGGTTTTGTAGTATTCGATCTTCGCCTCGGCCTTGCCCTTGTCCGCCTTGGCCTTGAGCAGAGCGATCTGCGCGTTCCATTCATCCAACTGCGCATCGAGCTTTTCTTCGTACGCTTTTCGTTTGTCCCTCATAGCAACCTCCTTGTAGTTGAAATATTTTGCCTTTGATCAGCCCTTCTTGCTTCCCATGACCAGCAATACGATGCCGCCCACGAGCGCGACAGCTCCCACGATCGGCGGAAGCGGAAGTGTTCTCGTCTTATCGGCAGTCACCTGGATGGGACCGATATCGACGACCTTCTCCCTGGTCGTGTAGGTGATGCCCTGATACGCGAACGCAACGATTCCGATCACGATAAGGATGATGCCTGTCAATGTGTATGTTTTCATTTCGCTCCTTCTTTCTGTTGTCACCCTGCCTGGGTTGACGACCTTCCGGGGCCTGCATACCTCTCAGGCCCTGAATTATGTTGAGCAGCACCATTGCCTGCATATAAAGGCCGACTTATTTCTTCTTCATGCCGCGCTCCTGGTCGTGCTTCATTCCCATTCCTTCCATCATTGGCCCAGCCTCAATCATCTCTCTCAACTTCTTCCGCTGCTCAGGTGTCAGTTTGGTTTTGCAATCTTCCATGGCCTTTATGTGAGAAAGATGCATTTCGGTCTTCATCATCTCCAACTGTTTCACTTTTGCCTCAACTGCCTTCATATCCACGGGGTCCTGGCTGAGAAGGTCCTTGAGTTCGATCTGGACAATACGCATGTCTGCCGTCCTCCTGATCGTCTCTTTCATCATTCTGCTCTTGATCTTACCTATCAAAGCTTTCTGCTGTTCATCAAGGTTAAGGCCCATAAGATGTTTCGACATGTGATGTTCAGCCTCCATCATCTGCCCATCCATGCCGCAACCACACATCATTCCTGATCCCATACCGTGACCGCCCATGTCTCCATAGGCAAGAGCTGCCAACGCAACGATCGAAACTGCTGCCACTATTGCTGCTAACTTTTTCATCTCAAATCTCCTTTTGCTGTTTCCGAGTGTCTGTTAATAAATACGACGAATGCTCAAAAGTATGTCATTCCTGCAATCCCGAAAGCTTTCGGGATTGAAGAAAGATTCCCCGGATACAACGGGGCCGGCCGGATCCCCAAACATCGCGGACAGGTAAGCCGAAATGACAGAGAAAAGGTGATAGTGTTCACCTCCTTAGAGATACCCGTGCTTTTACATGCACAAGTGCTCTCAGCTTTCACTCTATTGATAGTATTTTCAGACCATTCAGTTCCCAATACGAATCGTTGAGAGCTTTCCTATGAGTCCGAAGACACTCAATAGCCATATAATCACAACAATAACCACTACCACATTTAAAATTCTCTTTATGGTAGCTTGCATCGGTATGTATCTGTTAATCACCCATAGGACCACCCCAACGACAACCAAAACAAGCACTAATTGAATCAACGGCATAGTATTTCTCCTTTCATGCTGCGCATTATTGAAGGAGAAGGGATACTTTTCCCTCTCCATAGAGCAGTGTGAGATCACAAAACTCGCAGTTGAAGGGGCACCCCGGGAATTCAGGATAAATGAGGAGTGCTTTCACGGAATGCTCCCTATCCATCTACTATTTCTTTTCCATCTGTCTTTAGATGTGCAATCATCAGATTGCAACGTTAATAAATGAAACCACGGAAATTAATATCCGCAAATCATTTGCCGCGGTCATCGCCTCTTAAAGAGGCCCAGTACCAGCACAATGACTGCTACGACGAGCAAAATATGGATGAATCCGCCCATCGTGTAACTGCTCACTAACCCCAACAGCCACAGTATCACGAGTACTACAAAGATCGTCCAAATCATGGTAACCTCCTTCTGCTCTGTGGCGTCTTGCCTCACGTGCGTATATTGAACCCAATACCTTATCCTTCCTCTAAGGGGACGGTCGTAGGAGGGCTCTCCCCACTGCTCCAGAAAGTCAACCATAGATGCCGATTTTCTGAAAAATTCTACCGGAACCGATTTAAATCCATTTCCAATGAATCAAGCCGACGGGAAATGTCTGCTCTCTCCTCGTACGTGGTGGATCTGCCTCCTTCCGTCATCCGCAAATAATCACGCCGAATGGAGTCTAGTCTGAATTGATAATCTCTCCCCTCTGTCAGAGGCAAGCGCCCGTTGATTTTTCCATCATCAATTCTCCTTTGGAGTGCGACAATCCTGTCCCCATTCCTTGGTTCTTCAATTCTTGAAGGACTTGCAGGCCGGGCTTGCGCTCTGTTGATCTCCTCTCCAAGCACATCAAGTCTTCCAAGAAGCCTGTCCCATTCGTCCCGGGAGATTTCTTTGTCTCTCAGCGCCTCATAGTCTGTTCGAATACTCTTCAGTGTCGTCAGAAACATCTGTGACTGATCAGGGGTAAGCGCGCCGGTCTTCAGCCCATCCCCAATCTTCTCCTGGATTACAACCATCTTATTCTCTGCACTCCTTTCATAATCTGGCCATCTTTGCATAGAGGCGCAACCCGAAAACAAGGCTAATCCAAAAACCATTAGTACTGTCAATAAAATAGCTTTCTTCATTTCTCTCCTCCTGTCTTTAGATGTGCAATCATCTGATTGCAACGTTAATAAAAGTAGCCACGGCAAATTAATACCTGTAAATCATTTATACAGGCCTCCGTCCCTGAATGACTCTGACCAGCACGACGATGATGGCAACGACCAGCAGGATATGAATAAAATAACCCATCGTATAGCCGGTCACCAGCCCCAACAGCCACAAAATTACCAGTACCACAGCAATCGTCCACAACATGTGATCCTCCTTTCTGATTATTCATTCCCACTGCCGGCTGGCGCATTCCTATGACAGCCGGCAGTGATCATACAGTCTCTTTGGTCTTGGACTCGGACTACCCGATGGTCATCCGGTTATTTACACCCTTCACACCGTTTACGTCATTGGCGTGTTTGGTGGCCAGGTCCAATTCGGCTGCGTTGCTGGCCTTGCCACTCAATTGTAACCATACCCTTCTTCGTTGTGACCGAGGTATTGAGGGCACTGGTCGAGCGGTGATATAGCAACGTCATNNTTGGCGTATTCAGTCGTCAGTTCCTTTTGCGCATGGCTTACGGCATGGCCTCGCAGGGTCACGATGCCGTCTTTGACCTCAACCTCGGTCTTGCCGGCGCTCACGCTCCGATGGAACGAGAGCGCGGGGGGAAATAGGGACAACCCCCTATTTAATAGTCGAGACCTGACACCGTTGTTTTCAAAGCACTCGGTGGCCCTGGATGATCCATACGAGGACCACGAGGAGGATGTGAATGAATCCTCCTATTGATCCTGCTTCATGTGATTCTCCTTTCCAACCTACGGGTTGGGTTTCTGCAATTCACGTTCGATGATGATCTCGACACGGCGGTTGTTGGCGCGCCCCTCGGGTGAAGCGTTGTCGGCGATCGGGCTACCCTTGCCTTTTCCGCGTGACTGGATGCGGTCGGCTGGGTAGCCTCTCTGCACGAGGTAATCGCGGACCGCGTCGGCCCGACGTTGCGAGAGACCTTGGTTGTATGACTCAGAGCCCCGGGAATCGGTGTGCCCCTCCACGATGAGGGTGCGCGCGCGGACCGCTAGCAACGCATTGGCCACCTGGTCAAGCTTTACNNTCCTCTTCCTTGACCGCGGCGAGATTGGCGAGTTCAGCCAGCGCGGCGGCCGTCCGCTTCTCGGAGTCGCTCAAGTCCTGCTTCCCCTGCTTCACGATCTCGGCTTGTTGCTTCTGGAAATCGGCGTCCGATTTGTCCTTGCCTGCCTTGACCGCTGCGAGCTTGTCAGCTTCGGCCAGCGCGGCGGCCATCCGCTTCTCGGAGTCGCTCAAGTCCTGCTTCCCCTGCTTCACGATCTCGGTTTGTTTCNNNAACGAGCGTTGATGAGTTCATTTGGCGGCACCACGGTTGCGCAGCCGGCGAAGAGCGCGACCAACGTGACTAGGATCAAGAATTGCTTCGTTTTCATGAAATCCTCCTTTTGGGTCATGGTTGGGTTATGGGTTGTCTTGCCGGAGTTGNNACAGCCAGCTCGGCGTCGGCTTCGGCCCGCAACAGCATCGACGCGGCCTTCTCCTTCTCGCCTTTCGCGGCCAACCCGTTGGCGAGTTCCAGTTCCTCCTTGGCTAGTTGCAAATGAAGCGAGGCTTGCGGTACTTTGGCCGCTCCGGCCTCCTCGGCGGCGCGGATCCCCGACGTTGACGCCTCTGTGCGCAGTGGGGCGTTTGCGCATCCCGCGACGATTGCGACGGCCACGGCGAACACCATAATTCCGATCTTGGATACGTGTCTCATTTAGTCCTCCTTTTGTACTTGGATACGTGGTTGTCTCATTGGATCCTCCTTGTTTCTTTCAACTATGTCGTTTCACCTATTATCACGCAACTTCGGGACAAGGCCCAAAATTACCAGTCCCACAGCAATTGTCCACAACATGTGATTCTCCTTCCTGATTGTTCATTCCCACTGCCGACTGGCGCATTCCTATGACAGCCGGCAGTGATCATACAGTCTCTTTGGTCTTGGACTCGGACTACTTGATGGTCATCCGGTTCTTTACACCCTTCACACCGTTTACGTCATTGGCGTGTTTGGTGGTCAGGTCCAATTCGGCTGCGTTGCTGGCCTTGCCATTTCAGGCTCAGCGGCTGTCGGCGTCGCGCCACTCGACGGCGCCGAACCCGGCGTCGCCGAGTAGGGTATAGACGAGGCTGTAGATTGCCGTTGTCTGGTGTACGTCGGCCCGGTTGGGATAATACGCATCCCGGCTCGATGCAATGTATTGGATCCCGAGAGCGTGTCGGCCGTGCACGCGAACGGTAAGCCCCGCGTTCAAGCGGCCGATATTTTCCCTTCCCGGCTCGGTGCTGCCCTGGTCACCGATATAATACGCACGTCCTGTCGCGTCGAGCATGGCCCGATCGCCGAAGATGAGTCTGAGTCCAAGGAGCCCCTGCGGGGCGACACCATAGTGGTAGTTGCGCTCACCCACTCCGGAGATAGTGCCGGCGGCGCCGTAGCCGACGCCGCCGAGGACCGAGCCCTGGAGCGCCACCGCTTGAGCGAGCCACCACTGGAAGGTGGTGCCGAGAGAGGCGGCCGTGCTCGAGACACGGAAGATTTGCGGCGATATGTAGTCATAGCCGCCGTAAAGTCCCCATATCCCTCGATAGGAGTCGCCCACTTCGTATTTCTTTCCGAAGAGGAGGCCACGGATCATGACGTCCTCGAGGGGGTTGTCTGAGTTGTCGACAGCTATGAACTCAAAGTGGAAGTAATCGAAGGGGCGCGTATAGCCATAGCCGGGCTTCCCGGGAAGCCCGTAGGCCATGGAGAAGTCCGCGGTCGCATCGCCCCGTTTGATGTTACTCGAGACGCCCTGGTCGTTCAAGTCCGTCAGACTTGCGCCGAGCCGCAGGCGCCAGAAGGTGGCCGGATTATGGCTCGGGAAGACGGATTTGAAGCTGTCGCCAAAGACGAGGCGGTTGAAGCCCAGGGGTGGCGAAATCACTGCTGCGCAAAGCTCACGCCAGATCTCAGGCTTGCCGCCATCGCCTTCGAGAATCAGGCTGGCCATACGGAAGAGTGGCTCCCCGAAGAAGCTTCCGGCAATGCCGCTGGCGATCTGGTCATTGACGGAAGGTGACGTGGTCTCACCGGCCGTCTCCCAGAGAAAACTGCCCGCGAAGGTATAGGCGGAGGACTCCCAGAAGCTGAGGCCGGCCGATCGTGCAAATCCGTAGTAGATGGATCCCTGATACGGGTGCTTGAACTGGTTCGTGGAGAAGTTGTCCTGGTCAGACCCCCAGGGGCCGTGGACGACATGATCCCAGAAGGTCGACAGGTTCGTGTCGTAGACTTTTTTCCCCCCCTCAACCTCGTTGGGGTAGGCGAGCCGGTCAAAACCGTTGAGAAGGAGGATGAAGCTCGGGATCTCAAGCGCCGGGACAAGGTAGCTCTTGCCGGCGCCAGTCTCCCAAGACAGAACCGGCTTGGGCGCTTCGGGAGCGCCTGCAGCAATGGGCTCCCCGGCAAGGCCGTTACTTGATGCGATCTGAGAGAGGAACTCCCGGTAATTGAGGCCGGCTGATCGTGCAAATCCGTGATAGATGTATTCCTGATACGGATGCTTGAACTGGTTCGTGGAGAAGTTGTCCTGGTCAGACCCCCAGGGGCCGTGGACGACATGATCCCGGAAGGTCGACTTCGGGGTCATATCGGAAAGTTCAATCACATCCAGTGCCGTCATATTGTCATATCCAAGTTTTGACGCCAGGAGGGTGTAATTCCCCAGGGATGGGATACTCACTGAATAGTTACCCAACGCATCAGTATTATCTGTTCCTGCCAAAGCACTGGCACTTACATCTTTTACTGTGAGGATAACCCCTTGAATACCCTGGTTGTTAGAGAGATCCTTTACGAAACCCGAGATGCCGCCTCCTTGGGCAAAGGCCCAGCTGCTAACAGAGATCACTACACCCACAAGGAGCACCGCAAGAATCGCCTTGAATGTTTTTCTTGCGCGTNNGTCATGTCCTCCATCCCTGTCATATCCTCCACCTCTTCCACCCCTGTCATCTACATCCCGCCCTACCCAACATCCTCCAATAGATACAAGCATCATCACTAAAACCATTGCCAACATGATGATTCTCTTCATCGCTCCCTCCTTTGATAAGAACTTGTTTTTTTGTTTATACGACAATGAAACGGTATCAAGATGCTCAAAAAGTTTGCCGACACCTTGGCCGGTTACAAATCAGGAATCCTTGCCTGCTATGATTACCGCATCTCATCGGGACCCCTGGAAGGCACAAACAACAAAATCAAAACAATGAAACGAATGGCCTACGGCTTCAGGGATATGGAATTCTTCAAACTCAAAATTATGGCCCTTCACGAAACGAAGTACGCTTTGGTCGGATGAACCATAAAAACACTCAGGGTTAACATAAATACAAGATAAGCTTGCTGACCTCAAATCTTTTCACATAATGTCCTTTCGAAAATTATTAAATTCACGATTGTTTATTACTAACCTTCTACTACTTATCCCCCTCCTTTTTCACCTCCTTAAAAAACTTTCATAGCCCTTTGTTAAGTTATACCCCCCTTCCCAAAAAAATGATAAGAATTCGCTTTGGGGTGAGATGACCAGGATCATAAAAATAGTAATAGCAAATGGTCTGCCAATAGCCGAAGGAAAATCAGAAGTTTGGATTCAGCCTTTAATAACAGGAGATTAGATTAATAGGAGAGAACAGCATAGAAGTATGAAATGATTCGTTTGACCTCAATATTTGGTGGAACCTCAACATATTGAGGGATACTTTGAAGGGAGGTGGGTTGATATTTGTTGAAAATGGAAAGGGGCTGGTCATTTCGTCCACCTACAAGTCCTCAGAGTGGATGAGGGAAAAACATTGAAGATTAGCGGTTGTAAAGATGAACCTTCATTCCTCTGTATTCATGGGGATAGTGCAAGTTCCTTCCTGAGTACTTACATATCACAGGGGACCTTCTCAGCCCTCGCAGACAACAAACAAAAGCAGAGACCAAAGCCCTTAAGGCTTGTCCTTCTTGCTTGCCGCTACCAATGAAGAAGATAAGGCCAATCAGTTTGTTACAGAGATCAAGGAATTGACCCAGACGCGCTGATGCTATTGACGAAGTCCCTCAAATCCTGTTTTCCCACGACTCCCATCCACTTGAACTTCACGCCCCGACGTCGGGAGGGTAACGATGTATCCGTAGATCCGGGGGCCGGTTCATCGGAGACCGTTTCGAAATTCACATTTTCGAGATCCGCATTCTTGGCGAGTATTTTAAGGGCGCCCGATGTATCGAGGTCTTCTTTGGACCCTTGGTAGATGAAGGCCAAGCCGCCATTGCTGATGTCTATGGCCTGAACCTTCCATTCTTTATCCGTACCGGGCGACACGATGACAAAGGTACCCTTGGGGACCATGAAACGCTGGTGTTGCCGGGTTTCGCCTTCCCTCCGAACTTTGCTCAAGATTTTGGCCATGCTCCTGCCCCCCCTTTTTTACAAATCGATGGAAGCATATATACATAACCCCTGAATAAATCGCAAGATATGTTATTGATTTGCAGTTGATATGTTGAATGAATGAGTTAAATTAGAAAAGCAACGCTTATAGAAAGGACTCAATGAATTTTTTATCTCAGTATTGTTTGCATTAAAGTGTGTGTCCCTATGTGTGTCCTTTTTTTCAAAATGAGGATAAAACGTTTACACGCTATTACAGAGAGGGGCACTCATACTCCAATACAAATCAAATATTTATAATAAAACAGGTGGCTTAGATATATCTTCTGACTTGCCTTTCACGCCGGTAACCCGGGTTCGAATCCCCGTGGGGACGCCAGCCTTCGCTTTCGAAGCCCGAAATGGTGATGGAGGGGAAAGTTTTGAAAGACGGGGGGAAAAGTCTTGAAAAGAGCTTTTTCAAAATTCAACGGACCGCCTTCTTTCCAGTTCTTCGCCAAGACGGTATGGGACATACCTGAGGGCTGGCCTCGCTCGATCCGCCGGCGCTGAGCGCTGCGCTCAATCGCACGGTTGGGGAACGGCGAACCCCAGCCGCCGGGCCGCCTCATAATGCGCGGTCGCCTCGCCGTGCCGGCCGGCGCTCTCCAAGGCCATCGCTAGGTTCATGTGCACCTGAGCTAGGTTCGGATCCAGCCGTAGCGCCCACTCGAATTGGGCGATCGCCTCCTCCGTGCGCCCCACCATGAGCAGGGAGATGCCCAGATTGTTGTGAACTTCGGGCACTTCGGGATAGAGGCGCAGCGCCTGTTCGTATTGGGCGATCGCCTCCGGCAGGCGGTCCGCCTCGCGCAACGCGTTGCCCAGATTGTTGTGGGCGGCGGCGTAATCCGGCTTGAGCCGCAGCGCCTGCTCGTAGTGCGCGATCGCCTCGTCGCCCCGGCCGGCCGCCCGCAACGCGTTGCCCAGGTTGTTGTGCACGTCAGACAGGGCGGGATTGAGTTGCAGCGCCTGTTCGTATTGGGCGATGGCCTCCGGCAGCCGTCCCGCCCGGGCCAACGCCAGGCCTAGGTCGTTGTGGGCGTCGGTGAAGTTCGGGTCGAGACGCAACGCCTGCTCGTAGTGCGCGATCGCCTCGTCCTCCCGGCCGGCGTCCTCCAGCGCGACCCCGAGCGCGGCCTGCGCGTCCGGCATGTTGGGGTTGGCCTGCAGCGCCTGCTCGTAATGCGCGATCGCTTCCGGAAGGCGGCCGAGCCGCGTCAAGGCATTGCCGACGTTGTAATAGGCCTCGGCGTCACCCGGCTTGAGCCGGATCGCCTCCTCGTATTGCGCCAGGGCCTCCCCGGGCTGGCCGGCCAGGCTCAGGACGTTGCCGTAATTATTGCGTGCGGCGACGTTGCCCGGTCTCTTGGCCACCGTGTCGCGCCAGATCGTGGCGTCGCTGCGGTAGATGGTGTTGCGCTGGACGGTCAGCCAGCCCAGGCCAACGGCCGCAGCCGCCAATACGAACCGGCCACGACGGCCCAGCCATGCGTACAACGCCAGAACCATCAGCACAATCACCGGCGCCAGGGAAAGGTACATGCGATGCTCGGCCAACGTCTGGCGAGTCCCGGGAACCAGGGAAGTCGGGGCAAGGATCGCGAAGAACGAGGCTCCAAGGAACCCGAGCGCCGGCCGGCGGACGAACGCCACCGACGTGGCGGCGACCAGCAGGGCGACTCCCGCGGCATAGGGCGCCACGTCCCCGACCGACGCCATCCACCGCACTCCGTAATCAATGATCAGGGGATGCGGCCAGGCCGACAGCCAGAGATAATGCGACAACGCTTGGAATTGAGTCGCGGCGTAGGACCAGAAGCTCACGCTGACGCCGAAGCCTGCCGTTCCCCCGCGATTCGCGGCGTGTAGCACCAATCCCGTCAGCGGGATCCACGTGGCCGCCAGCGCGAGATGGAACCGCCCGCGCCAGCGCCAGGCCGTGCGGAAACTGCCGGCCAGGAAGGTGCGGTCATAGAGCAGCACGATGAGCGGAGCCGAGACCATGACCTCCTTGGTGGCCATGCCCAGCAGGCAGGAAATGAAGGAAAGGGCGAACCACCAGCCGGATCGGCTGGGGGCGCCGCCAGACGACCGCGCCCCCTGATCGCCCGGTCCGGCCGTGGAGGGCGGGATCTCCCGATCCCGCCCGTAATGGCTGAGCTCCGCGCCGCGGATGAAATAATAGAGCGTCAGCAGATAGAACAGGCCCATCAGCGACTCGGCTCGCTGCACGATGTACGTCACTGATTCGGTCTGCAGCGGATGCAGCGTCCAGAGCAAGGCCACGGCATAGGCGACGAACATCGCTTCGCTCTGGGGGAGCAGAAAGGAGGGAGCAACCGGCTTTCGGCTGCTTGCTCCCGGCCCGGCTAGCGTGCGCCGGACGATCCCAAACAGGGTCAATCCCGCCAGCAGATGGATCAAAAGATTCAGCGCGTGATAGCTCCAGACGTGGTCGCCGCTGAGCGCATAGTTGAGCGCGAAGGACAGATTCAGCAACGGCCGGCCCGTGACCGTCAGGCCACCGCCGGGCGGCACGAGCGACGTGAGTAAACTGCGGATGGTCCGGTTCTGGGGAATCGACAGCAGGTCGTCGAAGATGAACGGCCCGGAAAAGCTGTTGGCGTAGACGGCGAACGCGGCAAGGACAAGGCCGGCGCCGGCGAAGACGGTTGTCCGGCGGGAGGCGCGAGCGGAAGGAGCGGCGGCCGACGAAGCCATGGAGATTAAGCGGAAAGGGGAACCTAGAGTCAGTTCGATCCAGAGGGAAGACTGGACGCAACGTGGCGGTTCGCTGTGTTGCCACCCGGCAAATCGGGCGTTATGGCGCCGCATTCAGCCCCATCGACCATGATTCTTCGATGGAGGTGGGCCTGCAGCCGGCTCCACAAATCGAATCGAGCACTTTCAGATTGGGTTCCCGACGAACCGAAGGAAATGGGGTGAGGCGGGGTTTATCCCCGGCGATTGGAAAATTATGCCAGCGTAATATAGGGTGGAATCGCGGTTTTTGTTGAAGTTGACGAGCACAACGAGATGGGCTGAACGTCCACGCCATGAGAATGCTCCTGTTCGCCTGGCTGGCGTTGCCCCTCGGTCTGCTCGCAGTGACCTGCCGTGCCGACACGAACCCCGAAATCGTACCGCTCGGCCACGACACCTATGCCTTGACTCGCTGGGCGGAAACTGGATTCGCGCGCAATAACGAGAAACTGAAAGCGCAAGCACTCGAGGATGCCGCCGCGTATTGTGCCAAATTGCACAAGGAGCTGAAGATTGTCAGCACGACGACGGCAAGGCCGTTCATCCCACTCACCGGGTTCGCCAACGCCAAAGTTGTATTCAAGGCGCTCGACGCGAACGATCCGGAGCTTCATGCCCCGGTAGCGGAGTCAGCATCAAGCGCCGCGATGCCGGTGGCGGTCGAAAACGCGACTCCACGAACCGAAACAGATGTGCTCTACAGAGACCTGACGGAGTTGGATGATCTGCGAAAACGCGGACTTCTGACCGAGGAGGAATTTCAGGCGAAAAGGAAGAAGTTAGTGGAAAAATCCAACTAGGTTTGCACGGTCGGTGCCTGCATTCTCGATCGGAGATTGGCAGGAGTGATGTTTTTTGGGGTTGGGTGTTCTTCTCGTATCGACCGAGCGCGGTCTGTGAGAGCTCTGGATTTGGTTGCGGGCCGCAGGACGTATTTCACAGTGAAGCGCATGAGCGAGAGGAGTTGGCCCAGCGGTTCCTTCTCACTTATGCATCCTTTCATAGTCCGCCTCAATGATCCTTTGAACGAAAGCCGGATTGGGACGAACGGACAAACGCTGATGCTCTCCGTAGAGGCCGTTCGGTCTCGCCGCTTAACGAAAGGCGGATTCTACAATTTCAACCGCATCCGCAGGACTACGTCCTACACTTTGGTGGGGTCTGTAGCACTCTTTGCATCTTGGGGAATCCAGTCCCACCTCCTGTCGAACCCTCCGGCGTGTTGAGCCCTCGTGGCCTCGGGTTTGGTCCAACTGCGCGACCGATCAACGATTTCGATTCCCAACGAAATATTTTCGCTATTTTCACCGGTGGGAACCGGGCCATCCGGGGTTATACGCGCTTGGTGCAATTCCACAAAACGCGTGAAAAGTCTATTCCTCGCCCTACTGTTCGTTCCCGACGCACTGTTCGGCCAACGCCTGATCCCGCTGGAGGCATTGAAGTTCCTGTGCGGCGTGGCGCCCGGCCCACGGATAGAGTCATGCCGGTGGCCGCCACCGGGTCGATGTACCCGTTTCTGGACGAAAACTGTCTGACGCTGGTTCGACGGATACACGGGGAAAAGATTCAGACTGGGGACATCATCGTTTACGAGCAGAACGGGGCCCTCATTGGCCACAGGGTGGTGCGTCGACGCAGGGACCTGTCGGTCATCACGCAGGGTGATCACAATTCGCAAGTAGACTTTCCGGTCAACGCAGCGTCGATCCGCGGCGTCGTGGTGGCCATGGCCGCCTTTGACCCCAACTCCCCCAAGGTGCCGTACGCCCTGATCGGGTTCGAGGCGACTAACCGCGAACTCAAACGGCTTCCCATCGAAAATCCCTTCACCCTGTCTCAGGCTCAAGAGACTGTCCGTAAGCTGCTCACCCCCGACGAACGGATGATCACCGTGCAAACCACCCAGGACAGCAAGCGACGCTCTGAACAATCCGTTTTGGTGGTGCGGAATACCACCGGAAACATCCAGCCCGGCGACTTGGTCACCCTCACCCTGCCGCCGCTCTCCAGGCTAGTCAGGGCCTTCAGCCGCCAGAAGGACACCACGGCCCGCCGGGTCGAATCGATCACAGACACAGTGGCAGTGGTATACAAAGAGGGGCAGCCCAACGAATGTGTCACCGTTTCTCGAAAGAGCATACAGGGTCTTGTCGTTGGATGCGTGTTCTTCGCCGAACGGGACGCCAACCCGGGAGAAAGCATCTACCTCGAATAAGGAACCCCTCATCCCTTCGAAACGAAGCAGGACTTAAGCACCTCCTCCGCAATAAACCTCACATCAGGCTGCCGTCCCGGAGGGCTTCTCCTTGTGTTCCATACCAACGAGGGAGAAGGCCGCAGGGAGGATGCCAGGGGCGTCGTGTAGTCGTTCCCGCGGCGTTTAAGGCCGGCTGCTGCCCCGTGCTAGGCCCTTAAAGGAATAGGCCCAGGCAGAGCGGGCGAAGGCAGGGAAGGCGTGACGCAGGAGTTCGAGTTCCTTGAACCAATCGATCAGTTGGTTCCAACTCGCCACTGTTAGGGACGCCACCTTTCAAAATTGCTTTGAATAACAGCAGGATGGCGGGTTCCTGAGGGCAACTTTACCCTACGGCCTACGCAGTATTCACGGTGGCGAATCGAGGGTAGTTTTCTTCGCACGCGCGTTCGATGGCCGAGGAACTCAATGGTCCGGTGGCGGCAGCTTCCGTGGCGCCGGGCCAGCAGAGGAAGCCCGGAATGGCGGCCCGGTCACCCTGCGGTCGGCGCGCCGTTCGGAAATTTGACAGTAAAAAAAGGCCGGCAGCGAACTGCCGGTCCTCGGTAAGGGAAGAGGGCTTCAATTCTTCCTGGTTTTCTTCCCGGCCTTGCTCTCGAAGAATTCGCGGAGGATCTCCATGCGCTTGCGCAGGCGTTCGTCCTGCTCAATCTCCTCGACACTCCGCTGGGCCTCATTCCGGGCCATGAGCTTGCGGATTTTCCTGAGGGCCAGGTACTGGAGTTGCCGCACCCGCTCCCGGGTGACTTTGAATTTCTTGCCGACTTCCTCGAGAGTCTGCTCGTCGTGGCCGTCGAGGCCGAAGCGCATGCGCAGGATGTCGGCCTCGCGCTTGTGGAGCGAGCTGATCATGCGGTTGAGGTCGGACTTGAGGTTGTCCTCCCGGAGGTTCTCGTAGGGACTCACGGCATTCTCGTCGCCGACGATTTCGCCGAAGGTGGCCGAGTCGCCGTCCTCGCC
>PLLV01000019.1:16289-16587 GCA_003142295.1 Syntrophaceae bacterium
TGCTTGATCCACCACGCGGCATAGGTGCTGAGCTTTCCGCCTTTGCGTGGGTCGAAACGCACGACGGCCTTGATGAGCCCGATGTTGCCTTCGCTGATCAGGTCGAGCAGGGGCAGGCCAAAATCCTTGTAGTCCAACGCGATTTTGACGACCAGGCGCAGGTTGGCCTTGATCATGTGATCGCGCGCCGCCTGGTCGCCCCGGCGGATGCGGCGGGCCAGAGTCACCTCCTCGGCGATGGTGAGGAGCGGCGTCTTGGCAATTTCCTGGAGATAGAGCTGCAGGCCGCTGCGCTCCA
>PLLV01000149.1 GCA_003142295.1 Syntrophaceae bacterium
TGTAAACTTCATTGAAGTATTTAAAGGCCTTTTTTGCATTATCCTCATCAGCAAGCTTGAGAGCATTCATGCCCATTAATTCATCTCGAGAATATCCATAAATCCTCCGGCATGCCTCATTAAAAAAAGTAACGTTGCCGGCAAGATCCAGTTCATAATAGCCCTCCGCAATGTTCTCCAGAATGTTGCGGTACTTTTCTTCCGACTTCCGAAGGGCTTCCTCCGCCTGCTTGCGATCGGTGATGTCTTTTGAAATCACTGTCACCGCAGTAATGTCTCCATGTGGAGATCTGACAGGACTGAATGTCCTGAGAAAAAACGAACCATCTATTCGACCCTTGTGTTCGGTTTGGAAAGACTTGCCTGTTTCAAACACCGCTTCGATTGTCGCAGCAAACTGTTCCAGGTCTTCTTCTGAATGGAAATCACCATAGGATCTGCCTTTAACTTGATCCAGTGATACACCAAGCCTAAGCAGGTGAGCGTCGTTCATGAACTGATAACGGCATTCCCTGTCTACGAGATACATTGAATCCGCACTAGATGCTAAAGCTCGATATCTTTCCTGAGTCTCACGCAGGGCATCCTCGGTCTTCTTCCTTTCTGATTCCGATTGTTCCAGCTCTACGATTCTCTCTCTTAGAGAAACCAGTTCCTGAATCAATACCTGTTTTTTCTTGGATTGATCTTTCATCGGGTTGCTCCCCTATTATTAGATAATCTGTGTCGGTTGGAAAGGAAAGGTGAAGTATTTGTTACGAGACTTATAAATTAATAAAAAAGCTACTCGATACTTATTGAGATGTCAAATGGAATATAGTCCATCAGATGCCGTTTATCACTTGATATCAGCAACTTTTTCTGACTTATGCTGATTACTTATTACAGGAAGAACCATTGCGTCTTCAATTGGCCACACTCAATAGTTTATTCTATGTGTGATTTGGCTGTTTTGACAGCGAGATCTTTATCCTTTGTAAACAACCTCCACTTCATTTCGGATGAGTGAATACCGGCTTCCTTGTCTTGACCTCTACAATAATACCAGTGTCCAAAACGCTCGACAATAGAAAACGGATGTTTGCCTGTACAGAGGATTCCGCAAGGATTAATCTCCTCGAAAAAAATAGTTTCGTCGGGGACTTCGTCATAAGACAGGTCATCAGGCAATGAGATTTGAGATACACCAATGCCATCTGCTTCCTTTTTATCCAACCAGTCAGAAATCTTCATTGATTCTTTTCTCCCTTATGTCACCAATTTTGTTTTCTGGAAGTCATAAAAGAGACTTGAACCAACCATACAAATCCCCCATTGCCCCCTTTGTCAAAGGGGGCGTATGCCCAGGGCACATATAGGGCACGTGGTCGGAATGACAAAGGGAGAAGATTGCCGCGGGCTGAGCCCTCGCAATGACAGCGTCAGCTACTTTGTAATCAGAAATATCCCCGTTCCATTTTAATAATTTCCTCTCTTGATATGCTCGTGCTCAGGGATTTTGTCTGAGCGCTCTCTGTGATTATCCCAGTTTCCCAGATAAATTCCCGCCAGATCCTTATTCCTCAAGATCAACAGATTCTCCGCGTTCCTCTCCTCTGCGGCTTTGGTGAAGTTAAATGATCCGGTGATGACAATCTCCCGGTCGATGATCATTATCTTATTGTGAGCGATCGCGTATGCTGCATTAATGTACGTCGGGATTCCCATGTGAGCGGTGAAATCTCCTGAACTGTATCTGGCTGACCGATTAGACTTGTCCAGAATGATCTCTACATGGACTCCCCGTTTATGTGCCTTAAGGATAGCTGAGGCGATCTCTCTGGATGTGAATGAATACGCCTCCATGAGGATCTCGGATCTGGCGTTGTCGAGCTCTTTGACGATTGCTTCTGTGCATCCGCCATGCGGACTGAAGCAGACCCTGGTCGGGGTATTATTTAAGGTGAGGTCGGCGGCATAGGCGAGTGGCAAAGATATGCTGCTAATGCCGAATACGAACAGGAGAAAAACAGTGACAATGAATTTTTTCATATTAGATTGCTCCTTGATAGGTTTGAATACGCAATGATTGGATAGGAAACAAAGGTGGGATTTCAGAGACATATTGAATCTATGCTTTCACGCGGCATAGACCACTTCGCCATCCTGGGCGAAATCAACTACAGGCGACGCTCCAGTATTCCATTCGGCAGTAGTTATTGCTACCGCCTCTATGGGTTCAAAGACTTCATAGATCGCGTCGGAGAGGATGTCAATACGCTGCCAAAAGTCTTTATCCGCAAAATCATCGGATATCACCAAAATATCAATATCACTTTCTTCTTTGAATGTTCCATGAGCGTAAGAGCCAAACAGGATTAATTTGTCTGCTTTTATGTTCTTATCTTCAATTGCCTTTCTGAAGCGTGATATTATTTTTAATATTGCGTCTCTATCCATTCCAATGCCTCCTTAAATCCTTATCCTCTTTGTGAGATTATACACACTTTCTCAAATGACTTCAAATATTTTGATGTACCGTGGGGCTGGATTCCCGATCGCGTCGGGAATGACAAAACCAGGTCATTGCGAGGGAGTGAAACGACCGAAGCAATCTCGCAATGCATTGAGCATATAGAGATTGCCACGGGCTGCGCCCTCGCAATGACAACAAGAAGATTTGAACCAACCATACAAATGCCCCATTGCCCCCTTTGTCAAAGGGGGCCTATATCCATCCTGGAGCTTACTATGAGTAAAAAAAAGCAGAAATGACATTAAAGGGAAGGGGGCGAGTGGTGCCCCCGGCGTGACTCGAACACGCGGCACACGGATTAGGAATCCGTTGCTCTATCCGCCTGAGCTACGGGGGCACGGCTTGGCTTTCGGATGAAGGGCTTTAACATGATTCCGGTAAAAGTGTCAATCGTTGTATTGTAGGGGTATGTGGAGCGGGGAAATTGCCGTGTCGCTGCGCACCTCGCAATGAAAGTGGAACTGGATTCCCGCTTGCGCGGGAATGACAAATGGGTAAGATTGCCGCGCACACTGCGTGCGCTCGCAATGACAGCCTTGAATGTCCGCGCTCAATTTCCCCCTTTCGTAAAGGGGGATACAAGGGGATTTTGGATGATGGAACAAATCCCCCCAACCCCCTTTTATAAAGGGGGTGAGAGAGAGTGGAGATAAGGTGACTACAGATGGGTTTCGATGATGCATTCGGTGCAGAAATTAGATAGCTGGAGATATTCGGCGGAAACGCCTTCGAGGGCTTCTTCGGGGATGAGGCCGACCAGCTCCGACTCCAGGATGGAAACACCGCACGCGGCGGCCTTCTCCTTTACCACGTCAAAGACTGTCCGGGGCGGTGTCACCTTGTAATTGGTGAGGTTCATCGATACCTGGACGATATTCCTGCTCGCAAGGGGAACGCCGATGGCCTTTACATATTGCAGTCCGCCGCTTGACTGTCTGATTGAGCAAGCGATGTCCTTTGCCACCTGGAGGTTATCCGTGGCGAGATTGATGTTGTATGCGATGAGCGGCTCCCGCGCCCCGCAGGCGACTGCGCCGCTCCGCGGATCAAAGCGAGCCGGGCCGGCATCCGGCATCCACAGGGGATCGTCAAACCGCTTTTTCAAAGCCTCGTATTCGCCTCTTCTCACGTCTGATAATTCTCTCCTTTTCGGATCAAGGGCGGCCTCACCATAGAAATAGACGGGGATCTTGCGCTTCTTTCCGAAGGCGCGGCCAAATTGGTGTGCCGTGTCCACTGCGTCTTTCATTGTCGCGCCTTTCAAAGGAACGAAAGGGACCACATCGACAGCGCCGATCCGGGGGTGCACGCCTTTGTGTTTGCGCATGTCGATGAGATCGAGGGCCTTCTCGCAGGCAGCGGTGGCTCCTTTCAATACGTTTTCCGGTTGTCCGATGAAGGTAAGAACTGTCCGGTTGTGGTCTTGATCGACACATACGTCAAGGAGTCTGACGCCCTCGACCATGGAGAGCGTCGCCGCGATGCTCTCTATCTTTTTCCTGTCCCGGCCTTCACTGATATTGGGGACGCATTCGATAATTTTCATAAACATCATGCCTGATATATTTTCATCTCCGGCAGTTCAATGCACGTCAGCTTGCCGCCGAAGACGGCGCCCGTATCGATGCCGATCCTATTCTTGTCGATGAGAGGCTTATTCAGGGAGACGGGCGTGTGCCCGTAAACAACGGTCTTGCCAAAATCATATGGAGAGCTGATAAACTCGAACCGTATCCACAGGAGGTCCTCGCGGTCCTGCCGATCAAGGGGGACGCCGGGTCTCAGACCGGCATGGACGAATATATAATCGTCAGTCTCATGGTATGTGCGGAGGCTGGTGAAGAACTCTCTGTGGCTTTCCGGCAGGATTAATTCCTCCGTGCCTTCCCGGGAAAAGCCATACGACGCCAATGTGCGCATGCCCCCGTTAGACATGTAGAGGTCTTCATCCCTGCCATCAAGGCAGTAGTTGAGAAACATATCTTCGTGATTGCCCAAGAGGCAGACAACGTTGCTGATGTTTTTCCTGATATCGAGAATAGTATCGATAACCGCTTTTGGATCAGGGCCACGGTCGATATAGTCACCGATTAAGACGAGTGTGTCATCCCCGGCATCGATATCAAGCTGCGCCACAAGCCTGTCAAGCTGGGAGATGCAGCCGTGGATATCTCCTATGGCGAATATCTTTCCCATACAAAAACTTTCTTAGCCTGAGTGCATCGACGAAAATTGCATTTTGTCATTTCGACCGACGGGAGAAATCCTTATTTCCCCCTTTCGTAAAGTGGGAGACAGGGGGATTTTACATGGCGGATCAAATCCCTCGTTGCCCCCTTTGTCAAAGGGGGCGAGATATATGGATTACCGGGCGTCCTGTTCAAACAGGGCGTCCACAAATTCCGCGCTCTTGAAAATTTTCAGATCGTCGAGCCTCTCTCCGATACCGATATACCGGATGGGAATATTAAGCTCCCTGGCAATCCCTATAATCACGCCGCCCTTTGCCGTTCCGTCCAGTTTGGTTAATATAATTCCCGTCACACCGATTTCGTCGTTGAACATCTTCGCCTGGACGACTGCATTCTGGCCCGTCGTGGCATCAAGGACAAGGAGGATTTCATGCGGGGCGCCGGGGAGTTCCCTTTCTATAATGCGCTTCATCTTCTTGAGCTCTTCCATCAGATTGATCTTGGTGTGAAGCCTGCCTGCCGTGTCGATGATAACGGCATCGGCTTTCCGGGCCTTGGCCGCGACAATGGCATCGAAGACAACAGCGGAAGGATCAGCACCGGTCTTCTGCTTGATGAGCGGCGCATCCACCCTCTGGCTCCAGATTTCAAGCTGTTCGATTGCGGCGGCCCTGAAGGTGTCGGCTGCGACAAGTATTACGGACGTCCCGTCCTTCTTCAGGGAGTTTGCCAGCTTTCCGATTGTTGTGGTCTTGCCTGTGCCGTTGACACCCACCACCATGATGGTAAAAAGTTCATTCTTCGGAATATGAAGGGGCGCCTCATTTTTCTTCAGGGTATCGGTGATCGTATCGCGCAGGACTTTCCTGAGGATCTCCGCGTCTCCGAGCTCGTTTCTCTTGGCCTGCTCTTTCATTTTTTCGATGAGCTCATATGTAAAAGCAGGGCCGACATCAGCCATGATAAGGGTTTCCTCGAGCTCTTCAAAGAGCTTCTGGCTGATGACCCTTTCTCCCAGGAGGATGTCATCAATATTTTTAATGAAGGCGTTTCTTGTCAGGGCAAGACCTGCCTTCAGTCTCTCGAAAAAACCTTTGCTTTCGTTGTTGCTTGCCATTTATTCATCCGTTCCTAAAACTATGAAAAATATTTGCCTGCTTCATTTTGGCTCCCCGCCATTGGGACGGCATCTGGATTCCCGCCGGCAGCCTGCCCTCGAATGTTCTTATCGGGGGCGGGAATGACGTAGTTGTCTTGTCATTTCGACCAAAGGGAGAAATCTTGTGGAACATAATGATTCCTCCGGCCGCGGAATGACATGAAGGACATAGTCAGTTTATAACCATTTTTATTCGGAGATGTAAAGGATGGAATGATGAACGTAAGGATCAGTTAAAGGCTACGGAGACTATGGTGGAAATACCCTGCTTCTGCATGGTGATGCCGAATAGATATTCCGCGACCTCCATGGTCTTCTTGTTGTGGGTGACCAAGATTATCTGGGAGTTTGATGAGATGTCCTTAACGAGGTTGTTAAACAGGTTTATATTCGCATCGTCAAGGGCGGCGTCCACCTCATCCAAGACCAGGAAGGGAGCAGGACGGTACATGAGAATGGCAAAAATCAGAGCTATGGCGGCGAGCGACTTTTCCCCACCCGACAGCAGGCTGACACTCTGCGCGCGTTTTCCGGGAATAACGATGTCGATGTCCACGCCCGTTTCCAGTATGTCTTCGGCATCTGTAAGCTTCAGTTCTCCTTTGCCGCCCGGGAAGATCCTCGCAAATACTTCCTTGAAACACCCGTTGACTGCTTCAAAGGTCTCTGCGAAACGCTTTCTGGATTCGACATTTATTTTCGTAATGGTCGCCTGGAGTGAATTGAGGGCGGCATTCAAATCACCGACCTGGTTCGTGAGGAATTCGTAGCGCCCTTTCAGCTCCTCAAATTCGCTCAGCGCCAGCAGATTCACTTCGCCGAAGCTTTCCACAAACTGCCTGTCTTTATTCAGCTTGGCGGTCAGTTCCTCAAGAACCGGTTCATCGAGCCGCTGAAATTCGGAGACGAGAGTTTCCAGATCGACGTAGTATCTCTCCTGAATGCCTTGGCGTAAGCCGTCTGCCTGGAAGGTGATCTCGCGGTACGCTATCTCCAGATCATTCGTTTCCTTTACGACCTGGTCGTGGGTCTTCTTGACTTCCCTGAGGTCCGTCTCCCTGTTTCTCAACAGAGCTTCCCGTTCCTGCTGTGAGGCCCTCATTTCCGAGAGGGTGCCATCGACGCTCTCATGATCCGAGTACAGGTGTTCGAGCAGACCCTGTTCGGTTGAGATTTGACCGGTCACATCTTCAATCTCCCGGTCACTCTGCCCAAGCTCCGTGGTCCTGACATCTATTTCACGGGAGGTGTCCGCCCTGTCGGCCTCCAACCTGTCTATGGTCTTGAGGTCGGCGTTTCTCTTTTCTTCGAGAGACGCGAGTTGAATTTTCTCCCCCGTGAGATATTCTTCCCGCTCTTCCACCTTCGCCTTCAGCGCTTCCAGCTTTTCCTGGAGGGCGGACATGGCGGTGTTCATCGTTTCTTCCTGGGCCTCGGAGGAAATGATGCGCTTCTCTATGGCGGCGCATTCTTCCAGAGCGGCCGCTTCTTCCGCCTGATGATTCTCACAATTGAAATCGAGGACTTTTATTCTCTGCTCGATCCCTCTTATCTCGGCCTCAAATCTCTCCACGTCTTTCTGCTTGCCGTTGACCAGGAGCTCGAGATCGCGGATTTCCGACCTCAACTCAAGCAGTTCTTCTTCCCATTGCAGGATGAGAGATGCGGCCTCCTTTTTCTTTTCAGCGTCCTCCGCAAGCGACACATTTAACTGATCCACCTCTTGTTCCAGTTCGGCGATCTCCCGCTTGGTCTTAAGCAGGCTCTTGTCGCCATTCGTCTTGCTTCCCCCCGTTAGAACTCCCTGCGGGTTTATGATGTCTCCTTCCGATGTAACGAAGGTGCCTCTGAAACCGTTTCGCTCCCAGACGGAAATGCCGCTGCTGAGGTTCGGTATCAAGATGACATCACCCAGCAGGTAATCGGCAATTTTCTCGAAGCCCTGATGAACACTGACCACGTCGATCAGTCTCACCGCATCCTTGAGATACTCTGCCGCAGAGCCGAAATTTTGATTTCTGACTTCGAGGGGGACGAAGGTTCCCCTCCCTGAAGAAGAGCTTTTCAGATAGTCGATGGCCAACATGCCGTCTCTCTGACTTCTGACCACCATGTGCTGGAGCTTTTCTCCCAGGACAGACTCAACCGCTGTTTCGTATTCACGGGGCACGTCCAGAACATCCGCAACAAGCCCCAGGCAGGTCTCGCCGGGCAGCATGTCGGGGCTGGCCACCTTCTTTGCCTGCATTATCGACTTCGTACCGTCAGAACACCAGGCGTAGTTTTCCTGCAACTCTCTCAAGGAGGCAAAGCGCGACGACTTCCTTCCCGCTTCATCCTTCATCTCCGAGATACGCTCGTCGATCAGTTGCAGATCATTTTTCGCCCGTTCGAGTTCATTGGAGGTCATGCTCGCACTATCCGTGAGATTTTCCAGCGTGCCCTCATCAGTCTTTAGGGCCGACATCAGGGAATCAAGATTTTGGCGGGTTCCCGCAAGTCTCTCCCTGTTTTCGTCTGCTTCTCTGACGTCCCTCTCTTTTCTCTTCCGGATATCCTCAATACCCTTCCCGAGGCTGACAAGGGTGTTTTTCGCTTTCGCCTTTTCCGTGGCTATTTCGAAAAACTCGATCTTCTTTTCCTCAAGTTCCGCGTGAAGCGATTTCGCCGCTGTCTTGAGTTCTTCAAGTCTCGCCTGGTTTTGGAGGACATTGTTTCTTACGTTCTCAATCTCCACACCGGATTCGTCTGCCATTATGGCGAGGGTTTCCACCTCGTCGGCCAGGTTCTTCCCTCTGGTGCGGAGCAACTCCAACTCGGCTGTGTTTTTCTGTTTCTGTGAGGCAATGTCTTTTATTTTGCCCTTGAGATGTTCGATCCCCTGTTCCTTTATGTTGATCGAGTTTCTGATGTCGTAAAGTTTTGCCTGGTGTTCTGAAACGGAGGCCTCGTTTTCCAGCACCTCTGCCTTCAAGCCTTCGATTGAGGCTTCGAGTTCTTTCAGGCTGGTCGCTATTTCCATATCCCTCTTGTTAAGGGAGTCGCGCGTTTTCCCCAGGGTTTCCTTCTGTCCGGATAGATCCGTGTATGTGTGGAGGGCCAGGATCAGTTCCGCCTCTTTCACTTCCTTCTTCAGCGCCTTGTATTGCTCCGCCCTTTTGGCCTGCCGCGATACGGCATTGAGCTGGGATTTTACCTCTCTTATGATATCATTCAAGCGGAGGATGTTCTGCTTTGTCGCCTCCATCTTCCGGAGCGCCGATTCTTTTCTGACCTTATATTTCGATATACCCGCAGCGTCTTCGATGAACTGTCTTCTATCTTCGGGTTTTGCTTCAACGAGATTGGCAACGCTGTTCTGCTCAACGAGGGAGTAGGTTCTGACGCCAAGCCCCGTGCCCATGAGGAAGTCTCTGACATCGATAAGCCGGCAGGGCACCTTGTTGATGGTGTATTCGCTTTCGCCATCCCTGAAGAGCCGCCGCGAAATCATGACCTCGCTGCATTCCGCATATTCCCCGGGGAATTGCCGCCCGTTGCTGTCCAGGATCATTGATACTTCGCTCATGCCGATGGGGGCCGCGTTCTCAGCGCCGTGGAAGATGACGTCATCCATCTTTTTCCCGCGCAGGGTCTTAATACGCTGTTCACCCATTGCCCAGCGGATGGCATCGACGATATTGCTCTTGCCGCACCCGTTGGGACCGACGACTGCGGAGATCCCTTTCGAAAAATCGAGGACGACCTTATCCCGGAAGGATTTAAAGCCGGCTATCTCAAGTCTCTTAAGCCTCATTTTTTTTCTTTCCAGTTGAGATTACAACGAAAACTCTTCCACCCGTTCACTCGCTCGGGGTCAATTCAGCCAAGCCTCATCGGATTTATCGAATATTAACAGAATAAATAGTCCTTGTAAAGAAAAAATACAACTAAATGTATCCTAAAATTTTTGACCACAACATATGGTATTGATAGTCCAATTCCCGAAATGATACTTTTTTGCCGGGGGCGGATGTGGTATAAGATAAGCGACGGTCGCCCCGATGGGCTTTTTTTGCAATAATAATCACATGTTCGCAGTATAAGGGCCTAAAAAATCTGCGCCTCATGTCATTGCGAGGGAGTGAAACGACCGAAGCAATCTCATAAGCTGTTGAAAATATGAAGCTTGCCGCGTCACTACGTACCTCGCGATGACAACGAGGATTACGATACGGCATGCCCAAAAAGAGGGACAGTGAGGAACGGTGCTATGGATGAGGAAAAATGGGAAGTGGCCTGTACGGCTTCGGGAATGACGAATGCCAATATTGTCTTGGGGAGACTGGAGACGGAAGGCATACCCGCAAGATTGAAATACGAAGCAGTAGGAGCGATCTACGCGATAACGATCGATGGTCTCGGTAAAGTGGATATCCTGGTTCCCGCAAGCGATCTCCCGAAGGCCCGGGAAGTCCTGGCACGAACTTATGATGTGGGGGACATGGACTGGGAGAAGCCATGAGGTCAGGAGGCAGGCTTTATTCTCTCACGCAGGTGTCTTTCATTACAGGTCAACCGCCTATGGAAGACATGTCTTTCATACATTTCTTTATATGGTGGCCTTCATCACAGGCAAGGGCATGTTGAATGGGTTTTTTCGCAATGGCCCTCTTGATGAGCTCTGCCAGATCCGCATCGCTGCAGCCGTTACGCAGCGGTTCCCTCAGATCGACATCTTCGTCTGAGAGCAGGCACACGCGGAGGTGGCCGTTCGCAGTGAGCCTTAGGCGGTTGCATGAATCGCAGAATTGCTGACTCAGAGGGCTTATAAAACCGATTTCACCGGCGCCCCCGGCGATCCTGTACATCTCTGCGGGGCCATCCATCTTGGTCCTTATGCCGTTGGCGCGTTCAAGGCGGTAATGGCTGCCGATTAATTCCCTGATAATAGTGTTGGACAGATA
The DNA here is from genome assembly GCA_003142295.1 of Syntrophaceae bacterium. Classification (GTDB taxonomy): domain Bacteria; phylum Desulfobacterota; class Syntrophia; order Syntrophales; family UBA2185; genus Fen-1135. The sequence goes on from PLLV01000149.1 coordinate 10,813, forward strand.
CCGGCTGCTATGATCGAGGGCAGGGCGGCCCACGTCCATGAGCTCGATGAACCTCACCTGGTAAGGTTTGCGAAGGCTGAGTTCTGCAAAATCCATTATCTCGTCTTCGTTAAATCCCTTTATTGCCACAATATTAATCTTGATAGGTGAAAACCCGATCCTGTGGACTTCAGCGATTCCCGCGATGACTGCATTCAAGTCTCCGCCCCCGGTGATCTGGGCGTATTTTTCGGCATTGAGGGAATCAAGACTGATGTTAATTCTTTTTACGCCCGCGGCGAAAAGTTTCGCCGCAAAGGGCTCTAAAAGAATCCCGTTGGTTGTGAGGCTGATGTCATTGAGACCTTCCGTGGACGAGAGCGAAGCGATAAAATCGCAGGCGCCGCGCCTGACCAGAGGCTCGCCTCCTGTTATCCTGACTTTGCTGATGCCTATGCCTGCGGCTATGCGGACGATCCGCAGTATTTCTTCGTATCTCAGGATGTCGTCATGTCCTATGAGGGATACGCCTTCCTTGGGCATGCAATAGCTGCAGCGAAGGTTGCACCTGTCGGTGATGGAAACTCTGAGATAATTAATCTCTCTGTTATATCTATCAATCATGGGTATGTTATTCGCCTGTGGTTTTCAATACAGTTATTTAAAGAATTTTCTTTTTAGCATACTTGTGAGGACATAGCAAGACCCCCCAGAACCCCCATGCCGGGCATGGTAAATCTTCCTTGACACCGGTCTATTTCTTTATTAGAAGTCAACTTCTGTTTTTATGGTTTATGATCGTGGCGCGTATATGCAGGCGCACAGGATCAGGGAGAATATATGGCAAAAATGCCTATTACGAAAGCCGGATATGAAAAATTGAAGAAGGAACTGGAATATATAAGGACAGTTTCGCTGCCCGAAAATATCCGGGACATCGAAGTAGCCAGGGCGCACGGAGATATAACGGAGAATGCGGAATTTGCCGCAGCCAAGGAAAGGCAGTCTTTTCTGCAGGGCAGGATTGCGGAGCTCGAAAATAATCTTGCCACGTCATATGTTGTGAGCCTCGATGGTTTACCAACGGACAAGATCGTTTTTGGATCGATTGTCACTTTGGAAGACACGAATACGGGGAGCCGCATAACTTATCAGCTTGTAGGTCCCTTCGAGTCAGATCTCAAAGAGAATAAGATTTCCGTTACCTCACCTATAGGAAAGGCGCTGATCGGGAAAAGTGCCAGTGACGAAGTCAGCGTTAAGACGCCGGGAGGTACACGTGAATTTGAGATAGTGGATATCTGTATTGTGGGGAAGAAATAATAGCGCAGGTATTATAAGAACAGAAAAGCCAGGGGTTAAAATCTCAGCCCCTGGCTTTTTTCATTTGTATCTATTCGATCCTTAAGTGTGCTTCTCGGCTATGCTGATCCTTGTAATTGCTCTGGTCAGGGCTGCCCTGATCGTTTCAAATTCTACATCTTCTTTGGACAGCTTGGTCAACTTTGCTTCCGCAGTTTCTTTTGCTTTTCTTGCCCGTTCTTTGTCGATCAAATCCGCCCTTTCCGCAGTTTCCACGAGGATTGTAACTTTGCCTGCAGTGACTTCAGTATAGCCGGTATTAACGGCGTAGTATGTTTTTTTGCCGTCTTTCGTAAAATTCAATTCACCTACATCAATCGAACTCAGAAGCGCTGCATGGCCCCGGAGCACACCGAACTCACCCTCGGAACCCGGTATTGTCACTTCTTCTATTTTACCGCTGAAAGCCATTTTTTCGGGGGTAACAATTTCCAACATCAATTCGTCAGCCATGTAGAATCCTCCGGCCTCATTACTCTGACATTTTCTTCGCTGCCTCTACAACCTCGTCTATACCGCCAACCATGTAGAATGCCTGCTCGGGCAGTTCGTCATGTTTTCCTTCCAGGATCTCCTTGAACCCTCTCACTGTTTCAGCAACGGAGACGAATTTGCCTTCCCTGCCGGTGAATTGAGCGGCTACGAAGAACGGCTGGGACAGGAATCTCTGGATCTTCCTCGCCCTGCTGACTGTCACTTTGTCGTCTTCGGAAAGTTCGTCCATACCCAGGATGGCGATAATGTCCTGGAGGTCCTTATATTTCTGCAAAGTCACCTGTACCTGTCGGGCAACCTGATAGTGCTCAACGCCTAAGACAATCGGATCAAGAATGCGGGATGTTGAATCGAGGGGATCCACGGCGGGATAAATCCCGAGTTCCGTAAGCGGTCTCGACAAAACGACTGTACCGTCAAGATGAGCGAAGGTCGTTGCCGGCGCCGGGTCTGTAAGGTCGTCCGCGGGCACGTATACACACTGAACGGCGGTAATAGAGCCTTTCGTAGTGGAAGTAATGCGCTCCTGCAGTGCGCCCAGGTCTGTCGCCAGTGTCGGCTGGTAACCCACGGCTGAAGGCATGCGGCCGAGAAGGGCCGAGACCTCTGAACCTGCCTGAGTGAACCGGAATATGTTGTCGACGAAGAGAAGCACGTCCTGACCTTCAATGTCTCTGAAATATTCTGCCGCCGTCAGAGCAGTGAGGGCCACCCTCGCTCTTGCTCCCGGCGGTTCCGTCATCTGTCCATAGATCAAGGCGGCCTGCTTGATAACGCCCGACTGTTTCATTTCGAGGTAGAGGTCGTTACCCTCACGTGTCCTTTCGCCGACGCCTGCAAATACGGAAATACCACCGTGGTGCATGGCGATATTGTTGATCATCTCCATCATGACGACGGTTTTGCCGACGCCTGCGCCACCAAACATCCCCATCTTTCCGCCTCTGGGGAAGGGAACGAGAAGGTCGATGACCTTAACGCCAGTTTCCAGAACGTGGACCGATGTGTCCTGTTCAATAAATGACGGGGCTTCCCTATGGATTGGAGAGTAATTCTTTGCGACCACCGGTCCCAGACCGTCGACGGGCCTGCCGACAACGTTCAGAATCCTACCCAGACATTCGGGACCAACGGGGGCCATTATAGGTGTGCCTATATCCTTCGCCTTCATACCCCTGACAAGGCCATCCGTGATGTCCATGGCGATGCATCTGACGACGTTGTCACCCAGATGCTGGGCAACCTCAACAATAAGATTGTCTTCTTTGTCGTCAATCGTGGGGTTGGTGATAGCGACAGCGTTTAAGATCTCTGGAAGCTTTCCTTCTTCAAACGCCACATCGACTACCGGTCCTATTACCTGCACAACCGTTCCTATATTCATACCTGTCTCCTTAATCTATAATGCCTGATTTATTAGCTCTTTGTCAGGGCCTCCGTACCGCCGACAATATCCATCAACTCGGCCGTAATGGCTGCCTGTCTCGCTTTGTTCATTCTTAACGTAAGATTCTGGACCATTTCCTCGCAATTCCTTGTTGCGTTGTCCATTGCGACCATCCGTGCGCCGTTCTCCCCGGCGGATGTCTCCAGGAGCGCCCTGAAGATCAGAACATGAACGTACATGGGAAGGAGCTTTCCCAGCAGGATTTCATCTGAGGGTTCATAAATGTAATCAATTCTCGCGGTGGGCTCTAGATCTTCGTCCTTTCCGATGGGGGGCAAGGGGAATAGCCTCACGACCGCGGGCCTCTGTACGGCTATGTTCCTAAATTCATTGTACACGACATACAATTCGTCATACTCCTCCCGCATGAAAGAGGGTATGATTTCATCGGAAATCTTTACGGCGAGGGTTATGTCGAATTTCCCAAAGACGTCAGACCATTCTTTAGTGAGCTTCACTTTTTTCCTGAAATAATCTCTCCCTTTCTTTCCGACCGCAATCAATTGTACCTCTTTGCCTTCGCCGGTCTTCTCCCGAACGAATCTCTCCGCGGCTTTAATCAAATTGGTATTGAAACCTCCGCACAAACCTCTGTCAGAAGTCATTACGATAACCCTGATTCTCTTCGGGTCCCTGACAGCAAGCAGAGGATGGGTTTCAGGGTCTACACGAAGTGCCAGGCTGGTGAGTACATCCATGAATCTCAGTGCATAAGGACGAAAATTCTCCATCCTCAACTGTGCAGCTTTCAGTTTCGAGGCAGCCACCATATTCATGGCCCTGGTGATCTGCTTCGTTTTCGAAACTCCGATAATCTTTCTTCTAATGTCCTTTAATGAAGCCATTAACGCTCCCTTTTCTCTTTACGTGCTCTATTTCTCAGAGGTCTTCCGATTCTTTACGCCGTGACAAAAACAGTTTCAAACTCTGTCAATACGTCTTTTATCTTTTTCTCGAGGTCCGGGCCGATCTCCCTTTTCTCCTCAATCTCACGGTTGACTTCAGGGTACTTGCTCGCAATGAAACTCAGGAGCTGAGGCTCGTATTCTTTCAGTTTATCTACCGGGTATTTGTCCAGAAAGCCTCTTGTACCTGCAAACAGGATGGCAACCTGCTGTGATAGAGACCTGGGTTGGTACTGGGGCTGCTTCAATATCTCGACAAGACGCACACCTCTTTCAAGCTGCGCCTGCGTTGCCTTGTCCAGATCGCTCCCGAACTGGGCAAAAGCTGCCAGTTCACGATACTGGGCGAGTTCAAGTTTCAGTCTACCCGCCACCTGTTTCATGGCCTTAACCTGGGCTGCGCCTCCGACTCGCGAAACCGACAGACCTACGTTAATTGCCGGGCGAACACCGGAGAAGAATAGACTCGGTTCGAGATATACCTGACCATCTGTGATGGAAATAACGTTTGTCGGAATATACGCAGAGACGTCACCTGCCTGGGTCTCAATTATAGGCAGGGCTGTAAGAGATCCGCCTCCGAGGTCCTCGCTCACGCGGGCAGCGCGTTCCAGCAATCGGGAGTGGTTATAGAAAATGTCTCCCGGGAAGGCTTCACGTCCGGGGGGTCTTCTCAGAAGCAGTGAGATCTGGCGGTAAGCGACAGCCTGTTTGGAGAGGTCATCGTAGATGATCAGGGCATCCTGTTTCCTGTCCCGGAAATATTCGCCGATACTGCACCCGGAATAGGCTGCTATGTATTGAAGGGTCGCCGGGTCACTGGCGCATGCCGCGATGACACAGGTATAAGCCATGGCGCCGTTTTTTCGCAGGTTTTCCACCACCTGGGCTACGGTTGATTTCTTCTGGCCGATGGCGACATAGATGCACTTAACACCGGTATCCTTCTGTCTGATGATGGAGTCTACGCAAATCGCGGTCTTTCCGATCTGCCTGTCGCCGATGATGAGCTCTCTCTGACCCCGTCCGATGGGTGTCATGGCGTCGATTGCTTTAATGCCCGTGTACATGGGCGTGTTAACAGGCTGGCGTTGAACGACGCCGGGGGCGATCATCTCTATCCTTCGGAACTCGGTGGCCTCAATGGGACCTTTGCCATCAATCGGTGCACCGGTGGCATCAATGACCCGGCCGAGTACCGCTTCTCCCACGGGGACCTGGGCGATCCTGCCCGTTCTCTTTACAATATCCCCTTCTTTAATATGGGTAACCTCTCCCAAGACGGCAACGCCGACATTGTCAGTTTCCAAGTTGAGAACCATGCCGAGTATCCCTCCCGGGAACTCCAGCAATTCCATGGCCATCGCATTTTCCACGCCGTAAACCCTGGCAATACCGTCTCCCACAGACAGGACCGTTCCTACTTCGCTTACGTCCAGTTTCTTCTCATAGTCTCTGATCTGTCTGGAGATGATTTCGCTTATTTCTTCTGCCCTGATTTTCTCCATGCTCTATATTTCCTCCCCCAAGAGATTCCTGATATTGTGCAGTTGAGTTCTAATGCTTCCATCGTACATCGTATCCCCTACGCCTACGACAATGCCACCCAACAATGATGCATCTTCTGAAACAGCCATTTCCACTTTTCTGCCCGTTATTTCCTCCATGCGTTTCTGAAGCTTTTCGGAAAGTTCAGCAGATAAAGGGAAGGCCGTCTTGACATCAACCCTGATTTTTTTCAAGGCATCGTCCATAAATTTCCGGTAACAGCTTTCTATATCGGGAAGAATGCCTATTCTTCGCTTGTCAACGAGGAGCTTCAGAAAATTTGCCGTTATGACCGATATATTGATCTTAGCGAGAAGCGAATCCACAACGGCTCTTTTTTCCGCATGATCGAATATGGGGTTCAACAATAATTCCCGCAAATCCTTATTTTCTTTGACAATGGAAGAAAAGAGCGTCAATTCGTTGTAGTACTTTTCATAAAGCCCATCTTCCCTGGCTATGTCAAAAAACGCCCTTGCATAACGCTTTGCGATATTGCTGCTGCTCAATGTTTTTTCACCACCTTATCGAGATAGTCTTTCACCATGTTTTCGTGAAGCTCCTGGTTTATATTCTTCTTCAGAAGCTCTTCTGCCATTGCCACGGAGAGCTCCGCGGCTTCCGATCTCAGCTGATTTCTGGCGGCCTTAAGTTCCTGTTCCATTCTCGCCTGTGTATCTTCTATCATCTTCGCGGCTGCCTTTTTGGCATCTTCAATTATCTTTTCATTTTCTGTCAACCCCTGGGCCTTGATCATCTCGAAGATGCCCTTTATTTCCTCAGTGGCCTTATCAAGCCTCAAGGAGTATTCCCTGAATTTCTTCTCTGTCTCTTCTTTTTCAGTTATTTTCTCTTCGATGGCGGCCTTTATGTTGTGGCGCCTTTCGAAGAAAAACTCCTTGATTTTTTTTGCAGCAACCCAGTAGAGGAACCAGACCAGGATGCCGAAGTTAAACACCCTCCAGGCGAAATCAATCCAGAGCTTCACAGTGTCTTCGTGACCTCCGCCTTCCGAGGCATATGCAACGGAAGAGGTGAGAACAAGGGTCAGGATTGATAAAAGAAAATAGCGTAAATAAGATCGATTAAATAGCTCCTCCGAAAACCATTTCATCATCGGGGACTCCTTCCCAACAATTTCTCGGCAATCTCGACGGATATTTTCCGGGACTGACCGGTAAGAATGCTTCTGGCCTCGGAGACTTCCCTGTTCATCTCACCATGAAACTGTTCCATCATGCCGGGGATCTCGCTTCTTGCGGCTTCGATGAGGCCTTTTGCCTGCTCGGCCCCTTCCTTGATAATCTCGGTCTTTTTCTCCAAAGCGTCCGTTTTTGCCTGACGAAGCTTCTCCTCATACGCAGCGATTCTTTCCTCAACGGATTGATTGAGGCGCTTTATCTCTTCTTCAGTATCCTGTACTTGTTTCTTTCTTCTGTCGATTATGCCTAAGATCGGCTTGTAGAGGATATGATTAAGGATTACAATCAAGAGAAGGAAATTAACCATCTGGATGAACATTGTATAATCGATGCTGATCACTGTTCCGCCTCACTCTAAAATTGCTTTGAAGTCTAAAAAACCGCGTGAAAGAATAGACTTCCGTCACCCGGCTCTTTCCAGTTTAGCCTTGTTTCGATCCTAAAAAGCTTATGATGGTTCTTTTTTTGAGAAATGTTTCCTGAAATAAAGCGATATGAACTGCGTACACGAGTAACCTCAGGAACCCCCAAAGATGCGTGTAAAAATCGCGGTTTTCTAATCACAACCTTCAGTTAATGTCAAGTACTTTTTGGGTGAATGCGGTTTTGTCCGGCCCGGATGTCACTCTTCCGCATTTAATACTTTGGATTTGCTGTTGACTTTGTATTTTTCCGACTTGCTGCTGTCCATTCTCGAAGTTCCTTCGAAAACGGCCCCTTCCTTTATTATGAACAGCGGTGATTTTACGTTCCCCAGAACCCTTCCCGGGGGATAGATTTCAATCCTTTCTTTGCATTCAATCTGTCCATGGACATCTCCGCTGATTATGACGATTGCGACATTTATCTCTGCTTCTATGTGAGCGCCATCACCTACGACCAGGGTTCCTTCGCCAAATATCTCACCGCTGAAGTCACCGTCTATGCGGACAGCTCCATTGAATATCAGTTTTCCCGTAAATTCTGCGCCTTTTCCAAGAAAGGCCTTGATTTCTTCATCTTTTTTCTTCTTGCTAAACATCGCCCTGCCCCCAGTCTTTGGCACCTTCCTGTCCCGATGACTTCAATGACATCAAGACGAATGGCAAATACATTTCACTGTCCCGTACATATTATGGATAGAGGATAAACCTTCTCATGCTGACATTTAACAACAATCCCATGGCTGCCATGAGAACAACCATTGACGAGCCTCCATAACTTAAGAAAGGCAGCGGGATGCCGACAACGGGAAGCATGCCCAACACCATCCCGACATTAATAAATACCTCCCAGAAGACAAGCATTGTTATGCCGAAGGATATGAGCATTCCCAAGAGATCCTTCGAATGCAAGGCAATTTTCAAACACCACAGTATGAGTATAAGAAACATGGCAACAAGGATGACTCCTCCGATAAAGCCCCACTCCTCGGCAAAAACAGAGAACACAAAATCTGTCTGCTGTACCGGCAAAAATTTCAACTGCGTTTGGGTGCCCTTCATATAGCCTTTTCCAAAGATACCTCCCGAACCAACGGCAATTATGGATTGAAGAATATGATAACCCGATCCTAATGGATCATTCTCCGGATTGAAAAATGTCATGATCCGTTCCTTCTGATAATCCCTTAAGAAAAGCCATGACATCGGTGTCAGTATTATCCCTCCGGTGCAGGCTATGAGCAGTGATTTCCATTCTATACCGATGAAAAAAGTTATCGATAGAATAAGGAAGATAAGGATCAATGCGGTGCCGAGATCAGGCTGTTTCAAAATAAAAAGCAAAGGGATCACCACGATAAGAAACGGTATATAGAGCTCTCTTAACTTGTAGCTTCTTTCTATGATATGGTCGTCAAAATATTTTGCCAGGACGATAATGATCGAGAGCTTTACTAACTCTGAAGGCTGGAAGAAAAATCCTCCCAAGATAATCCACCGCTGAGAACCGTGGGTGGCATATCCGTACAGTGAAACCAGGACCAACAGGAGGATAGAGGCGGCATAGATTACATAGGCGAATCGACAGATGAATCTGTAATCAAAACAAATGACGACCCCCATTAGTACTAGGCCGATGACAATCCATTGAGTCTGTTTTATATAAAGTGTCTCCTGTCTGAAATTGTCCAGGCTGTAGCCGGCGCTATAGATATTCAAAAGACCGACCAGACTGATCGCCAGTATGAGAAAGAGCAGTGTCCAATCAAAATTGAAAAATAAACGGCGATCGATTTTCATCTGTAAACACCTGCCTGCGATTTCTGGCTGACTGTCAGAGGGGGCTGACTTTTCTTATGTGCGGAATTCTTACGCTCAAAGTAGGCATCTATGATCTTTCTTGCTATGGGGGCAGCTACTGAGCCTCCATGACCGGCATGCTCCATGATAACGGCTATAGCTATTTCGGGATTCTTATACGGTGCGAAGCAAACAAAAAGGGCGTGATCCCCGTGTTTAGAAGGGATAAATTTCCGTCTGCGGCCCTTTTCATTATCCGGCAGGCTTACGACCTGAGCGGTGCCTGTTTTTCCACAGATGTCCTCTTCCTTTCTCTTCAGCGCGTGACCCGTTCCCCCGCCTTCATTTACCACACCCCATAATCCGTACTTCAATATCTCAATATTCTTCTCACTCAAAGCGACATTACCTTTTTGCTGAGGTTCAAATGCCTTTAGTACCCGGCCATCGGCCGTTTCGATGCGCTTGACAAGCCGGGGCTGGTAGACAGTTCCTCCATTGGCTAATGAAGCATAAGCGTTCACCAATTGAATTGGCGTTACAAGATTAAAGCCTTGCCCGATGGAGATCGATATGGTTTCGCCCATCTGCCATGTTTCTTTGAACCTCTGCTGCTTCCACTGTTTGGTCGGGATGAGACCGCTCTTCTCCCCGGGAAGATCGATTCCTGTTGGCTGGCCCAACCCGAAGCGACGGGCATACTCGGCTAACTTGTCAACGCCGACTAATTTGCCCACATTGTAGAAATATACGTCGCAGGATTCGACGATGGCGCGATGAAGATTGACCCGGCCGTGCCCGTGTTTCTGCCAGCACTTGTATGTTCTATTACCGAACTGAAATGATCCGTTGCAGTTGAATGTTGTATCCGGTGTGATCAATCCCTCTTCCAGGGCTGCGGCCGCCACAATGAGCTTGTACGTGGATCCGGGAGGATATTGACCGGCGATGGCCCTGTTTCCCATGGGGTTTGACGAATCATTCGATAAATCATCCCAATCTTCAGCAGAGATTCCTCCGTTGAAAAGGTTTGGATCAAAAGACGGCGAACTTGCGAGTGCGAGGACGGCACCGTCACGGGGATCCATGACGACGACCGACCCGGCTCTATTTTGAAGGGCCTCCCAGGCGACCTTCTGTAGATGGGAATCGACGGCAAGGACAACATTATATCCGGAGACAGGTTCAATCTTGCCGATTACTTTAACCTCTTTGCCCAGTACATTTACCTCGACCTGCTCAGCTCCGCTCTTACCCTTAAGGTACTGATCCAGATGTTTCTCCAAGCCGTCTTTGCCTGTAACATCACCGACGCTGAAATCGCCGGACACGTCTCTTTTCAATTCCTCCCGGCTGACCTCACCGGTATAACCGATTATATGGGCTACCATTTCTCCGTTAAGGTATTGTCTGATAGGCACCACATCAATGGTTATGCCTGGCAAATCAGAGGCATGGGTTTCAACGATGGCAAGTTTTTCCATACTGATGTTTTTTTCAAGTTTAACCGGCGGAAACCAGCCTCTCTTTCCCAGGGGCGGCAGGTCTGCCGAAAGCGTGAGGGACCTTGCAGCGAATAATTGTTTTAATTTATATGCTGCCTCATTGATATTCCGGTTGCGGTTAGGCACGAACATAATGTCAAAGGATGGCTGATTATCCACCAGTACTTGACCGTTTGTATCCAGGATCACTCCCCTTAGCGGCTTGATTTTTCGCAGGCGTACGCTATTATTTTCCGATCTCTGTGTCAGTTCATCTCCTCTGATAACCTGAAGATGCCACATCCTCATGATCAGAATAAATAACATGATAGAAACAACAGCAAATGCTATCTTGAACTTATTTCTAAATTCGCCGGGTTCATGTCCGTTTAACCGGCTGCGATTTTCTGCCATTCAGTACCGCCTCGGTCCAATGGAAGGCCCTAAACAAGATAGGGCTAACGCCGCTGACAATCAATGTCTGGGGCAAGTAAACAGCAACTGCATGGCCTGAAATGTTCCCCCCGTACAACAACGGGTGAAACAAAATGACCATCATGCCTTCAAATAGAGCGCATATAAGGGTAAAACTCATGATCAAAAAAGGCTTTCCGGGCGATATCCGGAGAGAAGCGAGTTTTGAAATCAAAAATATGAGAACATATATGAGAGTATAAAGTCCGGAAAGCGAGCACGTCAAGCAGTCATGTATGAATCCAAGGATAAAGCTGAGAATTCCCCCTCTTAGTACATCGAATCGAAATCCTGCATATATTACCACTATCAGGGACAGTTCCAAGGCTATTTTCCCGGAGAAGACAATATCCTCAATCATCATCTGGGAGACTATGAGCAATAATGAAAAAAAGGGCAGCGATATGTAATAGGTCACTTCTTATTACCCATGGTTTCTCCGCAGAGAGTCAAAAAAGCCACTGTCCCCTCCGAATCCATCTTTCTACAAGCCCGGTGAAGCTATCCGATGCAAATAAAGGCATACCTCAATCCGCGCGTCTTTCCGCCATGCGAGCTCATGCCTTTTTCGGAAACGCCCATTTAGTTCAGTTTGCGAGTCTTTCCTTATAATCGGCTTTGTCCAGCACAATTACCATCACTTCTTCAAGCCGCGAAAAATCAACGTACGGAGCGATATCAATCTTCTGAAATAATCCGCTGTCCGTCTTCTCCACGTTTTTCACGGCGCCAAGGAGCAACCCCTTGGGAAAGAGACCGGATAGGCCTGAAGAAACGACTATATTTCCAACATTTACGGTTTCCGTTTTTGGAACGTATTTCAGAGAGCATCCAAGCGAAGCAGCCCCTTGAAGAATCCCCTGGATCCTGTTTTCTTGAATAAGCGCATCAATATTGCTATTTTCATCTATGAGAAGAAGAACCCTCGACACATGGGCGGACGTCTCAATAATCCTCCCTACAACCCCCTGGTCAGCTATAACCGGCAGATCGAGCCTCAAACCATGGGACGTCCCCTTGTTAATCAAAATCGTCTTGATTATCGATGTCTGGTCTCTGCCGATGACCATCGCCGCTATCGTATGATGATTGGTCCTTTCTTTAAGGGCAAGGAGTTTTTGCAGGCGTATATTCTGGAGGTAGCCTTCCCGGTATCGATTTATTTCCTGCATCAACGATGCGTTGTTCCTTTTCAGGCGTCCGTTTTCATCTTCCAGTCCTACAAGAAATATATACCGCTTCCAAACGCCTGCAAGATCCTTGAAAGAAACAGTTATCATACTGGCTAATGGAGCTGCAGTTTCCAGGATCAGTTCCCTGAAAAAACCAACCCTCGTCGGCTGTTTCACGCTGTAAGATAATATGATGAGAGAGATAATTACCAGGAGGCATGCTATTATGAGTGGTTGATGTTTCTTGGGAAGTAACATATTTCTACAGCAAAAATATGGGCGGAAACGACGACGGGGAAATTGTCCCTCAAACCCGCCCTGCAATGGGGGCAACTTATGCTTCGGGAATCGTAATAGATTTCATCTTCTGGACACAAAATGATAACCTGTCCTTGGTCCTATTTGAAAATTAGGATATTCCGAAAGGGGTGGAACTATACCTGAAATGTAACCTCTTTTAGTATATCTAAATGATCCAAGGCCATACCGGCGCCCCTGGCCACCACCGTCAGGGCATCATCGGCGACGGTGATGGGCAGTCCCGTTTCTTCCTTTATAAGAAGGTCGATATTTGTCAAAAGGGCTCCTCCACCGGTCAAAACAATGCCCCTGTCAACAATATCTCCGGCCAATTCCGGGGGGGCATTATCCAGGGCGTCCTTTATTGCGTCTATAATGATACTTACAGGTTCCATAATGGCTTCCCGCACTTCTTCAGAATTGATCTCTACTATCTTCGGAATACCTGATATTAGATTCCTTCCTCTGACATCAAGTTTCCGCAATTCTCCATCCGGATAAGCGCATCCGATGGTCATTTTTATGATCTCTGCCGATCGTTCCCCTATGAGGAGGTTGAATTTCCTCTTCATATACTGCACGATTTCTTCATCCATCCTGTCGCCGGCGACCCTGACAGATTTTGAGTAGACAATGCCCGCCAGGGATATTACGGCAACCTCAGTGGTTCCGCCGCCAATATCCACAACCATGGAGCTTGTTGGCTCCATTATAGGCAGCCCGGCTCCAATGGCTGCAGCCATCGGCTCCTCAATGAAATACATTTCTCTGGCGCCTGCCGATTCTACAGTTTCTCTGACGGCGCGTCTTTCCACCTGCGTAATGCCGGACGGTATGGAGACGATAATCCGCGGGCGAACCAAGGCCCTGCGATTGTGAACGCGATGTATGAAATGCTTCAACATGATTTCAGTAATGTCGAAATCAGCAATTACGCCTTCCCTCATGGGTCTGATAGCCACGATATTGCCGGGGGTTCGTCCCAACATTTTTTTTGCTTCCAGGCCGACAGCAAGGACCTTCTTCGTTCCCCGCGAATCCTTCGAAACGGCGACCACGGAAGGTTCATTTAGCACAATCCCTTTACCCTTCATATAGACGAGTGTGTTGGCCGTCCCGAGGTCAATGGCAAGATCATTGGAAAATTTTCCTAAAATATAATCAAACAGCAAGACCTTTCCTCCTTATTTTATCGTATCGGTAATAATATCTGCAACCCTATCGCCAGGATATCTCGTATACAGCATTTCGCTTTCCTAATCAACGACTTTTTAAAAATGT
>PLLV01000247.1 GCA_003142295.1 Syntrophaceae bacterium
GCAGGGGATAAATTTGCCGATTTTCGTATGTGGAAATACGCGCATGAACTCATGAAGCGGTTCAAAGGGGAAATTGCAAACGGCAGTATCCTTTGCAGGGATATCGTCAACGTGAACTGGATGGACCAGAATCAGGTCAAAGAGTATCGGCAAGGCCAAAAGCATAAGGACTGCAGGAAATTGACAGGCAGAACCGCGAAGCTTGTCGGGGAAATAATCGANNAAAGCGAGAAATCTTGCCCCCCCATTTCATGAAGGGTGATCTCTCGCGCATATCAAGGAGGAAGAATGTTAACAACTAAAGAAGCCATAGAAAAGAGGCGGAGTATAAGAAAGTTTAAGCCGGACCCCATTCCTGAAGAGCACATAATGGCCCTTCTGGATTCTGCAAGGCTCGCGCCGTCCGGTTCGAATTCACAGCCCTGGCGCTTTAAAGTTGTCCGCGACCGGGAAACAAGACTGCAACTGGCTCAGGCATCTCACAAACAATCATTCATCGCGGAAGCTCCCATTGTCTTCGTCTGCTGTATTGATTTAAAGAGTTTCGTAGACGGCACTGTTTCAGGCGTACAGGACCTCGGCAGGATTGGGGCCGTCGAAGGCAGGATAGTGAAGATTATCGCCGATAGGACGGAGCGCTATACACCCGTTGAGATAGAAGAACTTACCCCCAGAATAGCTCTTAACCTGGCCATTGCTGTTGAACATATCGTGCTGCGGGCGTTGGATTTCGGTCTGGGAAGTTGCTGGATAAGGCTGTTTGATGAAAAAACGATCAAGATAATCTTCGGATGGGGCCGGAATATTCATGTAGTCGCACTGCTGCCGGTCGGATATCCGGCTGAAACTCCCGCGCCGAGAAAAAGATTGAAAATCGAGGAAATACTTATCGACTGAATACGAAGGGAGGATTCAATGGTTATTATCTTAGGCAGATATATAAAGCCGCTGGAGGTGATCGATACCCCGCTCGCTGAACATCGAAAATTTCTGGATGACTTCTACAAAAAGTCGAAGTTTATCTGTTCCGGTCCGCAAGACCCGAGAGTCGGCGGTGTAATAGTGGCAAACGTAGAAAGCGTTGATGAAGCCCGGCAGATCATGAAAGGCGATCCGTTCCATGTTAACGGAGCCGCAGAATATCAGTTTATCAAATTTCTGCCGCTTAAATGTGATGAGCGTTTCTCATGCTTCATCAAATGATAGTCATAGCCAGATCTGTGTAAACAATTTATCTTGATAATCCAGTGATTACGCTTCATCCCTAAAGTAGAATATTATTTTATAATGCCCATGAGTTCCACCGCTCCAATCTTGCTTATTAGCCCATTTGTTCCTCATGTTTCCAGCCTTGCGGGGACATGCCGGAGGTAGATCAGATTGTCCACTACTAAAGACAGGTTTGACATCCGTGCGGCGAAACACCGCCTTACTGTCGAATTCATCAGGCCACGGGCCAAAAGAGACAATCGGCCTGTGCTTGTATTCCTCCACGAAGGACTTGGCAGCATCGGTCAATGGCGCGACTTCCCTGAAAAAATATGCGCGAGAACGGGCTTCCCGGCGCTGGTCTATGACCGCTGGGGTTATGGCGGTTCCGATCCTCTAACGGAACCCCGAAAACCCGACTATCTCCATGACGAAGCCCTGCTCAGCTTACCCGAAGTCCTGAATCAATGCGCTATTGACAAACCTATTCTTATAGGTCACAGCGACGGCGGTTCCATTGCCATAATATACGCGGGAACCTATCCGCAAAAGGTCTCCGGTATTATAACGGAGGCGGCGCATGTTTTTGTCGAGGATGTCACAGTGGAGGGCATAAAGCGCGCTGTCGAAGTCTATGAGCGCACAGGCTTGAAAAAGCGCTTAAGCAAATTTCACGAAAATAACACCGAGCTGATGTTCCGGGGATGGTCAGATATCTGGCTTTCCCGGGAGTTCCGGAATTGGAATATTGAGGAATACCTGCCTCATATCACCTGCCCTCTTCTCGCCATTCAAGGAAAGGATGACGAGTACGGCACGCCTGCCCAGGTTGAAGCCATTGTGGGCAAGGTTGCGGGGCCTGCAAGAGCATCAATGATCGACAATTGCGGACACATCCCTCACATACAGACGAGGGAGAAGGTGTTTTCTGAGATGGTAAGTTTCATCCGCGAATTAACTAGACGCTGAATCAAATTCTCGCTTCAAACGTCAAGAACATTCAATGAATATGTCCTGATCTTTGAGGTTGAATCTTCTTGACATACGAGCATTCCTTATGCAAGAATTTTGGCCGGGTTTCATTCGTTTCAAAATTATCGATTAAGGCTTTAAGAGATTTAGATGGTCCCACGAGCATGCCGCGGACTGTTGCATATGGTCAGGAATCAAGCTTGACAGAGTGCGCAACCGTGGTTAAGATTTTTATTATCAACGTAATTAATAAAGGAGGATTTAGAACATGAATGCTCTCACTTTGGTGTTTGTTTCATTGTGCGTTTTTGCTATAGCCTACCGGTTTTACGGGCTGTTCATAGCAAACAAGGTACTGGAACTGAAAAGTGAACGCGCAACGCCGGCAGTTTCTATGGCAGACGGTCATGACTATGTCAAAACCAATAAGTATGTCTTATTCGGACACCACTTTGCCGCAATCGCAGCCGCAGGTCCGCTATTGGGACCGGTGCTGGCCGCACAGTTCGGCTATCTGCCCGGCGCCATTTGGATCATTGTAGGGTGCGTCCTCGCGGGAGCGGTGCATGATATGGTAGTGCTCTTTGCTTCGGTAAGACATAAAGGGCAGAGCCTTGCAAAGATTGCTGAAAGCGAGATTGGAAAAACCGCAGGAACAGTCGCTTCCTTTGCGTTTCTCTTCATTCTCGTCTTGACCCTCGCCGGCCTTTCCATCGCAGTCGTCAATGCCATGTTTGAAAGCGCCTGGGGAACTTTTACTGTTTTTTCCACGTTACCCATCGCGTTCCTGATGGGAATCTGGATGTATAAAATACGCCCCGGGGATGTGCTGGGGGCGACTATTATGGGCGTCGGCCTCCTGGCCGCAGCGATCATAGTCGGACCTTATATCGCGGCAAGTCCGACCTGGGCCCCGATATTTACACTCTCGAAAAAACAGATATCTATTTTTATACCCATCTACGGGTTTTTCGCCTCGGTTCTTCCCGTCTGGATGCTTCTGTGTCCACGTGATTATCTCTCCACCTACCTGAAAATAGGGACCATCGCGATGCTTGCCATAGGAATTTTCGTTGTCCGGCCTGATTTCGAGATGGCGGCTCTTACTCCTTATATCTATGGCGGCGGCCCCATTATCCCCGGCCCGGTGTATCCCTTCGTCATGATCACCATCGCCTGCGGCGCAATATCGGGATTTCACGCGATCATCGGGTCAGGAACGACCCCGAAAATGATAGGAAATGAACGGGATGTTTTGTTTATCGGCTACGGAGCAATGCTCGTTGAAGGATTCGTGGCTATCATGGCCCTGGTTGCAGCATGCGTCCTCATTCCGGCAGACTATTTCGCCATCAACGCGGCTCCGGCAGTTTACCAGAAGCTGGGCATGGTTCCGGTCAACCTTCCCGACCTTGCCGCACAGGTGCAGGAAAAGATTCAGGGCCGGCCGGGCGGCGCAGTTTCTCTCGCCGTGGGCATGGCGTACATCTTTGCATCTGTACCATTTATGAAAGGACTAATGTCGTATTGGTACCACTTCGCCATCATGTTCGAAGCGGTGTTTATACTCACTGCCGTCGACACAGGCACAAGAGTCGGAAGGTTCTTCCTCCAGGAAATGGTTGGCAAGGTCATCCCGAAGTTTCTCGAAAAGCGCTGGATACCGGGCATCATCATAACCAGTTTCCTCTTCACCGGCGCCTGGGGTTATCTCGTATACACAGGAGATATCACGACCATCTGGCCGCTCTTCGGCATGAGCAACCAGCTCCTTGCCTCCTGCGCCTTGATCATCGGAACAATCATGCTGATCAGGATGGGGAAATTGAAGTATTCGTGGATGACCGCCGTTCCCGGTATCATAATGGCTTTTACGACTCTGTATGCCGGATACCTGAACATCACTTTAAACTATCTTCCGAAGCAGAATTATCTCCTCGCGGTACTCTCGGTAATCGTCATGGTGTTGGTTATAATAATATTTATTTCGGCAGCTAAGCGCTGTTATGATCTTCTTCAAATCAGGATACCGGTTAAAGATCGATACGGCGATCTAGTTCTCGAAGTGGTAGAAGAATAAGAACCTAATGCTAACGAAAAAGGAGGCGTTATGGAAATAAAAAAGATTCTCTTCGCGACAGACTTCATGGCAGGCGCCGCGCAGGCAACTGCATATGCGGCAGACTTAGCAGAGCGGTATGGAGCAAAACTATATGTGGTCCATGTAATTCACGACGTAGGCAAGATGACTGCATGGTATGCCCCGAAAGTTAATCTGAGCGAGCTCAAAAAGACCATGGAAGAAAAGTCCAAACAGGAGCTGCAACAGTGTTGTACGTTAGGACTTGGTGGATACAAGAACGTCGAGTACCGATTGTTAACGGGAGTCCCCGACGAGGAAATCCTGAAATTTCAGCGGGAGAACAACATAGACTTAATCGTTATCGGCACCAACAGCCGTAAGATGGCCTACAACAGAAGAATCTTCGGCAGTACGGCCGACAGGGTTGTGAACTATTCCCCGTGCCCGGTGCTGACCGTAATGCCTACCGGCGAGGAAGGACCGGAAAGCAAAGATCCTAAATTGTGCAGCGCGGGAGAGATCCGTTTCTAAGAATGAGTTAGAGGAGGGCGCTCGTAGGAAGCCGGCGCCCTCCTCTTTTTTTGCGCTCATGCTGATATCTGATATCCGGAAAAAAGGGGTCTGCATGGGATGCAGTGAGTTAAAGTTAGAGGAGATGACCTTGTATCAGACACTCGCCAAGGTGAGAATCAACACCGGACGGAAGGCTTCCGCTAATGCTTAGACCGGATTCAGAAGGACCATGAAAAGAAAAAGGAAGTGTCTCCTGAAGTCAATCACACACGCATCCGGGAAAAAGAGCCCCGTGTCACGGCGCCGTTGTCTACAAAATGGGCCAGATTAATGCCGGGATTGATGGCCATCCTTATGGCTATTCTCACACTTATCTTTTCTGAAGCACTAAAGAAACACTGAACACATCTATCTCGTCAATCGAAAACAATCGCGAATAATTATATTGATATTTCTCACAATCTTTACCCGCACAAAGAGGCGGTGGTTGAGGAATGAATCGCCGCAATCAACACGCGTAGAGCTCACCTATAGATTTACATGAAACCGGTTCAAATAAATGCAGTCCGAATTTATATTATTGTCACTTCGGGAACGCCTTCAGGGGCGCGGGCTTACCATCTGGCACTACGGTGCGCGTACCGTTCATGATCATCGCCAGAAAAGTGTAATAACCGTTAATGCCGAGCATGTCGATCACGCCATGCTCGCCAAAGCGTTTCAGTGCACGTTCATAAGTGGCATCGGCAACGCTCTTATTGACATGGAGTTCCGTGCAGAAGTCATAGACAATTTGCTCATCCTCGCTCATACCGGCGGGATAGCGGCCGTCAGCAATCGCTCTCACAACCTCTGCCTTGATGCCTGACTTGATAGCTATGGGCTCATGGATGGCCCATTCCACCTGCTGGGTCCATTGGCGCGCCGTGATCAGGATAACGAGTTCGCTTAGCTTAGTCCCGATTGCGCTCTTAAAGCGTAGGTACTCACCCACGCGTTGCGCCCTATCCATGAGCTCCGGGCTGCGGATGAGCGGAACGAAAGGGCCATAAAGTGCGCCGCGGGGCCCTTTGATAATCTCCTCGGCATACTTCTTCTGGAGATCGGTCATCTTTTCAAGTGGTATACCGGGCATTCTGTCCTGTGCAAAAACGCTGTTTGATTGCATACCGATAGCAATTACAAAAACGATAAGACAAATCCACTTCATAAAACCCTCCTTTTGTTTACAATGAACGTATATGGGTTATATATCATTATTCAAGGGAATGCGAATTGCCGGATTACGAAAAGACCAGAGACAACACATAAGTAGTAAATTTAGAGGACGGGTGTAATCCCGCCATCTCTAAAGAGTGCATATCATAAATCTATTTCTCTATTATTAATTCGTCCTCCAGTTTTATACAGCCGATGACGCTCTGTGCGGCCGGGCAGCGGGTGATATAGTTTGCGAAGCTCTCCTTCGCATCTGCTACCTTATCTTCGGAAACCTTCAGGTGGTATTTGACCCGGATGGTCGTGATCTTGAGGACGCCGTTGACATTCTCGATGTCCCCTTCCACATCGGCCCAGTACAGACTTTCGGGGGTGGGAATCTTTTTTCCGGCCATCAGCGTGGCCAGTGTGCCCATCATTCAACCCGCTGTCGCGGCAACAATGTGATCGAGAGTTGCCGCATGCTCTTTTTCCGGCTCCACTTTGTAAAACTTCATGATGCCGCCGTGGACGCCGTAATAGACCGGTTCTGAGAATCCCTCTATCATGGCCCTCCGTGTTGGCCCCTTTTCCCTGACAATTTTGATTTTAGACGTATGAACGACTTCTCCCATATTATCCCTCCTTACCCTTTTTTTAATTAATACCTCAACAAGTTTACATTTACAACAAAATCCCATATCAAAACGCCTCTTGCCTGGGCAGGGTTCATCACGTTGGCACCACGCGGAAGTGTAAGTTGTGCCCTTGACTGCTGCTTTACCAATTCAGCCATCCTATAAAACAGTGGCATGAGTAATGTAGAACATCTCTTGTGGTTTGGTCACGGTTGATATATAAAATGCCACAGATTCCAAAAAGGGGACCATATAGATGAAATCCATCCCCATTAATATGGCAAGAAATATTTTACCGGATCTTAAAATGAAAGGAAAGGTCACGCGGGGCCTCCTCGGTATTCGTGTTCAAGACATACCGGAAGAGATGGCGCAAAACCTCAAACTCGAGGAAAAAAGCGGCGCCCTGATCGCTCAAGTAGAAAAGGGCAGTCCGGCAGATAAGGCCGGTCTTCTCGCAGGTGATTTAGTTGTTGAAGTCAATGGAAAGAAGATTAAGGATATCTATCATATTGTGCACCTTGTCTCGTCTCTTCGCGCCGGCGAAAAAGCAATTGTTAAAGTTCTGCGAGATAGCCGGCTAATGACATTTCGTGCCGTCATTGCTGAAAGAAAAGACTAATCGCGCATTGCCATGGAATAGACGGTAAAACCCCTGACACGCAGCACGCACAAATAAATGGGCCTACTCAAACTTCTCATAAACGATCCTTTTACATTCATTCTCCTTGCCATACCGCTTTTGTATTCTGTTATTCTTCACGAACTGGCTCATGGCTGGGTTGCTTACCGGATGGGTGATTCAACTGCTAAGAGGCTTGGCAGGCTGAGCCTCAATCCGTTAAGGCATCTCGATCCTATCGGCACCCTCATGCTTTTTCTTTTCGGCTTCGGCTGGGCAAAGCCGGTGCCTGTAAATTTCAGTAATTTGCATAACACACGCAAGGGGCTCATACTCGTTTCTTCAGCGGGGATCATCACTAATATGCTTCTCGCCTTCTTGGCCTTCTTTCTCTATCGCTTCTTATCACCCGATCCCTCAGGGGTTCTGTCCACTCTCCTTTATTACCTCGCACAGATCAACATCATATTGGCCTCATTCAACCTGATTCCCATTCCACCTCTGGACGGTTCAAAAATTCTCATGGGGTTTGCGCCTGCAAGGCTACAATATACCCTTTCCCGCCTCGAGCCTTACGGATTCTTTATCATCATCGGACTGCTGTATTTTGGTGCCTTAGATCCCCTCATCGATCTTTTCCGGTGGATGATTTTAGCTCTCATCAGCGTCTTACTGCCGTAAGTTACATTCTTACGGCTCCATGTCGCTCATATGAATCCGCTCCCGATCATGTGTCGAAAGGCTGACCAATCCTTTTCCTGATGCCACATTCCGAAGTCATTATGCAAAAAAGTAATGTTAGAACTTTTTTGCCTTGACGCCAATTTGTTTTTATGTATAAGGGACATTCGAAATGTTCATCCTGAATTTTAATTCTTTTTTTGGAGTAAACAAAATCATATGGAACCTCATGGTTGTAGAGGGATTGACGATTGCCCGACTGTGGTTCCCGGTAGAACAAAATAGAAGTCTTATCCCGGAAGTATTTACATCACCGATCTGTTAGCCTTTCCTTCGCAGATTTCCGGGGTATATGTTTGAACCGGAAGTCACTGCCGCTCCTCATACCTCTATCTCCGATATATTGATTAACTTGACTTTCTAAATCTTTTGATTTTTTGAGTCCTATCAGGGATAGCTCGTTTTCCTTTTGATGGCTGGCGTCTTATGTTCTGGGTAAGCAAGAGTATTCACATCCTGAATCGCTTTCGTCGGCAGTTCATCATATTTTTGTCAGTTCTCGGCCCGGGCATCATCGTCATGGTTGCTGATAACGATGCAGGAGGAATTTCGACCTATGCCGTGACAGGTTCCAAGTACGGCTTTTCCCTCCTATGGATGTTCATCATCCTTCTTCCCATGGCCTATTACGTTCAGGAAATGACTGTCCGTCTGGGGGCTGTTACCAAGCGCGGCCACGCAGAGGCAATCTTTGAGGGATTCGGCCCCTTCTGGGGTTGGTTTTCCCTAATTGATCTGACTATCATTAATTGGCTTACCCTGATAACGGAGTATGTCGGGATGACGGCGGCCATGAGTCTCTTCGGAGTGCCGCCGTGGCTGACCGTCATTGTGGTAACAGCAATTCTTTTCGCTGTGATCGTTTCAGGTCAATACTGGACCTTTGAAAAAATAACGCTTTTCTTCTGCTGCTTTAATCTCGTATATATACCCGCTGCCCTCTGGGCCATGGAAACGCCGAACGCTCCCACATGGAACGCGGTATTCAAAGGATTCTATAATCCTGATTTGGGCGGCTTTAACGCAGACCTAATTTTTATCATCTTGGCCAATATCGGAACAACGATTGCCCCCTGGATGCTTTTTTTCCAGCAGAGCGCCGTCGTAGATAAGGGTCTGGACATTCATGATATCAAGTATGGCAAATTGGAGACTTTCATAGGGTCAATGTCAACATGCATTGTTGCAGTTTTCATCATCATCGCCACGGCAGCGGTTTTTTATTTCCACAAACCGCCCATTATCATCGAGGATGCAGCCCAGACGGCTGAGGCTATCGTACCTTTTCTGCCTGCTGGACAGGGTAACCTAGCCCGAAAACTATTCGCCATCGGTCTATTTGACGCCGGTTTTTTGGGAGCTCTCTGCATTTCGCTGTCCACCTCATGGGCTGTGGGAGAAGTCTTCGGCTGGGCGCACTCATTGAATAAGAAGGTCAAGGACGCGCCCTGGTTTTATCTGATTTATCTCGTCATGCTCGTCACCTCGGGAGCTGTGGTCTTGATCCCCGGCGCTCCTTTAATCACCATTACGATGTTTGTGCAGGTTGTCGCGGTAACTTTACTTCCGGCATTACTTGTTTTCCTGCTTCTGTTACTAAATGATAAACCCTTCATGGGTGAGCATGTCAATACCCGCTCGCAGAATATTGTAAACTGCTCGATAGTCGTTCTG
>PLLV01000106.1:0-7562 GCA_003142295.1 Syntrophaceae bacterium
CTTATGCAGCCTTTTTATCAGCTCATGCTTGATGGCGTATTGATCGACAAATGCCCTTGCACGAAGAGCAACATTAAAGTAGATACCGGAATCGCCAAACTTGTAATAACTTACGGCCGGCTCGAAATCTGTGACACCCCCATGAACATCTTTCATGACCCCTCGGGCAACTTCAATTGTCACTCGTTCAACCTTCTCAAGGTCGCTCTCATAGCTTACACCGATATCAACGGATATCGATATTTCCTCATTCGGAATGTTATAATTCGTAACAATTGCTGACGCCAGTTTGGCATTGGGAACAATTACGGTGTTATTCTGAAGCGTCGTGATCGTTGTATAGCGCCAGGTTATGTCCCGCACATAACCCTCTTCACCGCTGCCGAGTTTCATATAATGCCCCGGCTTCAACTGGCCGGAGGCTATCACGTGAATACCGGCAAACAGATTGGAAAGGGTATCCTGGAGGGCAAGGGCAACGGCAAGTCCACCTACCCCTAATGCTGTCAATATGGGTGTGATTGATATGCCAAGAGACTCAAGGATGATGAGAATACCGACAACAAGAACGAGAAATCTTGTCAGGTTCGCAAACATTGACGTCGATATGAAAGCGCCGCCTGCCTTCCTGCTGTACTGATTGACAAAGCCGACGCAGATCCGCGACAAAATCAAGGTCACGGAAAAAATAACAATGACGAGGAGAACCTTATGCAGGAAACCCAGAATCTCGTGGCTTATGTCGCTGCTCTCCAGAGCCCAGTATATACCTGCGGCAAGGAAGAGGAGCGTAGTAGTTCCATGGAAGGCCCGAACAAATATGTCATCACTCTCCCATTTCGCCCTTGTAGCCATCTTCTTGATTTCCCTGAGAATGACTTTTTCAAATATGACTCCGAGAAGAAATCCTCCTGCGATAAACATAAACGGGAGAATCATCTTATTGATTGTCTGAATGTAAGTGATCATTTGTCCTCGCCCCATCAATTTAATAAGTTATCAAATAATAAAGCAGTGCAGCTTATCGGACACTACAAATTGTTTGAGAAAAAATCAATTGGTAAATTGGGGAATCGTGTCGATATGTAACAAAAGATTGATGATTTGAACCATGGCACATGGCAATGAGAAAATACTGTTGACAAGACATCCACGCACTGGTATAAGAGCTAAAAATATCAGAAGGACACTCTTTAATTGAAAGACATATTTTCAACAATCATTAACTGGTGGTGGCACAATCCAATGAAGGGGTTCGTCCACCGCTGATTTATCTCGCTAACTAAAGCATAGCCGTGGAGACCTCTTCGGACTCCGCGGCTTTTTTGTTTATGCAACATAACAGAAGGCCGCAATCATGAGCGGCCTTTTTTATTTTGGCTAAAGCACAAAGGAAAGGGACTTTGAAGTATGTATTACCCGGTCTTTGACCAGTTTAAGAAATTTGCCGAACAGGGCAACCTCATCCCCGTGTACAGGGAAATACTGGCCGATATAGATACGCCTGTATCCGCCCTTATGAAACTCAGCGCGAAATCCCACGTATTTCTTCTTGAGAGCGTTGAGGGCGGCGAGAAATGGGGGCGCTACACATTTCTGGGTTCAGACCCGCGCGTTATTTTTAAAGTCAAGGGTGACCATGTCGTGATCTCTGAAAACGGCAAAAGCAGAAGCCATAGACACGAGGGCAATCCGCTAAGATATCTGAAGGACTTACTGAACACCTATCGCCCTGTTCCCGTGGACGGGCTTCCCCGGTTTTACGGGGGAGCCGTCGGATTCCTGGGCTACGATATGGTTCGTTATTTTGAAAAACTCCCTGCACGGGCCTCGGATGACCTGAAGACGGACGATTCAGTTTTTCTCATCACCGATACGCTGATTGTTTTCGACAATATCAGGCACACGATAAAAGTGGTGTCATGCGCTGCAACCCACGGCGCTCAAGCCCTCAAGGATGTTTACGACGACACCATCGATAAGATAGACAGGCTGATAGCAATCCTGAGAACGCCTGTCGAAACAAAGGAGCGATACAGAAAGGTGGAAAACGACGCGCCCCTCGGGTCTAATATGTCAGCGGAAGACTTTAAGGCAATGGTCCAGAAGGCCAAGGAATACATCGTTGCCGGTGACGTCATACAGGTCGTTCTGTCACAGCGCTTTCATACGGAAAACGGTATAGACCCGCTCGATCTCTACAGGGCGCTCCGTTATGTAAACCCCTCCCCTTACCTCTTCTTTCTCAAGCTTGAGGATATGTTTCTCATAGGCTCGTCGCCTGAGGTTATGGTCAGGCTTGAAGAAGGAGTCGCGGAACTCCGGCCTATCGCAGGAACGAGGAGAAGAGGAAGGAACGAGCAGGAAGACAGGCAACTTGCCCATGAGCTCCTGGAGGATCCGAAGGAGAGGGCCGAACACGTCATGCTCGTTGACCTGGGGAGAAACGACCTGGGAAGAATAGCGAAGACCGGCAGTGTACAGGTCAATCAGCTTATGGTTGTGGAGCGGTATTCCCACGTCATGCATCTTGTCACAAATATCCAGGCACAACTATCAGAGGGAAAAGATTGCTTTGATGTCCTTGCGGCCGCGTTTCCCGCCGGCACACTATCCGGTGCGCCAAAGGTCAGGGCCATGGAGATCATCGATGAACTTGAGCCGACCAGAAGAGGCACTTACGGAGGAGCTGTCGGTTACTTCAGTTATACAGGCAATATGGATCTCTGCATAACCATCAGAACCATGTTGGTCAAAGACGGAAAGGTTTTTATACAGGTAGGCGCCGGCATTGTGGCCGATTCTGACCCGGAAAAGGAATATCAGGAAACGGTGAATAAAGGCGAAGGAATGATGCAAGCCATATGCCTTGCCGCCTCCGGCTTCGAATTAAAAAAGAATATCTGAGGGAGCAACGCATGATTTTAATGATCGACAATTATGATTCTTTTACCTACAACCTCGTTCAGTATTTAGGGCAGTTAGACCAGGCGGTTACAGTTTATCGCAATGACGAGATAACCTTGGAGGACATAAGGAACATCGCGCCCGAAGCCATCTTTCTTTCCCCCGGCCCATGCACGCCGAAGGAGGCAGGGATCACTGTTGAGGTCATCAGGGAATTTCACAAATCAACACCCATCATGGGGGTATGTCTCGGGCACCAGGCCATCGGCTATGCCTTCGGAGGCAATGTGGTCAGGGCAGGCAGGCTCATGCACGGAAAGACCTCTCCCATCATCAACGATGGAAAGACTATCTTCAAAGGCCTCCCCAATCCCTTCATCGCCGGGCGATATCACTCCCTGCTGATAGAGGAAGCTTCGTTGCCATCATGTCTCATGATCAGCGCCAGGACAGAGGAAGGAGAAATAATGGGCGTAAGGCATCAGGAGTATGTTGTGGAGGGGATACAGTTCCACCCGGAATCTATCCTGACACCGCAGGGAAAACGGATTTTGAGGAATTTTTTGGAGTTAATTATAAAAAAGGAGAGACTGCAATGATTAAGGAAGCAATTGCCAAGTTAGTAAATCGTGAAGACCTGAATGAGCCTCAAATGATGGAGGTTATGGATGAAGTTATGGAGGGCAAGGCGACGTCCGCGCAGATCGCCGCTTTCATGACGAGCCTCAGGATCAAGGGTGAAACCGTTGATGAGGTCACAGGCGCAGCCCGGATCATGCGCAGAAAAGCCACAAGGATAGACGCCCGGTCGCCGATTATTGTGGATACCTGCGGGACCGGTGGTGATGGAATGAAGACTTTCAATATTTCCACTACTGCCGCCTTCGTCGTNNGGCGTCAACATCAGCGCCCAACCGGAGATTGTCGAAGAGTGCATTCATCAGATCGGTATTGGTTTTCTCTTCGCCCCTAAACTCCACGGTGCGATGAAATATGCCATCGGCCCCCGCAGGGAGATCGGGATACGGACGATATTCAACATGCTTGGACCCTTAACAAATCCCGCTGGCGCGACATCTCAGCTCATCGGTGTCTATGATCCAAGGTTGACGGAGATGTTTGCCGGTGTTCTTAAAAACCTCGGCACAAAGACGGCCTTTGTGGTTCATGGCTTGGACGGCCTGGATGAGGCAACCATAACCGGTAAGACACGTGTAACGGAGCTGAAGAACGGTCTTATCAATACATATGATATCGATCCGGTTTTTTTCTTCGGCGACATCTTTCCGGGTGACGCCCTTCTTGGCGGTGACGCATCGGTTAATGCTGAGATTACAAAAAGTGTTTTGACAGGCAACAGCGGGGCCTGCAGAAACATTGTTCTTCTCAACGCGGCTTTAGCGATTATAGCTGGCGAAATGGCCAATACGATCAAGGAAGGGGTTGAAATAGCGCAGGAATGCATTGACAGCGGCGCCGCCATCAAAAAACTCCAGGCCCTGATTGAGCTGAGTAACAGTTGATCATGAAAATTCGACTAAAATACATATCGTGTCATTCCGAGGAGCGAGGAGGCGATGAATCTGTTGCGTTAGACATATTACGTTACCAGATTTCTCCTTCCACTCGAAATGACAGGGGTACCATTTTATATCGCCATGATTTTAGATAAGATTATCGAAGTAAAAAAAGAAGAAGTCGCCCATCTGAGAAGGATCAGGCCGCTTCAGGAATTGAAACATGCTATTCTCGACCTCCCCTCCCCCCGCAATTTCCATGAAGCCATAAGCGGCCGGGAGTGTGCCATTATTGCGGAACTCAAAAGGCGGTCGCCCTCAAAGGGAATCCTCAGAGAAGATTTTGATCCTGCCCGAATTGCCGTTATCTACGAAGAGAGCGGCGCTGCGGCAGTCTCCGTCCTCACCGACAGGGCATTTTTCGGCGGAGACGAGGCTCATCTCGCCGATATAAAAGAATGCGTGCGTCTTCCTCTCCTGAGAAAAGATTTCATCATCGACCTCTATCAGATATATGAGACTCGTTATGTCCAGGCAGATGCCATCCTTCTCATTGCAGGAATTCTGGAAAAAGAGCAGTTGAGAGAATACTCCTGTCTTGCACAATCTCTGGGTCTTTCCGTACTCTGCGAGATTCATTCCCACGGAGAGTTGGATAAGGCACTCGCTTCAGACGCCAAGTTTATCGGGATTAATAACAGGGACCTCATGACTTTTTCGGTAGATTTNNATTCATGCATTTCTGATAGGCGAGACCCTGATGACGTCTGATAATATGGGGCGGAAGTTGCGAGAGCTTCTGGGCAAGGAATAAAAAATGGGATTCAAGGGGTCAAGGATTCAAGCGAAAGGTTAAGAAAGTGAAAATAGATATCAAATGTTTAACTCTGCCGGAGAAGAGCGAAGAATGGAAATAAAGATCTGCGGGATTACCAACATGGAAGACGCCGTTATGGCCTTCGCATACGGTGCTGATGCACTGGGGTTTATCTTCTATGAGAAGAGCCCGCGATATGTGAGCCCCGAAACAGCAATACGCATCATACGAAATCTCCCGGACGATATTTCAAAAGTAGGTGTCTTCGTGAATCATGACATCCATGCCGTCAGGCAAATATATGAATTTTGCGGGCTTGACTTGATTCAGCTTCACGGTGATGAATCGCCTGCGTACTGCCGCGAATTCTCGCAATCCATTCTGATCAAGGCCATCTCACCCAGGAACGAAGAAGACCTTGGCATCGTAAAGCGATACGGTGTCAAGGCGGTCATAATAGACGCGCGTGAATCCGGACTCTACGGCGGAACGGGAAAGAAATCCAATTGGGAGCTCGCAGCCAAATTGAAAGAAATGCACCTGCTCGTTCTCTCGGGAGGATTAAATGCCGGCAATATTCTGGAGGGAATCAGAACAGTTTCACCACATGCCGTAGATGTCAACAGCGGCGTTGAACTCTCACCGGGGAAAAAGGATCCTAAACAAGTTCAGAGCATGATTGAGACGGTCCATGCTGCTGGGGAAACAAGTACCACAAAAATATTTACGAGGAGAAAACATGCACCAGTTACTGCCCGATAAGAAAGGACACTTCGGAATCTTCGGCGGCCGCTATGTCGCAGAAACCCTCATGCCCGCCCTCATAGAGCTTGAGGAGGTTTATAAGGCATCCAGAAAAGACAAGCAGTTCAGGGATGAATTAGCCTATTACCTTAGTGAATACGCAGGCAGGGAAACCCCTCTCTATTATGCGAAACGTCTCACAGAAGAACTGGGCGGGGCAAGGATCTACCTGAAGCGCGAAGATCTCAATCATACAGGCTCGCACAAGATAAACAATACCCTCGGTCAGGGACTTCTTGCCAGGCGCATGGGTAAGAAAAGGGTGATTGCGGAGACGGGCGCCGGTCAGCATGGTGTAGCCACAGCGACGGTGGCCGCCCTTTTCGGGATGGAGTGCATGATCTTCATGGGTGAGGAAGATATCAGACGGCAGGCCCCCAATGTATTTCGCATGAAAATACTCGGCGCCGATGTCGTACCTGTATCATCGGGAACGGGGACCCTCAAGGACGCTATGAATGAGGCAATGCGGCACTGGGTAGCGAGAGTAAGAGATACCTTTTATGTGATCGGCACTACGGCAGGCCCTCATCCTTACCCGATGATGGTCCGTGAATTTCAGAGTGTAATCGGTAGAGAAACAAAAAGGCAGATTATGAAGAAAGAAGGACGGCTTCCCGATGTCCTTCTTGCCTGTATCGGCGGCGGCAGCAATGCCATGGGACTTTTCTATCCCTTTAAAGACGCAACACACGTTGAGATGGTAGGCGTAGAGGCGGCGGGCAAAGGCATTACAACAGGATACCATGCAGCAAGCATATCTGCCGGAAGCGTCGGTGTCCTTCACGGCAACAAGACCTACCTGCTTCAGGATGGAAACGGCCAGATTCAGGATGCCTATTCCATTGCTGCCGGGCTCGACTATCCCGGTGTCGGCCCCGAACATGGCTATTTCAGAGATACAGGCAGGGCTACCTACGTGAGCATTGACGACGATGAGGCAATAGCGGCCTTTATGCTTGTCTCCAAATTGGAAGGCATCATCCCCGCCATGGAGAGCGCCCACGCACTGGCCCACGCTTTTAAGCTTGCCCCCAGACTCGATAAGAATAAGATCATCGTTGTGAACCTCTCCGGCAGGGGAGATAAGGATGCGGAGATAATATCACAGAGGATCGACAAGAAATGATTTATGTAAATCCCCCTTTCAAAAGGGAGATCATTGGGAGATGCTTTTATGACAGGAAGAATCGAACGGAAATTCCGAGACCTCAAACAAAAAAAGGAGAAGGCATTGGTTGTATATCTCACGGCCGGAGATCCGGACCTGCAAACGACCCGCGGTCTCATACTCGCTCTCGAAGAAACGGGTGTCGACGTCATAGAAATCGGNNAGGAGTGACTCTTTCCGGTATCCTGGATATGATAGAATCCTTGAGAGAAGTCAGTGATATTCCCATTGTCCTTTTCGGCTACTTCAATCCCATTTTTTCTTACGGCAATGAACGATTCGCTGCAAGGGCGAAGCGGGCTGGTGTTGACGGCATTCTTGTCGTTGATCTGCCGCCGGAGGAATC
>PLLV01000106.1:7589-13416 GCA_003142295.1 Syntrophaceae bacterium
CGACGACCGCATCGCAAGAATTGCAAACAATGCGACGGGGTTTCTCTACTATATCTCCATCACGGGAGTTACAGGAACGGCACAGCCCCTCATGCAAAGTATTAAAGTTGACGTAGAGCGCATCCGGAAAATAAGCGCCCTGCCCCTCGTCATCGGCTTCGGCATCTCAACACCGGCGCAGGCGGCCCGGATTGCTTCCTACGCCGATGGAGTCGTTATCGGGAGCGCTTTCGTACGTCTCATTGAGGAAAACGGCGCCAAAGACGACCTGATCCAAATTGCATCGTCCTTCACCAAGGATATCAAAAAAGCATTGCCATAAACATCGTGCAGCGATCCGCGACCGGGGATGTCCTCACTTATTGCCTCGAAAATCCTGACACTAAATGTCGCAATGGAGATTTATAGTAACAGTGCATCCGCTTTTTTCTTGACTGAAATGCTCCTACGTGCATATTTAGGCCGCCGATCAAAACAANNGATTCTTAGGGAATGGCATCGTTCACCATGCGCTCGCTTACCCCGCAGCAAGCTACGGGGAATGCGCTCGCTACCGAATTCAAAGGGCTCATGCGTTATACCATCTTCGACATCCCCGTCTTAAGAAACGTGTTACAGGTTCTTGCCATAATTGTTCTGGGAATCTTCGGATGGCGGAGAGCAGGCCGGGTGCCGGATGCCCCGAAATTTGTCATGATAGCCGCCCCTCATACCTCAAACTGGGATTTACCCGTGGGAATCGCCATAATTCTGGCATTCAAGGCTAAGATGTACTGGCTGGGGAAGGAACCTATTTTTCGATGGCCTTTCGGCACCTTCTTTAAATGGCTGGGGGGCATTCCCGTGAATCGCTCAAAATCAGGTGATGTGGTTGCGCAAACCGTCCAGGCCTTCAATGAACAGGCAAGAATGATGATGGTGGTTGCTCCCGAGGGAACACGAAAGAGGGCCAATCACTGGAAGACAGGATTCTATTACATCGCCATGGGCGCTAACGTCCCTCTTGTGATGGGTTTCATAGATTATGTGCGAAAGGAAGGAGGTTTCGGCCCGATACTTATGCCGACCGGAAACATTGGGGCCGATATGAAAAAGATTCGTGCCTTCTATGAAAATATCACGGCTAAGAACCCCGACAAATCAACACCGGTAATGATCTCGACCCGGAACAGGTAGACGCTGATAATGAAGATTAGTACAGTCCTTACGACTTCCGGCTCTGCAAAGGGGAATATACGGACCTCTTTATAATTTATTCCCCGTAAATGCCGCTGCAAATGATAAGGTCATCTACCTTTCTGAAATAAGCTGTCTTAGGCCATACTTCTTTGGTCACCGGGTTATACCACTTGTACGTCACCCAGCCGCTGCCTTCGCTGTTAGCCATATCGAGGATCTCCCGGATAAAACTTTTTCCGTCTGCGTCTTTGAGTTCACTGAAATCCTCCCCCACGAATCTTTCATTGACGCCGTGTGCAAGCATGGTCCCCCTGGCGTTCAAGACGTATATATACATTTCGTCTTGAACGAACTGCCCGTTAGGATTCGTATATTCAGCCAAAGCGATTCTTTTGCCTGAAGTTTTATAAAAAGCAGCAGCCTTCTCAACCCAGCGCTTGGCGTCCTCTTTCGCGCGTTTACTCATTTTGTTCCTCCTCTATGAAGCTTTCACTATCAATTAAAAAACAAATCCTCGCAATGACGCAACGTCTCAAATATTATCTAACCCGCTCTCAGCCAGTTTGTGATGATTTTCGCACAATCATCACCGGCGTTATCATAAAGGCCGATGATCTTTCTTTCATGAATAGCTCGTTGGACAGAATCCGATGCGTGCGCTGCGTTCTGCATGACGCTCTGCCCGAAGTCCGAACGAATGGTGCCTGCGGCTGCTTTTGCCGGATCGGATTCGCCTAATCTACTACGGATTTTCCCTACTGCGCTATATCCCCGATAAAGAAGCGCCAGCGATGGGTTGATGCCAGGCTTTTCGCGATCCTCGGGCGCCACGCTGTCGGGATCAATTCCTGTCAAATATTGCACGATCTGGGAAAACTCGTATTGGGCATTCGTCTCGTTGATTACCGCCGCCATGGCATTGTATTCTTCATCCGTAATGTCAAACCCAAAGAGCCCGCATATTCTTTCCTTGATTTTTTCAGCTACGTGCTTCTTCAGCTTTCGTTTGAATGTGCCTCTCAGGAAACCATAGAATGCCTCACCTTGCGCGGCACTCATCCGGATTACTCTGGCCCCAACTATCCTCAGACCTGTCTTCGAAAACATGTCGACCATATTTCCCGTCCGGACGGAATGCTTGAAAAAATTGTCCGGTTTCAAAATGACCAGCGTGGTTTCTCCTTCAGCAGATTCTTCGTAAATACCCGAGTCATTGAATCCAAACTCTGCGAACAGCTCCAAATTGGTTTTTGCATATTTCGGATTCGTGGGCATAAGAACAGCCGGTTCGAAATACCTGATCGTTCCGTCGGGATTGGTTATGAAGTCGCAGTAAGTGCCGCGAATCGTCCCTCGCCTGGCTTCAGATTCTGCCTCCGTCGTGAGTTTTCCGACCACATCGTAGACGCGCTCCACCGCATTCTCGCCTTCAAACAAGAGAAACAGGCAGCGGTTCGTCTGACCGAGGATATTTTCGCGACGCAGATTCTGATCGATATAATCCACCAGCGCCTTCTCTATCTTGGGTTGGATGCCCAGACTTTTCACTCGCCGCATATACTCATCCACAAACTCATCCGATGGCCTCATCATCCTGATGCCGACCAGATCGCAGCCCGAGAATGACATGAGTCGCGCAATGATATTTCCGGTACGCGACTTCATGAGACTGTATGGCGTAATGACTACGTATGTCAGTTCTGTTGCCATTTGTTACGCGCCTATTCTCCTCCCATAAGAATGCTTAGTACACTGGTTCATAAAAGTCGGTTACGTATTTTATGCCACAGTTCGGAAATTTCNNAATAATGAAATGATGTACTTAGCATTACTCATATCATTTTCCCTATTATTTCACAAGAGCACATAAGAATATTCTATACTGCCCTAACCATCATTTATCCTTAATCATTAATCATTCATGCCCCGTTCTTCACGTTTACAAACTGCACCTTTCTGGATAAATGGCTTCGTGATGTCCGAGAAAGCCATATTGACCCCGGCCATGATTTAAGGTATTTTGAATACATAAATAAGTCTTTTCGTGAATTGCAGAACAGCCCTGAGAATAATATGATTTTAGAGGATATGAATGCTTCTCGTTTGTCAATTTCTTAAGAACAGGAGGAATAGAAATGAAGATAAAATTAACCGGTAAAATGACTTTGGCCATATTTATGCTCGTGATTATCGTAAGCTTGCCTCTCCATACAGCTTTCGCTGCCACGGCGAAGGAGATCAACGTTAGTGTCGATGTAGCTCTCGACCGTTTTATGAAAGAGGTCAAAGGCGCGAATGAATTTCTCAAAGCAGCCAAGGGTGTTCTTGTCATACCGAATGTCATTCAGGCCGGTCTCATCATCGGTGGCGAGTATGGTGAAGGTGCCCTC
Source organism: Syntrophaceae bacterium (assembly GCA_003142295.1). Taxonomy (GTDB): domain Bacteria; phylum Desulfobacterota; class Syntrophia; order Syntrophales; family UBA2185; genus Fen-1135. Next base: position 11,159 of record PLLV01000106.1, read on the forward strand.
CGAATTGGTGGACAAACCGTAGATTACTATAATGTAACCGCCGCCTCTCTGGGTTATCAGATCGGGGCCCAGCGAAAGGACGTCATCCTCGTCTTCATGGATGAAGCGGTCCTGAAAACATTCCGTAACAGCGACAACTGGCAGGCTGGTGTCGATGGCACGGTAACGATAATGGAATATGGCGCCGAGGGTTCCATAGATACGACAAAATTCAAACAGCCTATCGTCGGGTTCGTCTTCGGTCAGAAAGGACTGATGGCCGGCGCTATGATAGAGGGCTCGAAATTCACCAAGCTGAAGAAGTAGGAATCCCCTATTGTCATCGCCCGGCCTATTCCATAGCATTTTGGAAACGGTGACCGGTCCATTTTCACTTCGAGGAATACTGGCAATTACGGGTTTCGGATTCCTGGCGGGAATGGCGATGTCCAGCCTCTGACTAATCATCAGATTGCCGGGAGCAATCGCGGATAATTTCTTTAAAGCAAGTTCATCATCCCGATGAACAATGCCTCATTTGTCCAGCCAGCATTCAATGGGAAAATATACTCAGGACAGTTTTTGTTTCTTCCGTTTTGAACTGTTTCTTAGACTTAAAGACAATAGATGACTTTATCGTATCATAGCGATACTTGTTCTTAACATAAAAATCCATTCCGTCGATCTTGATGCCAAATATATCGAGACCTTCCTCAAAAGTGACGTTTCTTACCTTCCCGTAGGGGATGTGATAAGTCCGTGTTTCCCCGATGAAGGGTTTTTTCTCTATCATGAATTCGTTTCGAAGAATAAAGAGTCTATCTCTATTGAACCATACACCTCGCCAGAACGTCTTTGACTCAGTCAAAACAATGTCATAGTTTGGAGTGAAATCGACACGTTCAAGAGAATCCCTCTGGGAGAAAAGATACATCAGTAAAAAAACTATGCCATTGAAAAGCAATATCACAATAGAATAAAGCAGAATGGTGCGTCGAGAACTTCTAAGCCGATTCAAATAATCTCTTTTGGATTTTCGTCTGACCATTGTTCTGTCCCGAGATCGACTCTAGCCCCCTATCCTTCCCTTCTCTGAATAGCGTCTGCTCTTATTCCCGGCTCTTCCATCCTTATATTCTTGCGGTTCTCTTGCTGACTCTTTTATAAATTACCCTTGCATCACGAATTGTATGTAACAAACTATTTAAATTCGACAGTAACAGGATTAATTGTTTCGAACTTCAATCCTTCGACATCTTTAAGCAATGCCTTCGTTTCTCCGACGGACTGCGGGTTAACGGCGAGCATCTGCATGAACAGCGTGGCATTACTAATGATCTTGCCGAAATCCATCTCGATGAGAGTGACCGTTGAACCATCTCTGTAGGCAGCATTCGTCTTTAAGATAGTCCCTTCGAACTGAAGTGAAATATTTAGCTTCATGTCCTGAAAAATGTTTTTCATCATCTCCGGCGCCTGGGCGGATGCTTCCTTATTTGATTTACCTTCGACAGCTTTGCCGCTCTCCTGGGCGCTTGACTTATCGCCTGCCGTCTCTTTTTCCGTCGGAAGTGTAACGACAAGCTTCGCAGGAGGGCCTTTAGTAAACTTGAACAGAAGATACTCCTCTTTTGGCGAATCGCTCTTTTGAGCTTTCTGTCCATCCATCTTGTCGTTGGGATTCTGGTTCACCCTCACCTGGCTGATATCCTGAAAGGCGTAAACGGCATTGTAACCGCTGGCGGTATCAGTCCTTACCGGTTTGGCCGATATGAACTTCACCGTGGCGCCAAAAGTGTCAGCGCGCTTTTCGGCGTCCTTTAACATCTTCGCAATGACATCGTCGCGGGTCTGCTTCGCCTCTTTTCTTGAGCTGCCTTTGGTCGCATCTTTATTGTCTTGAACGCCCTCCTCTTTCCCGGGGCCTGCCATGCTGCCTGCAATGGATTCCATGAGATCGACCATATTGTTGGATAGGAGGGAAGTCTCTTCAATGGTTCCGCTGCCGTCCGGCTTTACGTGAATGACAATGGTGTCTTGAATGCAACCGGACAAAAAAGCAGCCATCAGCATGTACATGGCGGCATAAAAAAAGCGTTTCATTACTATCTCCTTATTCCTGTTTTACTCTTAAAAGACGACATTCATGATCGGTGATGTCATAAACCCGCTCTTGATTATCACGAATTATATGGAAAATTCCACCACTAAGAGGATAGCGAGTGCGGCAATCCGCCCGCCCCCGTCAAAGATCATTAGTGGCTGTCTCCAATTCTTCT
>PLLV01000142.1 GCA_003142295.1 Syntrophaceae bacterium
CCAGGCTTTGGATTTCTTTACCTTCTTCAATCGCATCGTATTTCTTGATCCCGAGGGGGTGATTAAAGCGGATATGCCGCATGCCATACCGAGAGTCATTGGTCAAAGCCGGGCCGACAGTGAATGGTATAACAGCGTCAAGCGCAGTTGGAAACCTTACATCTCAGGAGTCTACATAAAGGGTGCCGAACCCAAGATGCCAGTGGTATCTGTTATCATTCCCATCAAAACCATGACTTCCATGACAAAGGCAGGTCACTCGGCAGCAAGGGAAGAGCAAAAGGTGGTCGGCATCTTACAATTCCAGGTCAAATTGGACATTTTCAATAACTGGATCAATAAAGTTGATATCGGACCCGGCAGTATCATCTACATCGTCGACCAATATGGACGCCTCGTGTATCACCCCAGATACATTAAAGAAAGAACTCTGACGGATTATTCTTCTGTTGGCATCGTCGCGAAAGTATTGAGAGGAATCGGAGGCTCCGAGGTGAATTATAACCCTATCGAAAAGGAAGAACGTTTAGCCGCTTACGAACCCGTACTTTCATACGGATGGGGTGTCGTGATCACCCAGCCTACTGGTCTTGCGTTCATTGAGAAGAACGAACGGCTGAAGAATGCTATAATCACCTATTCCATGATTTTTTCTCTTGCAGGAGCGATGGCCTTGCTTATGTTATACAGCATTGTCATTCGCAAGCGGGTGGAAGAAGCACTGCGGGAGAGTGAGGAAAGTTACCGTGAACTAAGCATGGTCGATGCGCTCACCCAGCTTTACAATTCCAGACATTTTTACAATCAGCTAAGGATGGAGATCGATCGGGCAAACCGCTATGAACAGCCGTTAACCCTTCTCCTTCTCGATATCGACAATTTTAAGGCATTCAACGACACTTACGGCCATGTCGAGGGAGACCAGGTTCTATCTCTATTTGGCCAGGTGGTAAAAAGATGCCTGCGCAAGACGGATTCCGCCTATCGCTATGGGGGTGAGGAATTTACCATCCTCCTTCCCATGACAAAAAGCGAGAACAGTGTCGTTACAGCTGAAAGAATCAGAGCAGAATTCAAGAAAGAGAATTTTTCCCCTGTGGCAGGTAAAGATGTCCATATGACGGTGAGTATCGGGATTGCGCAGTACAAGCCACAGGAAGATGTGAAGGCCTTTATGCGCCGGGTTGACCAGCTTATGTATCAGGCAAAAAAGAACGGAAAAGACAGGGTTTATTCTGAGACATAGCCTCAAGAACAGTTCAAATGGTAATTCTCAATTCAATTCCAATCCGGAAGTCGTGGACTCGTAGGTGGTGACAGCATTCGCTTCTTCCTGAAGGTTCCATTGACGAGTTTTAATAAATATGTAAGATTCCAGGCAGTAATCGTTATTCGGCTTGACCCGAATCGCTCAAACGTTCACGGCCATTGAGCTGCGTCCTCAGACGGCCATCCAAAGGATAGCATGATGGATCAGAAAGTACACGATACAGCAGAAAGGCTCTTTCGCTTGAAATATGAAGAGCTCACTGAACTAGAAAGGCATGTTGCTCGTCATATAACCGAAAGAACCCCTATTTCGACAAATGTCGTTCAAGACTTTTCCAAACAAATGACTTTGGGCCAGAAAATGGCCGATAAGGTCGCTTCTTTCGGGGGATCCTGGATCTTTATTTCAATATTTATGGTTGTGATGGTTATATGGATTCTCCTGAATTCGTTTATCCTAATCAATCTTAACAGCTCATTTGATCCATATCCATACATCCTGCTAAATCTTGTTTTATCTATGCTTGCTGCCATTCAAGCCCCAATTATTTTGATGTCTCAAAATAGACAGGCCTATAAGGATCGACTAAGTGCGGAACACGATTATGAAGTTAATTTAAAGGCAGAGCTTGAAATAATAGGGCTTCATGAGAAAGTTGATTCACTCAGGGAGAAACAGTGGAGTGAGCTAATTTCAATTCAACAGGAACAGCTAACACTTTTAAGACAATTACTTGAAGATCTAAAGAAAAATCAGCGAACCACGGGTTAAAAAGCTTTCATCCCGACATCTTCACTCTTAGAGACCTTTGCATAACTCCTCTATTCGTCATTCCGGGCTTGGAGACTGTGTCGTAATTCTCTTTTTTGTCATTTCGAGTGAAACGAGAAATCCTTGTCCCGAGCCCTTCGGTGTACTCAGGGTAAACTCCGGGAGGGATCTTAAAGATTCCTCACATTCCCCTTCACCATGTTCAGGGCTTCGGTTCACCGGAATGACAATAACTCTAGATTCCCGCTTTCGCGGGAATGACAACAGACCTTCGGTCGATATGACACCTTAATAACGATATGATGTACTAAGGTCTTGCGAATTTTAGTATAGATATGCCCCCGACATTGGAGGAGAACTCTTTATCGAAAAGCTACGTCTCAACTGAGGACTCCGCTGCGATAGCCCTGACATGCTTCTGAATTGTTTCCAATTTGTCGAACGATCGAAAAACGGCCTTCACGCCCAGTTCTTTGATTATCTTTTCTTCCCTGTCTGATATAATCCCTCCTACAACAACGGGGATGCTCACAATTCCGTTTGCCTTCATCTCCTGGAAGAGCGCTCTTATGACCATGTCCGGCGCGGCCTGCATGATCCTGTAGCCAATGAGATCGACAGCTTCGTTCAATGCTGTCCGTGCAATTGCGACTGGCGTTTGAATTCCACCTATGATGACTTCCATACCCGCGTTTTTCAATGCATTTGCAATGACCCAATACCCACGCTGATGATACCAGTCATCGCGACTCAATAAAACGCGAAAAACTCTTTCCATTTCGCTTTACCTCCTGTGGTTAGGCAAGAACAAGTGGGGGACTGCAAACATAAGGCCCTGCTCCCGGCTGTCGAAATACATCTGCCTTGATTTTTGCAAACTCACCACGGGTCATACCGCATTTCACGGCGTCAATTAATGCAGGCATCATATTCTGCTTGGATTCCATGGTTTCGATCAACGCCGTTTCAGCATGTTTCAGCTTTCCCGGTTCACGTTCCTGCCTGACTTTATTCAACCGCTTGATTTGCTTGTCCACAACGGACGGATCGTATTCATATAGAGCTTCAAAATGGGCATGCTGCTGAAGAACCTTCAGCGCTTCCGTTTGAATATCTTTTTCATCGATCAAGGTATTGACGCCCACCAGCAATTTCTCGCCTGAATCATATTCTTGTTGGTTCTTCATTGCCGCACTTCTAATTTCATCGCACATCCAGTTCCAGGCCTGGAAAGCCCCGCCCATATCCTGAATGCTGTCTATGAGCTGGATTGTTTCTTCCTCAAGCTTGTTGGTGAGCCATTCGACATAGTATGACCCACCGAGAGGATCGATCACTTTCGTAAGATCCGTTTCAAGGTCGATGATCTGCTGTGTTCTCACAGACAGGGATGCTGAAAATTCTGTGGGGATGGCCAGAGCTTCATCGAAGGAATTCACGTGGAGAGACTGAACACCTCCCATTATGGCTGCCATGGCGTATATGGTACTCCGAATCAGATTGTTAAAAGGCTGCTGAATGGTCAGCGTTGGGGCGTATGTCTGGCAATGCATCCTGCACATCAAAGAGAGCGGATTCTTTGCACCATACCGTTCGCGAAATATCTTGGCCCAGACCCTTCGCAGTGCTCGAAATTTTGCGACCTCTTCAAAAAACTCGGGGCCGGAATTTACAAACCATGTGATCCGGTGCAAAAAATCATCAATGTGGAGTCCTTTCGAAATCAGCCGGTCACATCCCGCCATGGCGGTGGCCACTCCAAAAGCGATCTCCTGGACAGCGGTGCATCCCCCTTCTCTGACATTGCGCATGTCAAGATACCCCGCGTTGAACAGCGGAACATTCCTTGCGCAATATTCGATTATATCCAGACATTCGGTTTCAGGTCTCACCCAGTTGGACATTCCTCCCCTGAGTTCTCCAAATGGGATCCCGCGTCTTTCGGCAATGGCCAGATAACAGGCTAAGGCATAAGCATTTGTAGAGATCATGTGAACGGGATACTTCATCATGTCAATCCCGTCAAAAAGGGTTTCATAATCGAAGAGGGTATCGAGAGCGACACCCCCTTTGCCCACCAAACCGACGACTTTTGCACTGTCACTATCGGCGCGATTGCCGGATCCGTCATCCGGAACGACAGAGAGGGCATTGGCGCCTTGTGCCAAAAGGAACTTCCACCTTTGGTTTGTTTCCTCAGCCGTACCTAAGCCCGTGACTTGCCGTATATGGAGGCCGCGCGAAAGGTATCCCGCAGGAAACACACCACGGGTATATGGGTACTGGCCGGGGAACGAGACGTCATCAAGGAAATCCGTTTTCTCAATGTCTTTTGGTGTATAGAGGAATTTAACAGTAATGCCGGAAAAGGTTTTACGCTCCGTTTCAGCGCCAGGAATGCGACTAAAGATGTTTTTGAGCTCATCTTCATATCGTTTCTGAATGTCTTGCAGTTTCTGCATAAATTCATTGTCGTACATCATGCTGTCCCTCCCGATACTTCATCTTTCCTTTTCTCCCCTCCTGCTCGGCATCTCAAGCTGCCAGGATCGCTTACGGCTTAGCACCTTTTAGCACTTTAAAAAAACAGAATAATAGATAATCAAGGACTTCCTGCTCCGTATGGTATGGTAGTATATTCCATCCTCGAAGCGGAATAATCCACAGATTGGACGCAATCACATTGGCGAAAAGATGAGGGTTTTCAAGTTTGAAAGCGCCTGTCTTGATCCCATTGACTATGATCGATTCAATAATGCCGACGACTTCCGATTCGCGTTGCAAGACCTTCCGTAGATTCTTCTTTCCCAGCGATCTGGCCTCAGTCAAAATAATTAGGGCTTCTTCTTTCATCTGGCAGGCCGTCTTAAACAATTCCGTAATGGCAGCAACCAATTGTTCCTGGGGTTCATGGTAATCCCTGAAAGTTCTCTCAAAACATTCGTGAATACGTGCAAACATGTTCTCATGGATAAAAATGAGTATGTCTTCCTTCTTGTCGATGTAATTGTATAAGTTTCCGATACTCATTCGAGCGGCGGCCGCAATCTCCCTCATTGAGGCTGCATGAAATTTCTTGCGTTTCAAAACCTTTAATGCACCGCGACAGATTTGCTGTTGTCTGAATTTTGCCTTATCTTGCTTTTCTCGATTTATCTTGCGCATAATGTATCTCTTTTAGAATGAACGTTCGTTTACTTATATACCATCAGATAGGGGAACTCAATATGTTAATGCTCCGAGCTAAGAAAAATTCAGAAAAAGATTCTTTACGGCTACCGGGCGCGACTCGAACGCGCCGCATACTAAGAAGCAAAATGAAGAAACTGGGGATTCCCTATGGAAGGAGACGTGGTCGATTCGGCAGGAAGCGCACTTGTAATGCTGAAGATATTTAATTTAAGATAATGCGCAAAATCTTAAATATATTTTCTTAAAAATCCCCATGCCCCGTGGGGGGACCACGAAGGCATGAAAGTAAGTTGTTTATAGCCCTTTAACGGGTTTATATCCTTAGTAATATGACGATTTCACACTATGTGTTTTGCTGAAATTTTGCCTAATCAAATCTTCCTGAAATGTTTGCTTGATAATTCGCAAGTAATACAAGGTTACTAATGGCTATCAGTGCTTCAGTATCGACTGACAAAGGATGGTTGAATTTTCCACAGAAAATCGGATGGAATAAATAAATCTGTCCCACCTATTTAGTTAAAGGGATGGTTCACTAGCATTAAAATCGGCTGCCAAGAGGACATTGCTTAGAAGAGGGATCTTTTTTGCACTATTATTATGACTCCCTCAATCAACCTTACCTAATATATCGACTTCTTCTATAATAGAACCCCTCCAGGCTTTAGCGGTTCTTCTTTCAGCTACAAATACCACTGTGTTCAAAGGGTTCTTTATAATTTCTATCTTCGGTTGGCTTCCCTTGAGCATGTTATATACAACATAGATGTAGAAGTTTTCTCCATGCACTTTAGCCGCATCGTACTCGCTCTCATAAAGTTCTATGGCGCCGGGACTTCCCTTGAATGATTTCACTTCTATCTTCCTGTCACATGAATCAACATCATAGCCGACTCCATCCTTTCTTACATCCTTCGGGTTTCGCTCCATTTCGGACTCGTACATCTTAACTATTTCAATTGCTCTGCTTTCTGTTTCATGTTTAGAGATAATTGATTTCGTAAACGTGGAGGGACCTCCGCCATCTCCTGAACCAAGTTGCGGCTTTCTTTTGGATTTCTTTTTTGGGCGTTCGATGTCTATATCCACAGATGTCTCACCCTTCCTACTGAACCTGAATTTTATGATTTCATCCAGGGATATCAGTTCCTCTTCTTTAAAATCAAATCTGTCCGAAGGTTTATGCCCCTTTGTAACATCCACCTCACCATTCTCATCGGTCTGTTCACTAATATCTTTTTCGGTTTTACCCTTATCCTTGTCAACCTCTTTTTTTGAATCAGCGTGCAGTTCCTTCCCCTTCCTAAGCTTCTGTTCGCCCGGTTCTATAAACTCTCTTAGAACATCTTGAGGGATACCGAAGGAGACAAATTTCCTATCGCGTAATTGTTCGTCACATCCTGCTGAAAGAAGCAGCTCAATCTGGGTTCCCATGGACGAACTCGTTGATTTCACTATCTTGCGGATTTCTCCGCTGATTGCAGCACAGTAATTTTCCATCCAGTCTTCAGCTTCCAGCACGTATAGTGTATTGGTGTCATCATCATAATATGCTTCAGCGTTCGGCTCACTTACAGTAAATTCTCTCTTCTCCCCTGTTCTTGAAAGAATATGCTTGAGAGAGAGGCTGGAAACCAGCTTGATTTCCATTCCACTGATCTTTTGAAGCTCATTGTTTTCGACAACTGCTTTGAAACCGCCGGGATCGAAGTATTTAATGTACGGTCCAAGATATCCAGAAAGAGAGGTAATCGCTTCCCTCTCCTCCTCGTTAATATCTCGTTCAACTCCCTTCACCATTTTCACTCGCACTCTGTTTGAAAGGCTGTCAACCCCAATTTTTTTGAATAGCTGGAGCAACCTACGCCAATCGGATCTCAACCAGATAATTTTAGCTTTTTCACCGAACATCTGCCTCAGTTTCTCATTGTCGCAGTAGACCAGCACACTAGGCGAGGTAAAGTCATTATCTGTGGTCAAGAAAATATCTTTATCGAATAGATGGGCTTTTGACTCTGCTTCATTGGCTACATCTTCTAGTTTATCTGAAATTTCTCTATAAACAGGATCTATTATCCCCTTAAGCTCAAGCCTAACCTTGTCTGAAGGCTCTTTCTTATATAACACCTTTATGTCTTCAAGGATGCTCACAAGGCCTTCCATGTCGGGGGACTGCTTAACCCCTTATACCCCTGAAGAAGATCTCTAATTCAGGTCGATACTCCGGGCAGAGGTACCCCTTCATCCAAGAGAAGACATTGTCAAATTTATTCCAGTAAACGTCCTTAATGCCCCACCAATTCCGCCTTTCCGTTGGCAGGAAAATCAAATCTTCACTTTGAAATTTCTGTGTTATCGTAGCCGATTCCGAGATATCCCTATCCTTTCGCATAACTTCACTCAGGAAACCGTATATGGCTTCCATTTTCCGCAGCCAGTCGGCGGGAAAATCATCCCCCCTCCACGCAAGCTTAAGCCCGACAAGGCAGTCTAGCAGATGATTTATAGAAGGAGAGTCGTTCACTTCGATTGCTTTATATAGCGCTCTGTAGGCAGGCAAGTTGGGCACAAAGGGAGTATCCTCGCTGAGCAACAGCTTGTTCTCCGGAGTTCCCACATAGCATTGCTCAGGCATGAACAGGCCCGGGAGATTTTCGGAGGGCATCCAATATGATTCTTTCAGTTGATTGATGAATGAACTGAATTCCACCTTTTTGGTCTTTTCTCCATAATGTGACCACCAGTACTTTGATGTCGTTCTTTTTTTGTAATCTCTTTCCCAATTTCTAGCGATTGAATCTAGGAATATCGTCATCTTTGGAGGAACCCTCTTCGGAGTCTCCCCAGCTGTATTGTTAAGCAATTTTTCTAAATCTGGTAAGAAATGGTCGCCGATTAGCCTGTGACCCCACGACGAATATTCAAATTGGATTGACTTATATTTCGGATTATTCTCGAAGATGTCAATGTCCCGGGCAAGCAGTCTCGGCGATGACCAAACCCCCATCTCTCTGAAGAAACTGTCCCAGTCAGGAACCTCTCTCACTCTTCCATGCTTTTGTCTAGAATCGACAGTTGAATACCCCTGCGTGAGCCGATCGTCATAGTAGATTGGTGAAAGGAAAGGCACTCCATCTATGCCCTTGAAGAGATTGTAAACAGCTGTCTTTTTTCCTTTAAGTTTATAGAAATACAGATCTTCGGGCCTAAACAGGCTCTCTTTTCTTTCTCCACTCTCAAAGTAGAATCCCCTAAGGAGCAACCTCTTTCTGATGTCTTCGAATACCATATCCTCGGAAATCGATGACCTCTGTGACCTTACCCTATTGGCATAGAGAGACATGTTTTCTCTGATAAAATTTGTGAATATCACAAACTTTTTTTTGTTGAATTGTTTACACCTATGCGAATCAAATCTGCTCAGAACAACTTTATCTATTATGTGATACTCCTCCATGAATTTCTCAACGCCGTATTCTTTGAGAAAATCTTTGACCCGTTGCCTCTTTTCCTCCAACTCAGCGTCTATTCGAGCGCTAGTCCCTTTCCTCGCAACCTGGAAGAACTTGTCTAAAAAGACGAGCTCGCCTTCGTCAAATATCTTGTCCAGATTGCCGATTTCTTTTTTCTGTGGATAATGAGTGAGCAACCTGAAGGGTTTCTTTTCGTCTCTGGGTGCGACAAGTACGCCCCTGCTGGTACGCAAGAATTTCAAGGTTTCCATATCTTTCCAGATTCCGTTTCCTGCCCACATGCCGTCCTTTTTGCTATTGAGGTAGTCATAGACGTCAAGAAACCAATCTCCCTTTTTTGACTTGACGGCCAACGCTATATCAAGCAGCCTCACGATTTCTTTAACGCCGAACTGCTTCGCCCCCAGCTCGGAAAGAACCTTTATTCCTCTGTCATCCAATTCATCTTTGACTTTTCTGATGGTTCTGCCGTAAACTGATTTCAGATCCCTCTCCGAGATAAGACCGCTTAATCCTCGGTCTATCAGTGCCGCATCCCGAATCTTTTCCCATGAGCCATCACATGCCGCAATCCGCGCCTTCCTGAGCTTGTTGAATATCGTTTCAGGAACGATTCTTATCATTTCATCCAAAACCTCATCTGGTAGCGGGATGAGGTCGTAGATGTGATGTGAGAACAACGTATCCTCCCTCATTTCTAGAAAGCTCTCGGCCGCAAGCTCTCCCAACTTCTTTAGAAGCCAGCGGTTCCACTCATTCTTTTCGATATTCTCCCGGCCGAGGGTTGGGATAAAATCTCCTTGTATAAGAAAGGGGAGGTCGGCCCTTGTTTTGGTGGGAAGAAAGCAGTAGAGAGTCTCGGCCTTCACATCAGCGTTTTCATCCGGGTGAGGAAATGCTATGACAACTACCGACCGCACAGACTTTTCTTTTCCCTTAACCCGGATCTCCTTGTTAGGTGGTACCCTAGGTGTCTTCCTGAACACCCGCCATGTGCTGCTGATCACTGTTTGTGTATTGATTATCCTTACGAAACCGCTTCCAATATCCTCTTTCCTTATTTCCCACGTCTTCCCTTTCTCTCCCGTCAGATCATTAAAAACTATTCTCTCCAGGCTTTGGAGGAATAGCATCAACCTTTCGTTAACTTCGTAAAGTCCTTTTGCAAGCTTCTTTCCATTCAGGCCCTTTTTAGCGTTAATCGGGAGAAAAAAGAAAGCTCCTCTTGACTGGTCGAAGCCCTCAACCCAATCAGGCACTTCATCTGTCGGGTCGGGATAGATGTACTCGCTTATAAGAAAATTATACTTGCCGGATATGACATGAGGATTCTTGGTCAGATTGAAAACCGACTTGAAGCCGATTCCGAAGAAGCCTATCTTATTTTCCTTTCTGCTCTGGCCAGCCGAACAGATTGAAAAAACGTCATCAGACGAGAACGGCCTTCCGTCATTTTTAATAAGGATTGAATCGTTAGTGATAGTGAAGGTTATGGTTCTGGAACCTTCATCCTCTGCGTTCTGAATCAACTCAAGGGCGTAATGAGTTTCTTCACTATAGGCACTTTCGGTGACCATTCTTAGCAGGTTCTCTTTATCCTTGTCACCCCTGTACCTTTCTTTCTCCTTTCTTACACGTCGGACATGCTCATGATCCCATTCGAACCTGTCTCCGTTCCCAGCCATAACATCCTTCCTGGTGGAGGTTGAATTCAACGCGGCGAGTGTCCCGGGAGATCTCAACCGGAAGCTATAGCCCTCACTGCTGCTTCAACCAGCTTTTCACTCTTGGTTTGTGACTTGATGAGTTTAGCTTCCAATTCATCACACAGCTTCATGAGTTGATCAACCTTGGTGACAATGAGGTGTTGTTCGACTTCTGGGGGTAGTGGTATTGGCAGTGCCTCCCATTTACCTTTACTCAGAATTGGCAAGGTTGTGCTTGGTGCATTTTCTATGACTTGATCCTTGAAAAATGGCGACGCCATAAAATATGTCAAGGCTCTATAATCAACACCTTTGAACGGAGTAATGGTATTTATTTGCTGATTGCATGAACAATCGCGATCAATATAATTGACTTTGCTTATCGATCCCCCGATACAAACCATAAGGACTGAGAAAGCTTCAATCAAGCGACCTTTTTCGATTCCTTCTTTACTCAATCCCTCACCACTATTGTATCGAACACCCTTGTCAGAAATATCAGCTGGTTTAATAAATGGATAATCGCTGCCAAAGAATTCTGGATTGGAGGTCGACGGTGTTGTGCCTGTTTGCGTTATTCCAAGCATACCCAATCTTACCCACACCCACCCTTGCGGTAATTCATAGGGTATATCGTCAGGGCTGACTGGTGGCAGTGGAGTTGCCTTCTTGGTTTTTTTCTCCTTTATTAGCCGTTCTTTCTCGGCCTTGATTTTTGCGAGCAGAACTGACGCCGGTTCATCTTTTGGGTCTTGTGGGATGAGTTTGCCCTGGACGGCAAGTTGAAGGATGGATTGGCGGAGCTTGGTGATGGTTTCCGGGGCTGTGTAAAGAAAGTTAAAGTTGTCGCGGATCAGGCGCCAGGCGTTGGCGAAGTCGTCCGTCTCGCGGGCTGTGAGGAGCCGGTCAAGGGCGGCGTTGTTGAGGTTGACGAGCTTTTGTTTTTTTTTCTGCTGGTGGGTTTCCAATTCGTCGCACAGCGTCATGAGTTGATCAACCTTGGCGACGATGCGGTGTTGTTCGGTCAGAGGAGGGAGAGGGACTGGATGTGCCTTAACAGTTGACGTTGCAAGTTCTATCTGATTTGTTGACCCAGAAGAAATAACCTCAATTTCGCTTTGAACTGTCGGGTTTGTAACCCAAAACAATAGAAATTTGGAGTTTGTAAGCAGCGGGCGTAAGACGGTAACGTGCGAATCTGCAACGACGACTTGAAAAGAATTTTCTTTCTGTGAATACAAGCACATGCGACCAATCGTTCCGGTCCCAGTTGAGTTCCAAAGCAAGTCCCCGCTTTGCAGGAATCGTTCTTCTGAATACTTACCGAGGCTGTTTGGATTAATAAACCTAACCTTGTCGATTTGCAAACCATTCCATTGTACACACTTTTGAGAAATTACTGGGTATTTACTTAATTCGACATAATCAGGTCCTTTGCCCCGTTGAATATATGAGCATATGTCTTCAAACCTCACCCATTCCCATCCCTGCGGCAATTCATAAGGCGCTTCATCGGCAGTGACCGGCGGTAGCGGGTCAACCTCTTTAATCTTCTTTTCCTTTACCAGCCGTTCTTTCTCGGCCTTTATTTTTGCTAGCAGGATGGGCGCCGATTCATCTTTTGGATCTTGTAGGACGAGTTTGCCCTGCATGGCAAGTTGGAGGATCAGCTCACGCAGCTTCTTTACACCGTTGGGGGCATCGGCCAGATAACCGAAGTTGGCGAAGAAAGTATCCTTTGTCATGTCTGGTCTCTTTCGAGGGCTGACATTAGTTCTTGTTTGAGTGCCTCGCGCGTTTCGGCCACCTCAGCCAGTAGCTTTTTGTACTTGGCGAGTAATTCTTCAGGGTCGCCGTGGTCTTCGTCATTCTTGTTTGGGTTCTTGATATCCAGATTGTAGTTGGCGGCCTTGATCGCCTCCACCGATACATACCAGGCGAATTCGCTTTCCTCCCGATTGTTCCACCATGCCTTTTCAGGTTCAAACTCCTCGATGCGGATCGGCTTGGTCTTGGAGTAGGATTTGTACCCCGGCGGATAGGGGTGTTCGTAATACCAGACCTCTTTCGTTCGCTCTCCCTTGGTAAAAAAGAGAAGGTTGGTCTTGATGCCGGTGTAGGGGCTAAAAACACCGTTGGGAAGGCGCACGATGGTGTGGAGGTTGCACTCCTCTAAGAGTCTTTCCTTGATGCGGGTCTTCACGCCCTCACCGAAGAGAGTGCCATCGGGAAGAACGATGGCACCCCGGCCGCCGTCCTTGAGCAGCGTCATGATGAGAATAAGGAAAAGATCGGCGGTTTCCTTGGTTCGGAATGCCGCAGGGAAGTTAGCCTGAATGCCGTCTTCCTCGATGCCGCCAAAGGGCGGGTTGGTGAGGATAACATCTACTCTATCCTTGGCGGTATAGTCCCGCAGCGGACGGGACAGGGTGTTGTCACGCCGGATGGTGGAGGGCACCTCGATGCCATGCAGAAGCATATTTGTGACACACAGAAGATGAGGTAACGGCTTTTTCTCGAAGCCGAAGATACTTTCCTGGAGGATTGCATGATCCTCAACGGTCTTCACTTCGTTCCTGCGAATATTCTCCAGTGTACACACGAGGAATCCACCGGTGCCGCAAGCAGGATCGAGAATTTTCTCCCCCAGGCGGGGGTTGACCATATCCGTCATGAATTGGGTAACGGCACGGGGCGTATAGTATTCGCCGGCGTTTCCGGCGCTCTGGAGGTCTCTGAGGATCTGCTCATAGATGTCGCCGAAAAGGTGCTTCTCTGATGCAATATTGAAATCGACTTCGCTTATCTTATTGGCTACCTGGCGGATGAGGGTCCCGGACTTCATGTAATTGTAGGCATCCTCGAATACCTCTTTGACGATGAAACCGCGCGCGTCGTCACCCGGCCCAAAAGACAGGCCCTTCAAAGTTTTGAAGAGGTCATTGTTGATGAAGTCGAGCAGTCCCTCGCCGGTTATCCCCTCCGGATTCGCAGCCCAGGCGCGCCAGCGCAGCCGCTCAGGGATGGGCGAGACATATTTATCATCAAGGAGTTGGTATTCCTGTTCCTTGTCGTCAAAGATTTTGAGGAAGATCATCCAGACCAATTGCGAGATGCGCTGTGCGTCGCCATCAACGCCCGTATCCTGGCGCATGATGTCCTGAATGGATTTGATGATGTTGCCTACAGCCATGGGGACCCTATATCCTCCTTGATATCATTATTGCGCTATTTCGTAGAGATGGGACTCCAACTCACGGAGGGCGGTTGTGTATTTCTCCTTCCCGCCGAAACTCTTGATGATCTCGACCGGTGAACCAAAGCGGTCAAAAGGGGTGATCTTGAGAACGTCCATCTGCTCGACATTCCGGATACCCTCATCGGCGTACTTGTCGAGCAGGGCATCAAGAACGGTCCGGGCGGTTTCGCCATATTCAGTGAAGTAATTTTGCTTGCGGACATTGCTGGCCCTCTCTTTGCGGGTCAGAGGCTTCTGTCCGAAAGCAACATGACATATTAGATCAAAGGGATCAAGATCCTTGCCTACTTCTTCCGCCAAGGCTTCAAAGAAGATTCCTTTGTCCTGCAGCTCGTCGATGATTACCTGCTTCTTCTCTGCCGCCTTCCACATGGTGAGGAAATTGTCCAGGGAGGCAAATTCCCGCAGGACATTCTTTTTGGTATAGTCCCGGAGTGACTCGGTGATGAGCTTGCCGTCCGGACCATAGTATTGTACACGCTCATTGATCACGAAGACCGGAACATCGTTCACGTAATATTTAGAACGCTTTCCTCCTCCGTCACCGGTGTCTGGTGGTTCAGGATCGACGATGACGTCTTCGTCAGGCCGCTCTTCTCCGCCTTCTTTGGTTCCACCCTCGTCTGGGCCGTCCGGCGGAACCGGATCATCGCCGGGCTCTGGTTCGTAGATCTGTACCGGCTCACCGTCAAAGTCGGGATCGGCGAAGAGTTCGGTGGCTTTCCTGAAATCCATGATGGTGAACCAGTATTTATTGTATTCCTCGTTGATGCGGGTACCCCGACCGATGATCTGCTTGAACTCGATCATGGAGTTCACTGTTTTATCGAGTACGATCAGCTTGCAGGTCTGGGCGTCCACGCCGCTCGTCATGAGCTTTGACGTGGTTGCGATGACGGGATAGGTACTTTCAGGGTCGATGAAGTTATCCAGCTCCAGCTTGCCTTCCTCGCTGTCGCCGGTGATACGCATGATATACCTGTTGCTTCTGGCTACCAGGTCGGCATTTTCATTGACCAGCGCTGTGCGCATCCGCTCAGCGTGATCGATGTCTTCGCAAAAGATGATCGTCTTGTCGAAGCGGTTGGTCTTTTTGAGGAACTCGCTGACTTTACCGGCTACCACGTGTGTGCGTTGTTCCAGCACCATCTCGCGGTCATAGTCCTTCAGGTTGTAAATGCGGTCAGGAATTTCCACGCCGTGCTTATCCAGCTTTCCTTCTTCCGGTCGCCAGCCGGTGTCTTTATCCAGATCAATGCGGACTACTTTATATGGGGCCAGGAAACCATCTTCGATCCCTTGCTTGAGGGAATACGTGTAGACTGGATCGCCGAAATAGTGAATGTTTGAAATGTAGCGGGTTTCCCTTGGGGTGGCGGTCATGCCGATTTGGGTGGCGCCGGTAAAATATTCGAGGATCTCCCGCCAGGCCGAATCTTCAGCGGCACTGCCTCTGTGACATTCGTCCACCAGGATCAGATCAAAAAAGTCAGGCGAGAAATCTCGATAGATGTTCTGAAACTCCTCAGTGCCGGAAATACCCTGGTACAGGGCGAGGTAGATCTCATAGGATTTATCAACCTTGCGGTGGCGTATCTTGGTCATGACCGAGCCGAAGGGCTTAAAGTCATTGGTCATGGTCTGGTCTATGAGAATGTTGCGGTCGGCGAGGTAGAGGATGCGCTTTTTCTGGCGGGATTTCCAGAGCCGCCAGATGATTTGGAAAGCCGTGTAGGTCTTCCCTGTGCCAGTCGCCATGACTAACAGAATGCGATTCTGTCCCCGCGATATCGCTTCGATGGTTCTGTTGATGGCATTGACTTGATAATAGCGCGGTGTCTTCCAGCCCAGCTCTGTATGGTAGTCTTGCGTAATGACTGGTTCCCGTTCAGAAGTGATATTCTTCCAGGTACAGTAGCGCGTCCAGAGGTTAGTGGGGGAAGGAAACTGATCAAGGCTAAGCTCGCGTTCTATGGTGCCGCTTGTTATGGTGCGGTCATGTTCCATGAAGGCGTCACCGTTAGAACTGTAGATGAAAGGGATATCAAGAGCTTCGGCATAGGCCAGTGCCTGCTGCATCCCGGCGCCTACCGAATAGTTATTGTCCTTGGCCTCAATCAGGGCGATGGGGATATTGGGTTTATAATAGAGGATATAGTCTGCCCGTTTTTTCTGGCCGCGGGTATGGAGTTTACCTCGGACAATTACCCTGCCCGCTGTGAATGAAACCTCTTCCCGTATATGGCGATGCACATCCCAGCCCGCCTGTTGTATAGCCGGGGTTATATACTTGGTGCAAATGTCACGCTCGGAAAGGGTCTTTTTCATATGATAAGATTCAAAAGATAAAAGGTCATGTAAATATTATGCCGCAAATTTAAAATATGTATAGTCCGTGCGTTCTTTTTTAATAAGATCCAGTCCTCAGCATCTATGTGAGTACCATTTATCTAATCAGTCTCTGAAAATATTCTCATTGTGCCAGGAAACATAATTGCTGTCAGGCCAATAAGACTTGCTCCCAGGTAATTGAATCGGTTTGCCATGCAGGGCATAGTAGTCGCGCCCATTTTCGAATTCTTCCTTGATGCGTCGGCTGACTTCAAAATGATAATCTGATGAAATTGTGACGTAACCAGTATCAAAAAGTTTGTGGATATCTGAACGCAGCAGTAAACCATTCCGTACGTCATGGGGGCCACTGTCGTTATAGCGTCTGATATGCACAGCCTCGAGCGCCGGCAGCGTGCGCTCGCGCGTCACAGCGCATCGCCTCTGATATGCATCTGTAACCATGATCCTGAATGTGCCTTGCCCAAGTCGGGGAATAATGAGCGTTGGCTCTCCATATCGTCTGATTCCATCGGCAACTGCGGGGACATCCGGGTTAGAGATGTTAGTCATTTGGAGTCTCTTATGTACTTCATTCCAAAGCCTCAACCCCACCTCCGTACTCAAATCATATCCCTTCCCACGCACGATATTCGGACTCCAATCAGAGGGAACCCGAATCCAATCAGACTGTGAGAAAAAGAACGGCTGCTCTAACAGAATACAACCTATTTGATAGTCAGGGCGAGATGATGCACCAACGGGACGCAAATTTTCTATAAGTCTACGCATCTCTGCGAGCGAGTGGGCTCCATTTTTCTCGCCGAAAGCATCCCACGCGAGATTAACGGGAATGATGTTGCTGTAAGCAAAAAGACCACCGCCAACTATAAAATTTAGTGGACTATGCAGTTTAAAAAGGAATAGTTCGCCTGGATCTAGCGCTCGGAACCGAGTGCTCCCACTAGGTTGCCAGAAGTTTACCTCATCAATATTGGGAATGGCGGATAAGGTTTTGAACCAATCGTAATCTGTTATACCAACAAAAGCTCTCATATCATGCGATCCAGATAATAAAAAAAACCCGCTCTGTTTTGAGAAACGGGGTTTCGCTAATCAGTCCATATTAACCTCATTATGGGTTAAAGACTTTATGAATTATGAGTCATCACGCTACGCGCGATTTTGATTAGCACGATTTACAATTGAATTCCACTATTAAAAGGAGTGTAGGTCGGGCATTGCTATCCGGAGGAGTCCGAACAAATCCCCCGCTGCCGCCTTTCTCAAAGGGGGCAAATAAATAGATTTCTCCCTTTGGTCGAAATGACACATCACTGGATTCCCGATCAAGTCGGGAATGACAGAGAGGGGAGGCGGGAATGACAATAGGGCAGGGGATTATTCTTGGGTTTTCCCTCCAACAAGTGGTCAGCTAACTGCAGCAGTTTTCCACTGAATCGATGGTTTTCGCTTTGCCTTTGCGCAATCACTTAAATACAAATTAATTAAAGTCTGATAAGGCATTCCTGCATCCTGAGCAATTCCCTTGAAATACTCAATCGTGCCTTTATCGAGACGTATCGTAACCTGTAGCTTAAGTCGTTTTGCATATGGATTCTTTTTAGCCTTTGAAAAATCGTATTCTTTTCTCATTTTGATTGCCTTTCTTGATACTGTTTTCTTTCTGACCGAGTTGCCTTGCGGGCGGAAATGATCCTCATCGCATCGCCCTCTGCCGAATAACATACAATCAAAACGCGAGACTTTGAGCTGCAGCCGAGGAGAATGAATCGGTCCTCTTCTTGGGAGTGATCCGGATCAGCAATCAATAGCGCATTCTCATCCAGGAAAACCGTTTGGGCTTCTGTAAAAGAAATGGCATGCTTCTTCTGATTCGAATGAGCTTTCTTAGGGTCCCAAGCGAAGGATATATTGTTACCAGCTATAATTACTTTATAATTACAAAATACCGCTCTGTCAATGATTAAATGGGCGGGAATCTAGGATTTAAGAAACTGGATTTCCCCCGTATCAAGTACGGGGCAGGCTTATGGCGTAGGGAAGGACAGTTAAAATCCCCTGTGGCCCCCTTTAACAAAGGGGGCGGGAAGAAGTGACGGTGCATCTGGATTCCGCATCAAGTGCGGAATGACACACTGGGAGCAGACCTGAAGGTCTGCACTACGGAGATATAATAGATTCCCGCTTGCGCGGGAATGACAAGGGGGGTAGGGGGAATGACAGAGGGGTGGAGGGGGAATGAGATCCGCACCGTGATTTCTATCAAGGCTTTCTTTTGGGCTGCTTATCAACCTTGCTTTTCGACTTTTGTTTCTGTTTTTCGGCGTTCTGTTTCTGACTCTTTTCCTTATCTTTCTTGCCTCCCTTGTCTCCCATTACGTCCCTCCTTTTCATGTTGTCCAGAACATCTTCTCGCAGTGTGGTTTCTGTTGCAACCACAGCAGGCCCATTTTTATTAACTGTAATCTTGCATACTTTTAAAAATCCGTCAATTACCGCTTTCAGGACGTGATTAATCGGAATAATAAACGATAAAAAGGTTCTGGATTCAGAGGCGAGAGCCTTTTATGCTTTCATGGAGGATCAGGATTTAATCAGGATGATGTGGAAGTGCGGCCACTTTCTTTTTGACACATAACGAACTCCCACTTATACTTCCACAACAATAAAACAAGGCCTTATCAGAAAAATCAAATCAGATGCGGCTGGCTGAGAAAGAACGCTATGGGCGTAATGTGATTGATAACAGAGGAAAAGCAGAGGAAGTCCGGCGACCGTTGGAGGAAAATGTACAAGAAAGACAGGGGGAAGGAGATGACTGAAAAAAAACGTGTGCTAAGGCGTGTCGCGCGTCCGGCCGGTGAACGGAAAATATCAATGAACTGCTTTGCGGCAGTACCGCGAGGAGCCGAAGAGATCACCGCAGCCGAGTTACAGGCTCTGGATATTCAGGGAGCAAGCGCAGGTCGGGGCGGTGTGTCATTTGTCACCGACCATGCCGGACTGTATCGCGCCAATCTCTGGTTGCGTACCGCCAGTCGGATATTGGTAAATATAGCCACGTTTCCCTGCGCATCGCCTGAGGAACTATACGCCGGTGTGCATGGCATTATCTGGCATGATTTAATAACGCCTTCCATGACGCTTGCAGTGGACTGTACGTTACGGGATTCGGCTATCACCCATTCCGGATTTGTCGCTCTCAAGACCAAGGATGCTATTGTTGATCGTATTCGCAAGCATTGTGGTACTCGTCCCAGCGTGAACACATCATCACCGGATGTTCGTATAAATATTCATATGGCAAAAAATGTCTGTACGATATCTTTGGACAGTTCCGGCGATTCACTTGATCGTCGTGGCTATCGTCTTGAGCGCACTGAGGCTCCCCTGCGGGAAACCTTGGCATCTGCCGTTATTGCTCTGACCGGCTGGGACGGCGCAATGCCCTTGGCTGATCCCATGTGTGGATCGGGTACCATTCCCATTGAAGCGGCGTTTTTTGCAGGACGGGTGGCTCCTGGGCGTCACCGGTCATTTGGTTTCCAGCGCTGGCTTGATTTTGACGCCGGATTATGGGATCGGATTTTGGCTGATGCTGACAAAGGTATTCAGAGGCTGCCTGTCGGACTAATTACGGGATATGACAAGGATAGTCGTGCGCTTACACTGGCACGTCGCAACGTTGATGCAGCAGGTTTTGGAGGGCAGATACACTTCTTTCATTCGGCCTTGGATGAGTTTAAGCCGGAAGGTGATAAAGGAGTGGTGATAATTAACCCCCCTTACGGCAAAAGGTTGGGTGATGTTGAGAAGCTCAAGGATCTTTATCGTCAGATTGGTGATGTAATGAAGCAGCGTTGCCGGGGATGGACAGGTTTTGTATTGACCGGGAATGTGGAACTGGCCAAATACATCGGCCTCAAGGCGTCACGTCGGTTTGTGTTATTCAATGGGCCGATTGAATGCCGTCTCCTCAGGTATGAGCTGTATTAATATAGCAAATGGCGCCCTTTGTCAAAGAGGGCGGGAAAGATGTTATTTTTTTGTCATTTCGAAGGAACGCAGTGACTGAGAAATCTTTTCTCCTTCTCACCCCCTTTATGAAAGGGGGCGTAAGCATATTGCACTTAATCATATCACATCTCTGTTTCGTGACGTGATTATATGATCAGCCTTTGATATTCTCCCATTCTGCATCGGGGCCTCTGCCGAGACACCTTACCTTTTTTTCCTTTCTCAGATCGGCAAGAGCGCGCTGGAGTGTAGGGTAGCTCACACCTGGGCAGGCCCGCCTGAGATCGCCAATCGTAAACTTCTTCGGCAACCGTTCAATGGCATTCCTCACCATTTCTCTCTTTGCGCCCCGTGCTGACGTTATCTTTCCGACCCTGTCTTCAAAATCCTTATAAGCCGCAATCAGCATTCCCAGGAAATAATTCCACCAGGGACGAAGATCATGCTTTCCCTCATGCCAGCCTTGAGAGCTTTTGTTGAGCGCCTCGTAATAGGTATCCTTGCTGTCTTCAACGATGCGTTCCAGGCTTATGTATCTGCCGACATCATACCCGGCGTGATAGAGCAGCAGAAGCGTAAGCAGGCGTCCTATGCGTCCGTTCCCGTCTTTGAAAGGATGAATACATTCGAAATCAAAAACAAAGGTAGCAATTTGCAGCAGAGGGTCTGCTTCAGCCTTCTCCGCAGCCTGCTTGAACAGTTTAATCAGGCGGTTCATAAAATCCGGCGTGGACAGTGCGGACACAGGCTGAAAGCGTATGAATTGACGACCATCCTGAGCGATCTCAAGAATCGCATTGTCCTTGCTTTTCCACTCGCCGCCGCGCTCGTCGGAATAACGGTAAAGTCCCTTATGCCAGTCCAGGATGAGGCTGTTTGACACTTCAACCCTCGCATGGTTGGTATGGATGGCTGCAAGAACATCCCTGTATCCTGCGACGTCCTGCTCGGAACGGTCCCGCGGTCTAGCTTTCTTTGAGACAATGGCTTCCATTCTTCCAGGTGCAACAGTAATGCCCTCGATTCTGTTCGACGATTCGGTGCTCTGCACGATGGCAACGCGCCTCAATGTCGCCAGGACTTCAGGGAACTGATCAACATAAAGCAACTGGCGTCCTCTGAATTCTCCTAACGAGCGCATTGTCATGAGAAGCGAATGCGAAAGGGGCGTTTCAAGATAATAGCCATGTTCAAAGGATCTCATGGTTCTTTTTCTCCGAAAGTTGTCTGTTTTTCCCTCACCCTCATGGGCTGGGCAATGCTGTCCACCGAGAGATAGTAGTGGGAAACATTTTTTACCTCATGCCACTCGAACTTTGCCGGATCGCGGACTGGTTCCTGAAGCGTCAGTGCGGTGTTGCAGTCTGTGACGACGTGGAGCCAGTAGCAGTCTCTGCGGTCCTCGGCGACGCGCCTCCCGTTGGGTGTGAGGAGCATCACGCCTATTTTATTATGATGACTATACATATTTTCTTAAATGACTACAAATATTTTGATGCAGTGTGAAGACTGGATTCCCCCCGTATCAAGTACGGGGCAGGCTTATCGAGGCGGGAACGACAGTGGGGCTGGATTCCCGATCGAGTCGGGAATGACAAGTGAAAATCCCCCGGTGCCCCCTTTGTTAAAGGGGGCGAATAAATAGATTTCTCCCTTCGGTCGAAATGACACATCACTGGATTCCCGCTTTCGCGGGAATGACAGGTGGGGGAGCGGGAATGACGAATTAAAATCCCCCCAACTCCCCTTTTGCAAAGGGGGGAAATATTAGTCTCCATATAGAATCTTAAGGGGCTCGATATATTCCTTGTCTTCGTTATCTATGATTTCAATGATGTGCTTGTGCATACGCCGTTTCATTTCACCAAAGACCCCACGTTTCTTATTGAAGGTGCGGGCAAAAGCCATGGCCTCCGCCATCAGTGCCTCTTCGTTGGGGCAGGCTTTCATCACGACGTGGTGCGCTTCCATTTCGGGGGCGCCATAGCGCTTTCCCGTGTACATCATTTCCTCGAATTTATATTCGGGAATGGCCTTCCGGCAAAATGCCATCATGCCCGGTATGAAGGGAATGCCCACATCGACCTCGGAAAAGAAAAAGAATCCCTTATCGGCCCTCATGAAGCGGAAATCACAGGCCAGGGACAAAATAGCCCCGCCTGCTACGGCGTGTCCGTTGATGGCGCAGATGACGGGCATAGGAAAGAGGAGTATCCTTTTGAAAATATCGTTCAGACCATACAGAAAATCGCGGATCGCCTGATGGTCCTGTTCGGCCATACGGCCCTGCATCCAGATGAGGTCTATTCCCTGGGACCAGCTTTTCACATCAGTGGAAACAATCACAACCGCATTTACAGCCTTATCTTTCTCGATTTCATCGAAGACCTGGAGAAATTCCTTGATGAAGACGGGGGTGAACCTGTTTTCTCCGTTTACCAT